>NZ_JBXAJH010000001.1:0-379895 GCF_058797075.1 Acidovorax sp. GW823-FHT02H02 | reverse complement strand
CACGTAAGATAGTCAACCAGCTTCACGAAATCGGTGAAGGTTCAATGAGCCTCACACACAGAAATTCGGACAGGCCCGGCAAACGTTAGCCAACACGTCACCATCATTCGCGCGGTGCTGCCGGAACTTAATGCCTTCTTGCACAAGGTGCTTGTCTCTCGGCACGTTCAACAGACCGTCATGGATGTGCAGGTCGGCGTCTCACGAGAAGGCTTGAGCATTGCCAAGCTCGGCCAGTTCCTGATTCCGGTGCCGCCGTTGCCCGAACAATCCCGCATCGTCACCCGCGTCGAAGAACTCATGCGCCTGTGCGATGCGCTGGAGGCCAAGGGCCGGCTGGAATCCGCCCAGCACGCCCAACTGCTCAGCACCCTGCTGGGCACACTCACCGCCAGCACCACGCCCGAGGAGCTGGCCGCCAACTGGCAGCGCGTGGCCCAGCACTTCGACCTGCTGCTGGACCGCCCCGAAGCCATCGACGCTCTGGATCAAACCCTGCTGCAACTGGCCGTGCGCGGCCTGCTCGTGCCCCAAGACCCCACCGATGAACCCGCCAGCGTTCTGCTGCAAAAGATCCGCGCCGAAAAAGACCGCCTCATCGCCGCAGGCCAGATCAAACGCGACAAGCCCCTGCCGCCCATCACCGACGAGGAAAAACCGTTTGAGTTGCCGGTGGGGTGGGAGTGGGTGAGGCTGCAACAGGCGTATGACGTACGCGACGGAACGCACGATACCCCCAAATATCAGTCCACGGGATTTCCGCTTGTAACAAGCAAGAATCTCTATGGGGGGGTGCTTGATTTATCAGACGTAAAGCTGATTTCGCCTGCTGATCACGAACAGATATCTGCTCGTTCCAGAGTTGATCGCGACGATATTCTCTTTGCAATGATTGGCAGCATTGGAAATCCCGTCATTGTTGATATAGATACAGAGTTCAGCGTAAAAAACGTCGCGCTATTCAAGTATTACGCGGCCGCCTTGTCCTGCCCCAAGTACCTTTTGCTTGTGTTGCAGGCTGAAGCGGCGGGGATGAAAGAACGTGCTGCTGGTGGCGTGCAATCTTTCATTTCGTTGGGGCAACTTCGCTCATCCGTGGTTGCTCTTCCTCCTCTCTCCGAACAGTCCCGCATCGTCAACCGTGTCACTGCCCTGCGCCGCCTGTGCTCCGACCTGCGCCAGCGCCTGGCCGAACGCCAGTCCGTGCAGGCCCGTCTGGCCGAGGCGCTGGTGGCTTCTGTGGCGTGACGATCCCATCCTCCATATAAATTACCATAATGGTAAAAATTTTCGTCCTTTCGGAGTACAGTCTGAATCCTCCCGAGGACGGGCAGGGGCGCGTCAAGATCGCGAACGGGCCGCTGTACGAGCTGCAGCTGGTGCAGACCTTGGCACGTGATGAGAGCCGAATCAACGCCTGGACGGAGAAGTGCCGCAAGGATGTGCGCAAGTGGTTTGACGATGACTTGGAGCGCGTGGGTGATTTGATCTCGGTGCTGAAGCCGGGGGATTACATCGACTCGGAATGGTGCGAAAACGGCAAGGGTGCCTGGGCGGCCTGTGACGCCTATAGCATCAGCTTGGTAGAGACCGCTCCGGCGACGGGGCGGCCTGTTCGGATGGAATATTTTTTGAAGTTTGCTGTGAGCAAGACCGGGGCCTTGGTCCTGATCGTGTCTTGCCACGCTTGAAAGGAGTGCCTCGATGAGCGCACAAGAACTGTGCCCCATTTGCGGTGAAGGCCATGTCTTCGCATCGGTGCAGATGGTGGAGAGTGAGTACAAGGGCCACAAGGCAAACCTGCCCTTGCATTACAAGCAGTGCGACACCTGCACGTCTGATTTTGCTGGGATGGCCGAAAGCAAGCTGAACAAGCGTGTCCTGATGGCATTTCGCAAGCAGGTGGATGGGTTGCTGACCGGTGAGGAGATCACCGCGCTACGCAAACAGTACAAGCTCACCCAGGCCCAGGCGGCCAGGCTGTTTGGCGGCGGCCCAGTGGCGTTCAGCAAGTACGAAAACGACGGTGTGGCCCAGTCAGAGGCGATGGACACCTTGCTGCGTCTTGTGCGCCGCAGCCCTGAAACTTTTTGGGCGCTGGTCGAAGAGAAGGGTATGCAGGGCGAGTTCACGCAGCAGCGCAAGCCGGTGCACGTGGGCGCCAAGGTGGTCAATCTGACGGCAGTGCGTGCAGAGATGGAGCAGACCGAACCGCGCTACAGCCCTAGGCCATTCCGCCGATTCACCCATGGTGAGGCGTCATGTCAGAACTAAGCGTACCTCGCCCCGTGCTACGGACCTTCCGCGTTCTGGCCTTCTCAGGCCAGAACAAGGGGGATGCTGCCGGCATGCAGATGCAGATGAACTTGCAACAGGAAATTGACTTGGCCTTGGCCGTACCCATCGTTGCAGGGGCGGGGCTGATGTTGGGAGTCATGATCAAGCTGCAGGCCACGGCAGCGAATCCGCAGGACGCCACCGATGTGGCCACATTTTCCGGTGAGTACGAAGCAAAGTTTTTCTATTCGAGCGAGGTTTCGGAAAAGTCGGTTGCGCCTCTGCTGGAAGACAACGATTACCAGTACGTACTTGTGGCCCAGGCATATCCGCTGGCAATGACGCATTTCCGGCGAGAGCTTCAGGCCATGGGACTGGATGCGCGGGAGTTGCCGCTGGGGTTGGCCTAGGTTCTCTTGAACATCGCATGACGGCAACCTGTTGGCTCCAGTCCGACTTGTTTGTCGGTACTATCGATCCCGGCCGCAGCAACGGCGTTCCTCACATTTCCACCAAACAGGTTGCGGGGCTTGTCTTTGCATTGCCTCCCCTCGCCGAACAAGTCCGCATCGTCGCCCGCGTCGAAGCCCTGCGCCGCCTGTGCGCCGACCTGCGTCAGCGGCTGAGCGCCGGGCAGGCCACGCAGGCGCGTCTGGCCGAGGCGCTGCTTCAGGCCGCCTGAAGGCCTGGCACGCGCGGCGGCTGTGCGCCGCGCGCAGGTGCATGCGGCCCGGCACCGACTGCTCAGTCGTCGTGCCGCTTCCCGTGCTTGCCCCCATGGCCGCGGCCGCGCCAGCCGCGGTTGCCTTGGTCGTCATCGTCGTCACGCTCGCGCTGGATGTAGACGGGCCGCGGGGCCACGTAGACGGGTTGCGGCGCATACACCGGGGCCGGCTGGACATAGACCGGCGCGGGGGCATACACGGGGGCCACCGGTACGACCGCCACGCCGGGCAAGTTCACACCGATACCCACGCTGACATTGGTGCCGGCGCTGGCGGCGGCACTGAGGAGGAACAGGGCGCCGCCGATCAGGCCGTTGGCAGAGATTCGATTCATTTTCATTCGCTCTTTCATTCTTGTGCGGAAAACCGCAGCGTCAGTCAATCAGCACGTCGATGCTGCGGACGCATCCGCGCCCCCTGCCGTCCAGGGACCATAACCGAACAACGGCGGGCCGAAGGGTCGCGTTGACGCGCGGGGTGTAACCAACTGCACAGCTGCGCGCGGGCGTGAAAAAACCCGCAATGCCGGCGGGCATGCGGGTTGCTGGGACTCATGGCGCTGACGGCCAGAGCCATCTGACATGATCAGATGGTGCCCGGGGCCGGAATCGAACCGGCACGCCTTGCGGCGGGGGATTTTGAGTCCCCTGCGTCTACCAATTTCACCACCCGGGCAGAATATGTGAAGCCCTGAATTATGGCACAGTAGGGCGTATGAAATATCCGACGATTGAAGACGCGGTAGGCCAGACACCGCTGGTGGCGCTGCAGCGCATTGGGGCCCAGGACAACGCAGCGCGGGGCAATGTGGTGCTGGGCAAGCTGGAGGGCAACAACCCGGCCGGGTCGGTGAAAGACCGCCCTGCGCTGTCCATGATCCGCCGCGCCGAAGAGCGTGGCGACATCCGCCCCGGCGATACGCTGATCGAGGCCACGTCGGGCAACACCGGCATTGCGCTGGCCATGGCGGCGGCCATCAAGGGCTACCGCATGGTGCTGGTGATGCCCGAGGACCTGTCCATCGAGCGCGCGCAGACCATGAAGGCTTTTGGCGCCGAGCTGGTGCTGACGCCCAAGAGTGGCGGCATGGAGCATGCCCGCGACCTGGCCGAGGCCATGCAAAAGCGTGGCGAGGGCAAGGTGCTGGACCAGTTCGCCAACCCCGACAACCCGCGCATCCACTACGAGACCACCGGCCCCGAGCTGTGGGAGCAGACGGGCGGGCGCATCACCCACTTTGTGAGCGCCATGGGCACCACGGGCACCATCACCGGGGTGTCGCGCTTCCTGAAAGAGAAGAACCCGGCCATCCAGATCATCGGGGCGCAGCCGCAAGAGGGCTCGCGCATTCCGGGCATCCGCAAGTGGCCGCAGGAATATCTGCCCAAGATCTACGACGCCACGGCGGTCGATGAGATGGTCTATGTGAGCCAGGACGACGCCGAGGAAATGTGCCGCCGCCTGGCGCGCGAGGAGGGCATCTTCGGGGGCATTTCGGCAGCGGGCGCCTGCTGGGTGGCGCAGCAGATCGCACAGCGCGAGAGCAATGCCACCATCGTCTTCATCGTGTGCGACCGGGGCGACCGCTATCTGTCCACCGGCGTGTTTCCTGCGTGATGCCATCGGCCATGGTGGAAACCGGTTTTTGCTGAAATCGGCTTCTGGCGCTTGATGGATAAGCGCTGGTAGCTACAAAAATAATAGTCTATGCATTACGAAGCACGCCACTGCACGCACTGCGGCACCGCCCTGCAAGCCATCATCCTGGCGGAAGATGGCGGCTACAAGGAGCGGCTGCGCTGCCCCGCCTGCGGCTGGACGCACTGGAACAACCCCACGCCCGTGCTGGCGGCCATTGTGGAGATGGACGGCAAGGTGCTGCTGGCGCGCAATGCGGCCTGGCCGGGCAAGATGTTTGCGCTGATCACCGGCTTCATGGAGGCGGGCGAGTCGCCGCAGGAAGGCATTGCGCGCGAGGTCAAGGAAGAGACCAACCTCGATGTGCGCTCCACCACGCTGGTGGGGGCCTACGAGTTTCTGCGCATGAACCAGATCATCATTGCCTACCATGTGGTGGCCGAAGGGGAGGTGCGGCTGTCGCCCGAGCTGGTGGACTATCGGCTGTACGATCTGCCAGACCTCAGGTGCTGGCCTGCGGGCACGGGCTACGCGCTGGCCGACTGGTTGCGCACGCGGGGGCACGAGCCGGTGTTTTTTACGGCCGAGGAAAATGCAGAACGGCGGCGCGGGCTGGACGACCCGCAACTGCAACTGCCAAAGGATTGAAGACCATGGAAATTCACAAAGAAATCGACACCCGGGGCCTGAACTGCCCCCTGCCCATTCTCAAGGCCAAGAAGGCCCTGGCCGACATGGCCAGCGGCCAGCTGCTCAAGGTGCTGGCCACCGACGGCGGCTCGCTGCGTGACTTCCAGGCCTTCGCCAAGCAGACCGGCAATGAACTGGTGGAGCAGAAGACGGAGGGGGTGGAATACATCCATGTTCTGCGGCGGCGCTAGTCAGAATGGCTGCCAGCGCTTTTCTGGAAAACGCTGGCAGCTATCGCAAGTGAAGCGCGAGGGTTACAGCGCCAGGGCCTTGAGGTATTCGCGAAACTGCGCGCCCACCTGCGGGTGCTGCAGGGCCAGCTCCACCGTGGCTTCCAGGAAACCTTCCTTGCTGCCGCAGTCGTAGCGCTTGCCTTCGTATTGAAAGGCATACACCGCCTCGTTCTGCATCAGGCGGGCGATGCCGTCGGTGAGCTGGATTTCACCGCCCACGCCGCGCGGCTGGTTGCGGATCTCGTTGAAGATGCCGGGCGTGAGGATGTAGCGGCCGGCCACGCCCATGCGCGAAGGGGCTACGTCGGCCTTGGGTTTTTCAACGATGCGCTCGATGCGGATCAGCGGGCCGCCGGCGGGCTCGCCCGCCACGATGCCGTAGCGGTGGACCTGGTCGAGCGGCACCTCCTGCACGGCAATCACCGAGCGCCCCTGCTGGCGAAACGCGGTGGCCATCTGCGCCAGCACGGCTTCGCCACCGGGCGGGCCCACCATCAGGTCGTCGGCCAGCAGCACGGCAAAGGGCTCGTTGCCCACCAGCGCCTCGGCGCACAGCACGGCATGGCCCAGGCCCAGCGAGCGCGGCTGGCGCACAAAGGCGCAGTCCATGTCGTCGGGCTGGATGGAGCGCACCAGCTCCAGCAGCTCTTTCTTGCCGGCGGCTTCCAGCTCGGCCTCCAGTTCGTAGGCGGTGTCGAAATGGTCTTCAATGGCGCGCTTGCTGCGGCCGGTGACGAAGATCATGTGGCGGATGCCGGCCGCGTAGGCTTCTTCCACGGCGTACTGGATCAACGGCTTGTCCACCACGGGCAGCATTTCCTTGGGCGATGCCTTGGTGGCCGGCAGGAAGCGGGTGCCGAGGCCTGCCACGGGAAACACGGCTTTGCGGACGGGGGTGTTGTTGGGCTGGATCATGGTGCGTGCGGTGGGTGGTGAAAAGAGCCTTAGCCCAGGCGGGCCAGCTGGTCCCGCAGGCGGGCCAGCGTGGCGCCAAAGTCGGCGATGCGCTTTTTCTCCTGGTCGATCACGGCCGGGGGGGCCTTGGCCACAAAGGCCTCGTTGGAGAGCTTGTTGTTTGCCTTGGTGATCTCGCCTTCGATGCGGGTGGCTTCCTTGGTCAAGCGGGCCTTTTCGGCGGCCACGTCGATCTCCATGTACAGGCACATGCGGGCATCGCCCACCACGGCCACGGGCGCGGCCTGCGCCGCGGCGGCCCAGGCGGCCTCGTCGTCAAACACCTTGACTTCGCTGAGCTTGGCCAGGGCCTGCAGCACCGGGGCCACGCCGCGCATGAAGGCGGTATCGCCCACCACGAACAACGGCAGGCGGGTGGAGGGCGAGACGTTCATCTCGCCGCGCAGGGCGCGGCAGGCGTCCACCAGGCCCTTGACGCGGCCCATGTGGGCCATGGAAGCCTCGTCGATCTTCTCGGGCTGGGCCTCGGGGTAGCGGGCAATGCTGACCGACTCGCCCTTCAATCCGGCCACGGGTGCCACCGTCTGCCACAGGGCTTCGGTGATGAACGGGATGATGGGGTGGGCCAGGCGCAGGATGGCTTCGAGCGTGCGGATCAGCGTGCGGCGCGTGGCGCGCTGCTCGGCCTCGGTGCCGTTCTGGATCTGCACCTTGGCGATTTCCAGGTACCAGTCGCAGTACTCGTTCCAGACGAAGTCGTAGATCGTGTTGGCCACGTTGTCCAGGCGGTACTCTGCAAAGCCCTTGGCCACCTCGGCCTCGGTCTTTTGCAGCAGCGAGGTGATCCAGCGGTCGGCCTGGCTGAAGTGCATGTAGCTCTCGGTGCAGCCCTGGCTCGCATCCAGCCCGCAGTCCTGGCCTTCGCAGTTCATCAGCACAAAGCGGCTGGCGTTCCAGAGCTTGTTGCAGAAGTTGCGGTAGCCCTCGCAGCGCTTGCTGTCGAAGTTGATGCTGCGGCCCAGGCTGGCCAGCGCGGCGAAGGTGAAGCGCAGCGCATCGGCGCCGTAGGCCGGAATGCCCTCGGGGAATTCCTTTTGCGTGTTCTTGCGCACGGTGGGCGCCGTTTCGGGCTTGCGCAGGCCGGTGGTGCGCTTGTCGAGCAGCGGCTCCAGGGCGATGCCGTCGATCAGGTCCACCGGGTCGAGCACGTTGCCTTCGGACTTGGACATCTTCTTGCCCTGTGCGTCGCGCACCAGGCCGTGGATGTACACATGCTTGAACGGCACGCGGCCCGTGAAGTGCGTGGTCATCATGATCATCCGGGCGACCCAGAAGAAGATGATGTCGTAGCCCGTCACCAGCACGCTGCTGGGCAGGTAGAGGTTGAAATCGTCGGTGGCGCTGTCGCCCTGGTTCGGCCAGCCCATGGTGGAAAACGGCACGAGGGCCGACGAATACCAGGTGTCGAGCACGTCTTCGTCACGGCGCAGCTGCTTGCCCGGGGCCTTGGCCTGGGCCTCGGCCTCGTTGCGGGCCACGATCACGTTGCCGTTTTCGTCGTACCAGGCCGGAATCTGGTGGCCCCACCACAGCTGGCGGCTGATGCACCAGTCCTGGATGTTGTTCATCCACTGGTTGTAGGTGTTGACCCAGTTCTCGGGCACAAAGGTCACCTCGCCGCTGGCCACGGCATCGATGGCCTTTTGCGCAATGCTCTTGCCGGTGGCGTCGCCCGCGCCCACCTTGCTCATGGCCACGAACCACTGGTCGGTCAGCATGGGCTCGACCACCTGGCCGGTGCGGGTGCAGATCGGCACCATGAGCTTGTGCTTCTTGGTTTCGATCAGCAGGCCCAGGGCTTCGAGGTCGGCCACCACGGCCTTGCGCGCCACGAAGCGGTCCATGCCCTGGTATTTGGCCGGGGCGTTCTCGTTCACCGTGGCCTGCAGGGTCAGCACGCAAATCATCGGCAGCTGGTGGCGCTGGCCCACGGCGTAGTCGTTCTGGTCGTGCGCGGGCGTGACCTTGACCACGCCGGTGCCGAATTCGCGGTCCACGTAGTCGTCGGCAATCACCGGAATCTGGCGGTCGCACAGCGGCAGGTTGACCTTCTGGCCGATCAGGTGCTTGTAACGCTCATCCTCGGGGTGCACCATCACCGCCACGTCGCCCAGCATGGTCTCGGGGCGCGTGGTGGCCACCACGAGCTGGCCCGAGCCGTCGGCCAGCGGGTAGGCGATGTGCCACAGCGAGCCGTCTTTTTCTTCGTTCTCGACTTCCAGGTCGGACACGGCGGACTGCAGCTTGGGGTCCCAGTTGACGAGGCGCTTGCCGCGGTAGATCAGGCCTTGCTCGTACAGGCGCACGAAGGTCTCGGTCACCACCCTGGAGAGCTTGTCGTCCATGGTGAAGTACTCGCGGCTCCAGTCCACGCTGTCGCCCATGCGGCGCATCTGCGTGGTGATGGTGTTGCCGCTCTTTTCCTTCCACTCCCACACCTTGGCGACGAAATTCTTGCGCGCCTCGGGCGGGGTGGGGCCCATGTCGTGGCGGCTGATGCCCTGTTCCTGCAGCTGGCGCTCCACCACGATCTGCGTGGCGATGCCGGCGTGGTCGGTGCCAGGCACCCAGGCCGTGTTGTGCCCGCGCATGCGGTGGTACCGGGTGAGGCTGTCCATGATCGTCTGGTTGAACGCATGGCCCATGTGCAGCGTGCCCGTCACGTTGGGGGGCGGCAGCTGGATGGCAAAAGACGGTGCGCCGGCCTGGGGCGCGCCGGTGCCACGAACGCCCGCCGCGCCGTAACCGCGGCGCTCCCACTCGGGGCCCCAGTGGGCTTCCAGGGCGGCGGGTTCGAAGGACTTGGAGAGGCTGTCGAGGCCGGGTTGGGCAGTGGTGTCGCTCATGGCGGAATGGCAAATGAAAACGGCATCCCCTGGGAACGTGTTTGCGATCGGGCGACCACTGCTCAATCGTGAGCACGTTCTAAGGATGCCGTCAGGTTGACTGGGGGCGGGATGCGATGATTTTACCGGCCCGCCCACACAGGCCGCCCGCACCCCGGTATTTTGGGTGTGTTTGGCCGCGGTCGCTTTATCAGCACGCATCGGAAGCTATCCACTACGAAGCGCTTATGCCGTGCCCGGCGCTTGCCCGGCACCTGCCCGGGGCGCTCGTTGGTGCGCGGTTTGAGCGGATTGGCCGCCTTGACCGCGACGTGCCTCTTCGGCTGGGTGGTTTGCGTCCCGTCCATTCGCTCGCCCGCCGGATGCGGATGCGGCAGCAATGGGCGATGCCGTTGAACTGCGCGAACAATAAAAAAGGCGCCAGCCCGGGTGGGGCATGGCGCCTTCGTCCGCCTTGCGTGTGGCAGGCGCCTATTGCTAATTGCTTATTGCTTGACAGCTTCGATCTGCATTACCAGACGCACGTTCTTCGGGAAGCCCCAGTCGATGCCGTAATTCAAACCGAACGCCGTGCGGTCAATGGTGGTTTCAAAGTCGCCACCGCAGACTTCGCGCTTGAGCATGGGGTTTTCATAGCAGGCAAACTGGTTGGCCTTGAGCGTGACGGGCTGGGTGTTGCCCAGCAGCGTCAGCTTGCCATCGACAGAGGCGAGTTTGTCGCCGTTGAAGTGGAACTTGTCGGAGACAAACTTGGCGGTGGGGTACTTGGCTGCGTTCAGAATTTCTTCAGCGATCAGATCCTTGTCAAAAACAGCGGTGCCGGTGTTGACCGAAGCGACGTCAAAGGTGATCTCGACCTTGCCGCTCTTGCCTGCCTTGTCGAACTGCACGGTGCCTTGTTTCTTGTCAAAGCGGCCGCGGTTCACGGACGCGCCAAAGTGGCTGATCTCGAAAGTGGCAAAGGTGTGCGTAGGGTCAATGGCGTAAGTGGCGGGGGCTGCATGGGCGGCAGTGGCCAGCACGGCGGTGGCAGCCAAGGCGAAGAGGGATTTACGCATCAAAAAACTCCTGAAGAAAAGGTTGGGAAAACAGGGGGAACAAAAAAAGCGATCAGAACTTGCCGACACCGCTGAGTGCCAGCTTGAATTTCACCTGCACGTCGTCGGCCACCATGGAGGTGTCGGCCCATTCGTTCTCGCCGATCTTGAACGCGAGGCGCTTGAGCGGCAGCGCGCCGGTGGCCATGGTGGTGGCGCCGTTTTGCACCAGTGTGACCGGCACAACCACGTCGCGGGCCACGCCCTTGATGCTGAGCTTGCCGGCCACCTCGAATTTGCCTGCGCCCAGGGCCTTGATGGCGCTGGACTGGAACGTGGCCTGCGGGAACTGGGGCACGTTGAACCAGGTGGGCTTGGGCAGTTCGGAGTCGGTTTCGCGCGAGCCCATGGTGGCGCTGCCGGTGTCCACCGTGAAGGCGATCTTGCTGGTGGCCAGCTTGGCGGGGTCAAAACTGACCTGTGCGTCGAACTTCTTGAAATGGCCTTGCAGTGGCACGCCCATCTGGCGCGCGGTGAACTGCACTTCGCTCTGGGCGGGCACCAGCTTTTGCTGCGCCAGTGCAGGCTGGGTCGCCAGCAGGGCGGCGCTGCCCAGGGCCAGGGCCGAGAAGTAGGAAGAAACTTGCATGGGAGGCACTCCTGAAAAATGGGGCGACGGGGATCAGCGGCGACCCGGCAGCATGCGCTGCAGCAGCCCGTCGCGGTCAATGAACTGGTGCTTGAGCGCGGCAGCCACATGCGCCAGCACGAGTGCGGCCATGGCCATGGCGCTGAGCTTGTGCAATGGTTTCAGTGCATCGGCCAGATCCGGGCTGACCGGGGCGAAGTCGGGCAACTGCCACAGTCCGAGAAACACGATGGGAAAGCCCGCCGCCGAGCTGTAGGCCCAGCCCAGCAGCGGCACGGCGAAAAACAGCAGGTACAGCAGGTGGTGCGCGCCTTGGTGCGCCATCTGCTGCCACCGGGGCATGGCGTTTAGCATGCGGGCCGGCAGGTGCGGTGGCCGGTGCACCAGGCGCCAGGCCAGGCGCAGCAGCGACAGCACCAGGATGCTGACCCCGGCCCACTTGTGCCAGTTGTAGAGCTTCAGGCGCTGGGGGGAAAAGGGCAGGTCGGCCATGTACAGGCCGAGGCCAAACAGGGTGACCAGCGCAATGCCCAGCAGCCAGTGCAGCAGCATGGCGGTGTGGGTGTAGCGTGGGGCGGCGAGGGCCTGGCCGGGGTCGGAGGAAGGCATGTCGGGGAAAGCGTTGAGGGTTGTCCGTGGCGCGAGGCTGCACGGTATGCAGCAGTTGCCAGACGGATGCCGTGCAGGAATGGCTCCAGTTTAGGGAGTCATGGGACGGACGGGTTTCAGATGGATTGACGGTTCAATTCAAAAAAACTGAATTGATCGACCGTCTGCGCTCAAAGTTCCCCAATGCACGCCGTGCAGAGGGGCTGACCGCCAGGGCGGCGGCCCACTGCGCCAGCGCCGCTTCAATGCGCGAGTGCGGCCTTTTTCCAGGCGGCTGCGGCGGCTTCGCTGTCGTTGCGGCGCTCGGCCAGCTCGGCGAGATGGCGCCAGGCACTGGCGCGCAGGCCGGCGTCGGGCAAATGCGGGGTGGCCTGGGTCAGCAGTTGCTGCGCCTTGCCCCACAGCTCGCGTTTCAGGCAGGCCACGCCCGCCAGGTATTGCAGGCGGGCATCGCGCGGGTTGGCCTGCTGGGCGGATTCGATGCGCGCCAGCCAGGAGGCATCGAGCGTATCCAGGGTCGATTCGAGGGCCCGCACCAGTTTGAGCGCATGCGGGTCGGGCAGGGCTTGCGGCTGCTTGACCATGAGGTCCCAGGCCGGCAGCAGCCAGGCCCTCACCTGTGCCGGTTCGCCCCCCACGGTTGCCAGGCGCTGGGCAGCGTGGATGGCCAGCTCCGGCATGCCGCGTTCGGACTGTTCCAGGTGCAGCCAGGTCTGTTGCAGCTGGGCCGTGTCGTGCGCGCCATTGATGAGCTCGGTGGCCAGGCCGCGCACGATGCTTTGCGCGGCGCCGGCCGAGAAGGCGTGGTGCTTGCCCAGCAGGCGCGCCGTGTCCAGCGCGTCCTGCGTCTGCCGCGCCAGGCGGGTGGCCTTGAGCCGGATGCGCAGCGCCAGCGTGCGCCGGGCGGCGCCCTGCGGCAGAACGGCAAGCCGTTCGAGGGCGGCACGGGCGTCGCGGTCATCCAGCAGCCAGCGTGCGGCACGCATGTGCACGCCTTCGCGCAGTTCCTGCTCGTGCGCGGTGCCGCCTGCCGACACCTGGCCCAGGGCCTGTTGCAAATGGGTGTCGCGCGTGGCGCGGTCCTGCAGCGCGTGTGAGCTTTCGGCGGCCACCATGTGCGCCATGGTCCTCAGGTGGAGGCCGTGGGGCACGGTTTCACCGTCGGTGGTGAGTGCTGCTTCCTTGGACAGGGCCGTCAGTGCCGCCTTGCGCGAGCGGATGAAGCGACCGGCGAGCATGTGCGTCAGGGCATCCAGCATGGCGCCGTGCATGGCGCGTTCTTTTTGCTGCACGCGCCACCGCAGGGCCTGGCGCGGCAAATCCAGCAGGGCGGCCAGCGCGCTCATCGCGGCATACACCGTGACGAAGGTGCTCACCAGCAGCAGCACCACCATGTTCAGGGACAGGTCGATGCGGTAGGGCGGCCAGTACAGCGTGATGGTGCCCTGGTTGTTGCCCGCAAACAGGGCCGCGGCCACGGCCACGCCAAACAACGCCAAAAGCCAAAGTGCAGCACGCATATCAGTGATCCAATGCGCTATGCGCCGACCGGTGAAACTGGCACGGCCAAAGCCAGTGCCCCCGCGCAAGGGCCGCCCCGCCGCGCTGGGGGCGTCCCCCTCCCGCTTCGCGCAGCGAAGCGAGAGAGGGGGAAGGCGCGAAGCGACTCAGGGGGCGCTTCATCATCTTCCCGCAGCGGCCGTGGCCAGTGCAGAGAGGGTTTCGTCCAGACGGGGCTGCTCGGCGGCCTTCATGCTGGCCTGGGCGGTCTGCAGCAAGGAGGCGGCGGCCTGCGTGCGGCGCGATGCAGGGTCGAAATACTTGTTGAGTGCCGCGGTGGCGGCGGCCAGGTCGGCGCGGGCCGACTCGAACTGGCGCGCCAGCACCCCCAGGCGGGCGTTGAGCAGCTTGAGCTTGAGGTTCTCGCGCAGGAAGAAAGTCTGCTCGGGGGCCAGCAAAATGGCCTCGGGCTGGTCGATGCGGCTCACGCGCACCAGGTTGCGGGCCTCGTCGCGCACGACCTCCCAGCTGCGCTGCAGCGTGGTCTGCCACCAGGCTTGGTCACCCTGCGGGGCTGCCCCCGCGTTTGCAGGGCCGGGGGCTGCGGCTGCCAGGCGGCGCGTGGCGGCGGCCTGGGCCACGGCATTCTGCACGGGCAGTTCATCCACCTGGCGCACCAGGTCGTCGAGGCGGACCAGCAGGCCGGCGGTGTCGGTGACGGTGGCGCGGGTGAGCCGGTCGAGGTCACGGCCGATGGCGCGCTGCACCGGGGCCAGGCGGGGCTGTGCCGCGCGCTCGATGCGCTGGTTTGCGCTCTTGAGCGTGGCCACCAGGGGTTCGAGGCTGCCCGTGAGCTGGGCCTGCTGTTGCGCCAGGCGGATGGCCGATTCAATATCGACCACGAGGTTTTCGTCGCGCGATCGCGACAGGCTTTGCATGAGTTCTTCGAGCTGGCTGCGCTGCAGTGCCACCTCGCCCACCCGGGCTTCGGTCACCGAGAGGCGGGCGGCCGTGTCGCGTACCAGTTCTTCGGCCTGGCGCGCCACGGTCCGCGCTTCGACGGCCTGTGTGCCTGCATCGGCCGACTGGCGTGCCAGCTGCTCCTGGATGGTGCTGAGCTTTTGCCACAGCAGCCCGCTGCTGACCAGGGCCGCGATGGCCACCGCGCCCAGCAGGTAGGTGCCAACGCCGGTGTGTCGCGGCGTGGCGACCGGGGCGACGCCCTCCGCCGGGCCCGCGCCGGATGCGGCGCTCACCGGGGTGCCGGGGGCGGCTGGGGTGGACGGATCGATGGAGGGCTCGGGGCTCATGCCGCCGATTCTATCGAGGCCATCACGTCGTCCAGTGCGGGCCGGCATTCCTGTACCTGGCCAAAACCGGCGGCGCGTGCCGCTTGCGCAATGCGCGGGTGCGTGGCCAGGGCGCGCGCTGCCTGCAGAGCCAGGCCTGGCACGGCGCTGGCCAGGTGCGTGAGGGCTTCCGAGCTGCTGAGCAGCCACCACGATCCGTCGCTCGCGGCCGCATGGGCCAGCGCGGTCAGCTCGGGCGTGAGGCGCGGGGCGCCGCGGGTGTAGGCCACCACAAAATCCACCGTGGCGCCGGCCTGCTCGATCTGGCGTGCCAGCCAGTCCCGGCCCTGGCCCGGACCGGGAGCCGAGCCCTCGGAGCAGCCACGCACGATGAGAATGCGGTCGCCTGCGCGCACCTGCGGCGCCACCCGCTGCCACAGGGCTTCCGAATCAAACTGCAGGGCATCGGGCGCCGGGCTGTCGATGCGCTCGCGGGGAACCCCCGCATGCACCAGCGCCTGCACGGTTCCGGGGCCAGGTGCCCATGCTCTTGTTTTGATCGCTGATGGCGCAATCGCATCAGGCGCCAGAGGCGCTTCTTGTGCAAAAAAATAGTCCGCGGCATTGCCGCTGACAAACATGGCGGCGCGGTAGCGGTCGAGGTGTGCGCGGGCCTGGGCCAGCGCGGCCCGGGCAGCGGGGTCGGTGCAGGGGCCAATGGCAATCAGGGGCAGCGCCGCGGCGGCATGGCCGCGCGTGCCCAGTTGCTCCACCCAGCGCGCTGCCTCGCGCGCCGGTCGGGTGACGATGATGCGGGCGCTGGCCACCGCAGGCTCAGCCGGCCACCGGGTCAACGCCCCGGGCGCCACCGGCGCGCAGGCGGGCGGCAATCTCGACGCCCAGGGCATCGGCCGCCGCCAGCGTGGCCACCGGGGCGCTGGCGCTGGCGCGCACCAGGGGCGTGCGGCCGTCGGGGTCGCCCCAGGCGGCTTCCAGGTGCAGGGTGCCCTGCACCAGTCGGCCATGCGCGGCCAGCGGCATCGAGCAGCTGCCGCCCATGGAGCGGCTGACGGCACGTTCGGCCGTCACGGTGAGCCAGGATTCCTGGTGCGCCAGCGGTGCCAGGGCCTCCATCAGGTCCTGGCGGTCGCTGCGGATCTCGATGCCCAGGGCACCCTGGCCCGCGGCGGGCAGCATGTCGGTGGTGGCGAATTCGGTGCGTATGCGATCCTGCAGGCCCAGGCGCTTGAGGCCCGCGGCCGCCAGCACGATGGCGTCGTAGTTGCCTTCATCGAGCTTGCGCAGGCGCGTGTCGAGGTTGCCGCGCAGGGGCTCGATCCTGAGGTCGGGCCGCAGGGCCTGCAGCAGCACCTGGCGGCGCAGGCTGGAGGTGCCGACCACCGCGCCCTGGGGCAGGGCGTCGAGCGATGCGTAGCGGGGTGAGACAAAGGCATCGCGCGGGTCTTCGCGCTCCATCACGCAGGCCAGGGCAAAGCCTGCGGGCAAATCCATGGGGACGTCCTTGAGCGAGTGCACGGCGATATGGGCACGGCCTTCTTCGAGCGCCACCTCCAGTTCCTTGACGAACAGGCCCTTGCCGCCCACCTTGGAGAGGCTGCGGTCCAGGATCTGGTCACCCTGGGTGGTCATGCCCAGCAGCGATACGGAGTGGCCGCGCGCGCGCAGCAGGGCCTGCACATGTTCGGCTTGCCACAGGGCCAGGCGGCTTTCGCGCGTGGCGATCACCAGGGAGAGGGGTTGTGTCGGGCTCAATTTCGTAACCTATTTGTAATCATCGGGCAAGCAGCAATGCTAGCATCGCGCCGCACCGGTGGCTGGTGTCCGCACAGGCCTGCGCAGCAGGCGGGTAGCGGCCGGCTACCCCCTCAATCCGGAGACAAACCCATGAAACGATCCGACAAGGACCAGCCCCTGATAGACGACATCCGCCTGCTGGGGCGCATTCTGGGTGACGTGATCCGAGAGCAGGAGGGGGTGGAAGCCTACGAACTGGTGGAGCAGGTGCGCAAGCTCTCGGTGGCTTTCCGGCGCGATGCCGACCAGGAGGCCGACCGTGCCTTGAAAAAACTGCTCAAGTCGCTGTCGGGCGACCAGACGGTGAGCGTGATCCGCGCCTTCACCTACTTCAGCCACCTGGCGAATCTGGCCGAGGACCGCCACCACATCCGCCGCCGCGCCGTGCACGAGCGCGCGGGCGACACGCAGGAGGGCAGCATCGAGGTGGCCCTGTCGCGCCTGCGCTGGGCCGGCATTGCGCCCAAGACCATTGCGCAGACGCTGGCCAGCAGCTACGTGGCGCCGGTGCTCACGGCCCACCCCACCGAGGTGCAGCGCAAAAGCATCCTGGATGCCGAACGCGACATCGCCCAGCTGCTGGCCGTGCGCGACGATATCCAGGTGCGCGCGCAGCTGTACAACAGCGCCAAGGACGCGCTCACCCCGCGCGAGCTGGCGGCCAACGAAGCCCTGCTGCGCGCCCGCGTGGCCCAGCTGTGGCAAACGCGCCTGCTGCGCTACAGCAAGCTCACGGTGGCCGACGAGATCGAGAACGCACTGTCGTATTACGAAGCCACTTTCCTGCGCGAGATCCCCAAGATCTACGCAGACCTGGAGCGCGAACTGGGGCAGTACCCGGTGCACAGCTTCTTGCGCATGGGCCAGTGGATCGGCGGCGACCGCGATGGCAATCCCAACGTGACGGCGCAAACCCTGCAATATGCCTTGCGCAGCCAGTCCGACATGGCGCTGCGCCACTACCTCACCGAGGTGCATTTTCTGGGCGGCGAGCTGTCGCTGTCGGCGCGTCTGGTGGCGGTATCGCCCGAAATGCAGGCGCTGGCCCAGCGCTCGCCCGACACCAATGAACACCGCCAGGACGAGCCCTACCGCCGTGCCCTGACCGGTATCTACGCGCGCCTGGCGGCGTCGCTCAAGGACCTGACCGGCGGCGAGGCCGCCCGGCATGCGGTGGCGCCGCAGAATGCCTATGCCAGTGCGCAAGAGTTCCTGGCCGACCTGCGCGTGATCGAAACCTCGCTCCAATCCCACCACGGCGAAGCCATGGCCGCAGAGCGCCTGCACCCGCTGATCCGCGCGGTGGAGGTGTTCGGCTTTCACCTGGCCACGGTGGACCTGCGCCAAAGTTCCGACAAGCACGAGGAGGTGGTGGCCGAATTGCTGGCCACGGCCCGCATCGAGCCCCACTACAGCAGCCTGCAGGAGGCCGCCAAGCGCGCGCTGCTGATCAAGCTGCTCAACGACGCGCGCCCGCTGCGCGTGGTGGGCGCCCCGTATTCAGCCCACACGCAAGGCGAGCTGGCCATCTTTGAAACGGCCCGTACGCTGCGCCAGCGCTTTGGCCACGAGGCGATTCGCCACTACATCATCAGCCACACCGAAACGGTGAGCGATCTGCTGGAAGTGCTGCTGCTGCAAAAAGAAGTGGGCCTGATGGACGGCACGCTCGATGCCGAGTCGAAAAACCACCTCATCGTGGTGCCCCTGTTCGAGACCATCGAAGACCTGGCGCATTCCGCGCCCATCATGCGCGAGTTCTATGCCTTGCCCGGCGTGGCTGCGCTGGTGCAGCGCAGTGGTGGCGAGCAGGACATCATGCTGGGCTACAGCGACAGCAACAAGGATGGCGGCATCTTCACCAGCAACTGGGAGCTGTACCGCGCCGAGATCGCGCTGGTGGAACTGTTCGACGAACTGGCCACCAGCCACGGCATCCAGCTGCGCATGTTCCACGGCCGCGGCGGCACCGTGGGCCGGGGCGGCGGCCCGAGCTACCAGGCCATCCTGGCGCAACCCCCGGGCACCGTGCGGGGGCAGATCCGCCTGACCGAGCAGGGCGAGGTGATTGCCTCGAAGTACGCCAACCCCGAGATTGGCCGGCGCAACCTCGAAACCCTGGTCGCCGCCACGCTCGAAGCCACGCTGCTGCAGCCCACCAAATCGGCCACCAAGGCGTTTCTGGACGCCGCCGCGCAGCTGTCAAAGGCCAGCATGGACGCCTACCGCGCGCTGGTGTACGAAACACCGGGCTTCACCGACTATTTCTTCAATTCCACGCCCATCCGCGAGATTGCCGAGCTCAACATCGGCTCGCGCCCGGCATCGCGCAAGGCCAGCCAGAAGATCGAAGACCTGCGCGCGATTCCCTGGGGCTTCAGCTGGGGCCAGTGCCGCCTCACGCTGCCCGGCTGGTACGGCTTTGGCGCTGCGGTGGAAGCCTTCGTCAACCTGGAGGGCAAGGACCCCAAGACCCAGATGGCTTTGCTGCAGCGGATGTACCGCCAGTGGCCGTTCTTCCGCACGCTGCTGTCCAACATGGACATGGTGCTGGCCAAGAGCGACCTGGCGCTGGCCTCGCGCTACAGCGAACTCGTCACCGACGCCCGCCTGCGCAAGAGGGTGTTCAGCGCCATCGAGGCCGAGTGGCACCGCACGGCCGATGCGCTGACCCGCATTACCGGCGACAAGCAGCGCCTCACGCACAACACGGCGCTGGCGCGCTCCATCAAGCACCGTTTTCCCTACATCGATCCGCTGCACCACCTGCAGGTGGAACTGGTGCGCCGCTGGCGCGCAGGCCAGGGCGACGAGCGGGTGCAGACGGGTATCCACATCTCGATCAACGGGATTGCGGCCGGGTTGCGCAACACGGGTTGATTTGTGGAGGTGCTGGGCGCGCGATCAGTCCCCCAGCAGCTCGCCCACCGGCTTCAGGTCCTCCACCCGGTCGCAGACGGCCTTCACGGCCATCATCACCGGGATGCCCAGCAGCAGCCCCCACAGGCCCCACAGCCAGCCCCAGGCGAGCACGCTCACGAACACCGCCACGGGGCTCATGCTGCTGGCGCGGCTGGTGAGCCAGGGGGTGAGCAGGTTGCCGACGATGGTGTGGATGACCAGCGAGGCGCCGCCGATCGCCAAGGCCATGTCCAGCGTGCCGAACTGCAAAAAGGCCACCAGCCCCGATGCCCCCGTCACCAGCGCCGAGCCGATGTAGGGCGCCAGGTTGAGCACCGCGGCCACCACGCCCCACACCGCTG
This sequence comes from Acidovorax sp. GW823-FHT02H02, assembly GCF_058797075.1. NCBI lineage: Bacteria > Pseudomonadati > Pseudomonadota > Betaproteobacteria > Burkholderiales > Comamonadaceae > Acidovorax > Acidovorax sp. GW823-FHT02H02. The sequence goes on along the minus strand of NZ_JBXAJH010000001.1, from coordinate 360,349 downwards.
CATTCTCCAGGCCCAGCGCCCAGTAGGCCGCACCGGTTGCCAGCCCCACCAGCACACTCGTGAAGACCTGGACCAGCAGGTAGCGCTGGATCTGGCTGGTGATGTCTGCGAGCACATGGATGGTGATCTTGCGCCGCTCCAGGCTGGTGCCCGCGATGCGCACCAGCTTGTCGCGCAACAGGTTGCCCGAGGCCAGCGCAAAGTAGGTGAGAAAAATCACCACCATGAGCTGCCCCAGCGCCGACATGAGCCCTTTGGTTCCGCTCCAGAGGTAGTCGCGGATATTGAAGGGCGGGCGTTCGATGATGACCCGCTGCACGCCGCGGCGTGCCGGGGTGCTGGCGCCCGTGTCAGTGGTGGCCTGCTCGATCTGCGTCGCGGCCTTTTGCACGGTGTCCAGGGGGCTGCTGGCGCCCGTGCGGTTCTTGAGGCTGTCGCGCACTTTCTTGGCCGCCACGGGCAGCGAGTCCACCAGCTGCGCTGCACCGTCGCTGAGCGACCAGGCCGTGGCTGCCAGGCCCGAGACAATGGCAATCAGCAGCACGCCCGCCCCCAGCCAGCGCGGCACATGCCAGCGCCACAGGGCTTCCACCATGGGCCTGAGGGCCGTGGTCAGCAGCAGGCTGAGCATGATGGGAATGAACACCGCGCTGGCCCAGTGCAGCAGTGCCACGCTGGCAAACAGTGCCAGCAGCGCCAGCGACAGGTTGCGTACATCCACCGGCATCTGCAGCATCACCGGCGTCTGCTGGCGGGGTGCGGCGGAGGCGGGCTGCGCGGGTGCAGCCAGTGTGGGGGCGGGCTCGCTGGCGGCGGTGGGCCGTGCATCGGCGGGATGGGGCGGCGAGGCAGGCGGCACCGGCGAAGCCTGCGGTGGGGGCGGGATGGGCTTTGTGGGCTCGGTCATGCGCGGATTGTGCGGCAGCCGCAACCCCTGCCCTGTAGGCGGCCATCGCTTGTCTGCGGGGGCAAAGTGCACGCCAAAACCCTCGTTGCCGACCTTCCTGACCGAGTGCTGGGTCAGCAGGCTCCCAGGCGTTGCCCCCTGAATTCTGCGCAGGGTGTTGACAGCGGCTGCAAATCCTCTTTGTTGCGCTTTGGCAACCCAGGTTGCCGGATCTGGCCCTTTCAGCCTTTTTCGACGGGGCGGTCGGGGTCGGAGCACCATTCGCTCCAGCTGCCGGCAAACAGTGCGGTGGAGCCCAGGCCCGCCACTTCCATGGCCAGCAGGTTGGGCACTGCACTCACGCCACTGCCGCACTGGTGCACCACGGTGGCCGGGTTGCGGCCGGCGAGCAGTGCGTCAAACTCTGCACGCAGCACGGCCGCAGGCTTGAAGCGGCCATCGGTGCCGATGTTGTCGGCGAACGGGCGGTTAAGGGCGCCCGGAATGTGGCCTGCCACGGGATCCAGCGGTTCCACCTCTCCCCGGTAGCGGGCGCCTGCGCGGGCGTCGATCACGGTCTGGCCGGGCTGTTGCAGCCGTGCCAGCACCTCGCATGCCGTGGCCAGCTGGCGCAGGGGCGCGCCCAGCTGAAAGTTCGACTGGAAGTGCGCGGGCTCTGCACCGCTGGCGACCGCGCCGCCCGCTGCCTGCCAGGCCTGCAGGCCGCCATCGAGCACCGCCACGGCATCGTGCCCTGCCCACTTGAGCATCCACCACAGGCGCCCGCAGTAGTTGGCGCCGTTGCGGTCGTACACCACGGCCTGCATGCCGTTGGCAAAGCCCACGCTGGAGAGCCAGATGGCAAAGCGCTCGCGGCTGGGCAGTGGGTGGCGGCCGCCTGATGCGGGCTGGTCGGCCTCCTGCGCGGTGACGGTGCCGTGCGGGCCGGGTGTGCCGTGTTTGGCGCTCAGGTCGTTGTCGAGGTGGGCATACACCGCGCCGGGGATGTGGGCCTGTGCGTACTGCTGTGCACCGGCCGCTGGTTGCGTCAGGTCAAAGCTGCAGTCAAACACCATCAGCGGCGCGCCGCTGGCGATCAGGGATTGCAGGTCGGGGGCGGATACCAGGGTGGTGTAGGTCATGGGCTGTCGGGTACGCGCAGGCACCAGGGCGAAGGTGGAGGGCAATGGAGTGCCTCCATTGTGTCAATGTTCCTCGGCCGGTGCTCCGGGCGCGGCGCGGGTGCGCAGCACGGTGGCCACGATGCCGCTGCCCACGATCAGCACCATGCCGATCCAGCCCATGGGCGGAAGCTGGTCGCCAAACAGCGCCACGCTGTAGATGGCCGCAAACACGATGCCCGAATACTGAAGGTTGGCCACCACCAGGGTGCCGCGCTGGGTCTTGGCGCTGGCGTAGGCCTTGGTCATGCACAGCTGCCCGCCCGCCGCCAGCACGCCAATGGGCAGCAGCCACAGCGCGGGCCAGCCCGGCCAGGGCGAGGTGCCGGTGACCAGCAGGGCGGTGCCGCCGGCCACGGCCGAGCCCACCGCGAAGTAGAAGACGGTGCGTGACTCGGGCTCGCCCAGCCGCGACAGCGCGACCACCTGCATGTAGGCAAAGGCGGCTGTCATGCCCGACATGAGGCCGATCAGGCCGGCAAATGCCTGGTTCTGGTCGAGGCTGGGGCGCAGCATCATCACCACCCCGACAAAGCCGGTCAGCACCGTCAGCACCAGCGGGCCCTGGAACGCCGGACGTGGCGACGCGGCCGAGGGGCGCCAGGCCAGCAGCGCGCCGCCCACCAGAAAGGCGGCAATCCACACGCTGCTCATGTAGTTGAGCGTCATGGCCGTGGCCAGGGGCAGGTGGGCAATGGCATAGAACCAGGCGCCCAGCGATGCCACGCCGACCAGGCTGCGCCAGGCGTGCATGCCGGGGTAGCGCGTGGCCAGTGCCACGCGCTGTGAGCGTGCCAGCAGCCACAGGATCACGATGCCGATCAGGCCGCGATAGCAGACCAGCTCGGCGGCGTTGAAATGGGCCGAGGCGATCTTGACGCACACGCCCATGCTCGCAAACAGGAACGCGGCCAGCACCATCCAGAGGGCTTGCATGGGATCAATCGGGAAAAAGTGGGTTGAGCAACAAAAATAGCTGCCAGTGCTTGAAAAGCAAGCACTGGCAGCTATTGTAATGAGAGCGCCTGTGCGCTGTCGGGCTTATTGGGTGGGTTGGCTCGCCGTATTCAGGCCTTTGGCGTCGTCTGGCCCATGGCCTCGCGGTACCACTCATGAAAGTGCTGCATGCCGTCTTCCATGGGGCTCTGGTAAGGGCCCACCTCATTGTCTCCGCGCGCCAGCAGGGCCTTGCGGCCGGCGTCCATGCGCTCGCCGATCTCGTCGTCCTCGATGCAGGTCTCCATGTAGGCGGCCTGCTGGGCCTCGACAAACTCGCGCTCGAAGGCCGCGATTTCCTCGGGGTAGTAGAACTCCACCATGTTCAGTGTCTTGGTTGGGCTGACGGGGTGCAGCGTCGAGACGGTGAGCACATGCGGATACCACTCGACCATGATGTGCGGGTAGTAGGTGAGCCAGATGGCTCCGCGCTCGGGCATCTTGCCGCCGCGGTAGTTCAGCAGCACCTCATGCCATTTCTTGTACACGTCGGAGCCGGGCTGGCCGAAGGCCGAAGACACCCCCACGGTCTGCACCGAGTATTGCTTCTGGAATTCCCAGCTCAGGTCGTCGCAGGTGACGAAATGGCCCAGGCCCGGGTGGAAGGGGCCGACGTGGTAGTCCTCCAGATAGACCTCGATGAAGGTCTTCCAGTTGTAATTGCACTCGTGCAGCTCGATGCGGTCGAGCGCGTAGCCCTCGAACGAGAGCTCGGCACGCGGGCCCATGCCTGCGAGGTCGGCCCCGATGTCGCGGCCGTTGTCCTCGAAGAGCAGGCCGTTCCACTCGCGCAGCTGGTAGTTGTTGAGGTTCAGGCAGGGGTCGTGCGCGAAATGTGGCGCGCCCAGCAATTCGCCGCTGGCCTTGTAGGTCCAGCGGTGCAGGGGGCACACGATGTTGCCGCCCGCGCTGCCTTTTTGCTGGGTGTTCAGCGAACCGCGGCCCTTGAGCATGACCGCCTGGCGGTGGCGGCAGACGTTGGAGATCAGCTCCACGCCGCCCTGGGCGTTGCGCACCAGCGCGCGCCCTTCGCCCTCCTGGGGCAGGGCGTGGTAGTCGCCCGGATGGGGCACGGAAAGCTGGTGCCCCACATAGCGGGGCCCGCGCTGGAAGATGGTTTCCAATTCGCGCTGGAACAGCGCCTCGTCAAAGTAGCTTGAAACTGGTAGTTGGCTTGCGGCCTGCTGCAGTCGAAGACTTAAATCAGACATGGGGGACCTGACCTAAAGACTCCCCACAGGGAGGTTGTGGGAGGTGCGCCGGGGCGCATCTGGAAAAAGAAAACCGGCTAGGTGACTAGCCGGCTCGAAAGGAATGGGATTATAGGCGGTGGGGTTATTCCCGCACCCCCCTTACGTGTATTGCCAATCGCGTTAGGGCATGTGGCGGCTGCATGGCTCGGGGGTATCGGGCCGTGCGGCAGCCTGGTCTCCGGCGGGGTGCCGGGGCCTGTCGCGGGCGTGCGGCAGCGCCGTCTCATGGGTAGGCCTAAAATCGTTTGTTTTATCTGCGCAACTTCTGCCGTCCTGCCCATGCCCAAGGCCTCTGCCTCCACCGCCCCACCCGCCGAACCTGCCAGCTATGAAGCGGCGCTGGAAGAGCTGGAGCAGCTCGTGGGCCGCATCGAGTCGGGCCAGCTGCCGCTCGATCAGATGCTGGCCGGCTACCAGCGCGGTGCGGTATTGCTGGCGTTTTGCCGCCAGCGGCTCGAAGCGGTGCAGGACCAGATCAAGGTGCTCGATGAAGGCATGCTGCAGCCATGGGCGCAGGAATGATGGCGGCGCACGGCATCTCCACGGCTTTTGATCTGGCCGGCTGGAGCGGTCAGCACCTCGATCTGGTCGAGCAGGCCCTGGGGCAGTGGGTGGGCCGTGATGCGCCCGCCGGCCTGGGCGAGGCCATGCGCTACGCGGTGCTCGATGGTGGCAAGCGCCTGCGGCCGCTGCTGGTGCTGGCGGCCTATGAGGCCGTGCAAAGCGGGGCGGGCGGCGCAGCGCGCGAAGCCGCCCCATGCGCCGGCATGGACCAGGCCGCTCTGCGTGCCGGCATGGACCAAGCGGCCCTGCGTGCCGGCATGGACCAAGCGGCCCTGCGTGCCGCGTGCGCCGTCGAGCTGATCCATGCCTATTCGCTGGTGCATGACGACATGCCCTGCATGGACAACGATGTGCTGCGCCGTGGCAAGCCCACGGTGCATGTGCAGTTTGGCGAGGCGCAGGCCTTGCTGGCGGGCGACGCGCTGCAGGCGTTTGCCTTTGAATTGCTGACACCCGATGACGAACGCGTTGCTCCGGCCGTGCAGGCCGCGCTGTGCCGCCAGCTGGCGCGGGCTGCCGGATCGGCGGGCATGGCGGGCGGGCAGGCGATCGATCTGGCCAGCGTGGGGCTGGCCCTGACGCAGGACCAGTTGCGCCAGATGCACCGCCTCAAGACCGGTGCGCTGCTCCAGGCCAGCGTGATGATGGGCGCGGCCTGTGGCGCGTCAGGTGCCGCAGCGCACAAGGCGCTGGCGGATTACGGCGCGGCGCTCGGCCTGGCATTTCAGGTGGTGGACGATATCCTGGATGTGGTTGCCGACTCGGCCACATTGGGCAAGACCGCCGGCAAGGATGCCGCCAGCGACAAGCCCACCTATGTCTCCCTGCTGGGGCTTGCCCCTGCGCAGGCCCATGCGCAAGAGCTGCTGGCGCAGGCGCAAGCCGCGCTGGCCGCCTCGGGCCTGGCCGATACGCGTGCGCTGGCGGCGCTGGCCGACATGGTGGTGAACCGATCGTATTGACGCCCGGTGCTTGTCCGAACCCCATGCTTTGAATGTCAAATTGGCCTCTGGTGCTTTTGTATGAAGCGTCAGCAGCTATTCCATAAATAGTAAATGTCCATGACATCCTTTCCCCTGCTGCAGACCATCAACGACCCCGCCGACCTGCGCAAGCTGTCCCGCGCCGACCTCAAGCAGCTGGCCACCGAGCTGCGCGCGTTCGTGATCGAAAGCGTGTCCCAGACCGGGGGGCACCTCAGCTCCAACCTGGGCACCGTCGAGCTCACCGTGGCGCTGCACCATGTGTTTCACACGCCTGAAGACCGGCTGGTGTGGGATGTGGGCCACCAGACCTATCCGCACAAGATCCTGACCGGGCGGCGCGACCGCATGCACACGCTGCGCCAGCTGGGTGGTATCTCTGGCTTTCCGCAGCGTGCTGAAAGCGTCTATGACACCTTTGGCACGGCGCATTCGAGCACCAGCATCTCGGCAGCCCTGGGCATGGCGCTGGCTGCGCAGCGCAAGGGCGAAGAGCGGCATGCCGTGGCCATCATCGGCGACGGCGCCATGACGGCCGGCATGGCCTTCGAGGCCTTGAACAACGCCGGCGTGGCCGATGCCAACCTGCTCGTCATCCTGAACGACAACGACATGAGCATCAGCCCGCCCGTGGGCGCGCTCAACCGTTATCTGGCCCAGCTCATGAGCGGCCAGTTCTATGCGGCCGCCAAGAACGTGGGCAAGAGCGTGCTCAAGAACGCGCCACCGCTGCTGGAACTGGCCAAGCGCCTGGAGCAGCAGGCCAAGGGCATGGTGGTGCCGGCCACCCTGTTCGAGAAATTCGGCTTCAACTACATCGGGCCCATTGACGGACACGACCTCGATTCGCTCATCCCCACGCTGGAAAACATCAAGGGCCTCAAGGGCCCGCAGTTCCTGCATGTGGTCACCAAGAAAGGCCAGGGCTACAAGCTGGCCGAGGCCGATCCCGTGGCCTACCACGGCCCCGGCAAGTTCGACCCGGCCGTGGGCCTGGTCAAAAGCGCGGCGGTGCCGAAACAGACCTTCACGCAGGTGTTTGGCGAGTGGCTGTGCGACATGGCGGCGCAGGACGACCGGCTGGTGGGTATCACCCCCGCCATGCGCGAGGGTTCGGGCATGGTCGAGTTTGAAAAGCGCTTTCCCGGCCGCTACTACGACGTGGGCATTGCCGAGCAGCATGCCATCACCTTCGCTGCCGGCATGGCCTGCGAGGGGGTCAAGCCGGTGGTGGCGATCTACTCCACCTTCCTGCAGCGCGGCTATGACCAGATGATCCACGACGTGGCGCTGCAGAACCTGCCGGTGGTGTTTGCGCTGGACCGCGCCGGCCTGGTGGGGGCCGACGGCGCCACCCATGCGGGCGCCTACGACATCCCCTTTGTGCGCTGCATTCCCCACATGAGCATGGCCTGCCCGGCCGACGAGCGTGAATGCCGCCAGCTGCTGAGCACTGCGTTCGAGCAGGACCACCCTGTGGCCGTGCGCTACCCGCGTGGCAGCGGAGCGGGCGTGCCCACCCTGCGCGGGCTGGAAGGTCTGCCGTTCGGCAAGGGCGAGATCCGCCGCGAACGCCAGGCCGGCGAGGCCGCTGCGGGCACGCCGCGCATTGCCATTCTGGCCTTTGGCACCTTGCTGTACCCCGCGCTGCAGGCCGCCGAGGCACTGGATGTCACCGTGGTCAACATGCGCTGGGCCAAGCCGCTCGATACCGAGCTGCTGCTGGAGGTGGCGGCACGCCACGATGCCCTCGTGACGCTGGAAGAGGGCGCCATCATGGGCGGCGCGGGCAGTGCCGTGCTGGAGGCGCTGGCCGCCGCCAAGGTGGTGCTGCCCGTGTTGCAGCTGGGGCTGCCCGATGCCTTCATCGAGCATGGTGATCCGGGCAAGCTGCTGTCGCTGCAGGGGCTGGACGCGGCCGGTATCCAGGCGTCGATTGCACGGCGGTTTCCCGCTTGAACGGAGCACCTGGATAAGACCCGTGCGGCGGTGCTCGCGGGGTTGGCCCCGCAGCGGGGTAGCCGCCATTCCTACAATGCTGGCGATGGCAAGACCATGGGCCTGCGCTGGGCCCCTGGTACGTGGCCGCTTGAGGCGTCTTGTTCCTTTCCTCCGGAGACAACTTCATGAATCCCATGGATCGCCGCAAACTCATCCAGCATGCAGGCATGGCTGGCGTGCTGGCTGCAGGTGCTGCGCCTGCGATTCACGCACAGCCGGTCCTGCGCTGGAGGCTGGTGTCGAGCTTTCCGCGCTCGCTCAACACCATCTACGGTGTGGCGGAGGTCTTTGCACAAGCGGTGCGGGTGATGTCCAACGGGAGGTTCCAGATCTCGGTGCACGCTGACGGCGAACTCGTGCCGGCATTCGGTGTGGTGGATGCCGTGCAGTCCGCCGCGGTCGAGGCTGCGCACACGGCGCCGTATTACTTCTATGGCAAGAGTCCCGCTTTCGCGCTGGGCTCTGCCATACCGTTTGGCTTCAATGCCCGGCAAATGAATGCCTGGATGCTGCATGGCAATGGCCGCAAGCTCATGGATGCGTTCTATGCGGGCTACAACATGCGCAGCTTTGCAGGGGGCAACACGGGCACGCAGATGGGGGGGTGGTTCCTCCAGGAGGTCCGCAGCCCGTCGGATTTCAAAGGCCTGAAGATGCGCCTGGGCGGTGGGCTGGTGGGCGATGTCCTGGCCAGGCTGGGGGTGGTTCCCTCCAATCTGCCGGGGGGCGATATTTACCAGGCATTGCAGAAAAGGGAGCTCGATGCCGCGGAATGGGTCGGCCCCTACGACGACCAGAAGCTGGGGCTCCACAAGGTGGCACCGTACTACTACTACCCTGGTTGGTGGGAGGGCGGTCCGGAAATGGACTTCTACATCAACCTCAAAGCCTTCAATGCGCTATCGGCCGATTACCGGGGCATCGTAGAGGCCGCCGCAGCTCTGGCGCACACCGACATGCTGGCGAAGTACGACGCACTGAACCCCGCGGCGCTCAAGCAGCTGGTGGTGGCCAAGACCAAGGTGTCACCGTTCTCGCAAGGCATCATGGATGCCGCATTCAAGGCTTCGATGGAGGTCTTTGCCGGCAACGATGCCAGAAGCCCCGAGTGGAAGAAGATCTATGGAGACATGCGCAATTTCCAGCGCGACCAGATCCTCTGGTTCCGCTTTGCGGAGGCGCGGTACGACAGCTTCATGTCGGCCCAGAAAATCTGAAGCCCGTCCGTTGCTGGCCGCCATGCCGCCGATGCTTGCAAAAGCCTGAATACATGGCCTCATCGCGGTCTTGCGCGGGAAAACCCGCAAGAATAGCGGGAGGGGGTATTTCTACAATGATCGATGGCTGAAAGAGCCCCTGGAGCACGTCCGCACAACGGGCGCAACTGAGTCTTGCAATCAATTTTCGGAGATAACCCTCATGGATCGTCGTTCCATCATCAAGCACGCCGGCATTGCTGGCGTTCTGGCGGCAGGTGCCGCACCTGCGGTACACGCGCAGGCAGCGGTCCGCTGGCGTCTCGCTTCGAGCTTCCCCAAGTCACTGGACACCATCTTCGGCAGCGCTGAATTGCTCTCCAAGACGGTCAAGGCCATGTCGGGTGGCAAATTTGAAATCTCCGTGCACCCCGCGGGCGAACTGATGCCCGCTTTCGGCGTGGTCGATGCGCTGCAATCAGACACCATCGAAATGGCCCAATCGGCAGCTTATTACTTCACCGGCAAGGACCCTGTCTTTGCTTTCAGTTGCGCCGTGCCGTTCGGCCTGACCGCGCGCCAGAACACCTCCTGGAAGAAGTATGGCAACGGTGGCAAGCTGCTGGATGCCTTTTTCGAGAAATACAACTTCCGCACCGCCAGCGCGGGCAATACCGGCACCCAGATGGGCGGCTGGTACCGCAAGGAAATCAAGACCGTTGCGGATCTCAAGGGTCTGAAGATGCGCATGGGCGGCGGCGTTTTCGGTGAGGCCATGGCCAAGTTGGGCGTGGTGGCGCAGAACATGCCCGCCGGCGACGTGTACCAGGCACTCGAAAAAGGCACGCTGGATGCCGCCGAGTTCGTGGGCCCCTACGATGATTCCAAGCTGGGCATCAACAAGGTGGCGCCTTTCTACTACTACCCTGGCTGGTGGGAAGGCGGCGCCGACCTGGAATTCTTCATCAACAACAAGAAGTTCGCTGCCCTGTCGGACGAAAACAAGGCCATCCTGAACGCCGCCATGACGGTGTCCGCCACCGACATGACGGCCAAGTACGATGCCTACAACCCGATTGCACTGAAGAAGCTCGTGGCAGAGAAAACCAAGCTCACCGCTTTCCCCAAGGCAGTGATCGATGCCGGTTTCAAGGCCTGCATGGAGGTGTACGAAGAGCACACCTCCAAGTCGCCCGAGTTCAAGAAGATCTATGACGACATGCGTGCCTTCCAGCGTGACCAGATCCTGTGGAACCGCTTCTCCGAGTATCCGTACAACCAGTACATGAACGGCGTCAAGATCTGAGAGCCGTTGCTGCGGGTGGCCCGCAAGGGCCCCCACATGTATTCAAGCCGCGCATGTCGCGGCTTTTTTGTTGGTGTTCCACGGGCGCCTGGCAGATGCATCTGGGTGCCAGGATTTGCAGGGGCGGCGTGGGCTGCACCACTCGTCCCTGGCTGGTTGTTCCTGTGCTGGTGGTTTGCAAAAAACCAGGAGGAGGTGCCGGCGCACAAGAAAAAGGCCCCGAAGGGCCTTTGAGGAGGTTGGCGTGGCGCATCGGGGGCGATGTGCACCGGATCCGCGCGGACCCGTTGCCGCGCGTCAGTTCGCCGGTTTCTTCAGCGCATCCTGCATCGCCTTCATCGGGTCGTCGGCAGGGGCTTCTTGTGCAGGTGCGGGGGCCGGGGTTTGTGCATCGGGGGTTGCGTCCGGGGCCGGGGGTGCGGTGGGCTCCTCGCTGCCGCCAAATGGTTCTTCGCCATAGGTTTCGCTTCCGGCGGGTCCACCCAGGGTGCCGCGCATCTGGTCGCCAATGCTCTCCATGTTGTATTCGACCTTGGCATCCAGCGCGCCGGTGACAATTTGCGGGAAGGCAATCAGCACGCCCACCATGGTCAGCTGGATCAGCAGGAACGGAATGGCGCCACGGTAAATCTGCATCGTCGTGACGGGTTCCATGGTCTTGCGCGTCACGCGGTCGACGTAGGGCTTGTCGGGTGCCACCGAACGCAGGAAGAACAGCGCAAAGCCGAACGGCGGGTGCATGAACGAGGTCTGCATGTTCACGGCCAGCAACACGCCGAACCAGATCAGGTCGATGCCCAGCTTGTCGGCCACGGGCGCCAGCAGGGGCACCACGATGAACGACAGCTCGAAGTAATCGAGGAAGAACGCCAGGAAGAACACCATGATGTTCACGGCGATCAGGAAGCCGACCTGGCCGCCGGGCAGGTTGGTGAGCAGATGCTCCACCCAGACCGGGCCGTCGGCGGCCTGGAACACCAGGCTGAACGTGGTGGCGCCAATCAGGATGAACATCACGAAGCTCGACAGCTTGGTGGTGGAGGCGAGGGCCTGCTTGAGCAGCTTCATGTCCAGGCGCTTGCGGCTCCAGCCCATGATCAACGCGCCCATGGCTCCCATGGCGCCCCCTTCGGTGGGGGTGGCGATGCCCAGGAAGATGGTGCCCAGCACCAGGAAGATCAGCAGCAGCGGCGGAATCAGCACAAAGGTCACACGTTCCGCCAGGCGCGAGAGCAGGCCCAGCTTGAAGCCCTTGTTGATCAGCGCAATGACCAGTGCCACCGCCGTGCCACCGCACATGGCCACCACGATTTTTTCGTCGGTGGCCACGGAGGTGACCAGCTTGCCTTGCCACCAGCTGTGCACCTCGGCCATGTGGCGTGCCAGGAAGACCGACACGGTGGCCGACAGCGCGGCCAGAACGGTCAGCGAGGTGTAGCCGCCACTGCCATTGGGTTCGCGGTAGGTGCGGGCTTCCGGGGGCAGGGCCGGCACCTGGTGGGGCTTGAAAATCGCCAGAAACATCACGTAGGCCACGTACATGCCCATGAGAAGGAAACCGGGGAGGAAGGCACCCTTGTACATGTCGCCCACGCTCCTGCCCAGCTGGTCGGCCATCAGGATCAGCACCAGCGATGGCGGAATGATCTGTGCCAGCGTGCCGGACGCTGCAATCACACCGCTGGTCAGCCGGCGGTCGTAGCCGTAGCGCAGCATGATGGGCAGCGAGATCAGGCCCATCGAGATCACCGACGCGGCAACCACCCCTGTCGTTGCAGCCAGCAGGGCGCCGACAAAAATCACAGCCAGGGCCAGACCACCGCGCATGGGGCCAAACACCTGGCCCACGGTATCGAGCAGGTCCTCCGCCATGCCGCTGCGCTCAAGAATCAAACCCATGAGCGTGAAGAAGGGGACCGCCAGCAAGGTGTCGTTGGCCATGATGCCAATCAGGCGCTGGGGGAGCCAGGCCAGCACCGAGCTGGGGAAAATGCCCATCTCGATACCCACAAAGCCGAAGAACAGGCCGCAGGCGCCGAGGCTGAAGGCCACGGGGAAACCCAGCAGCAGGAACATGATCAGCCCCGCAAACATGAAGGGGGCGAAATTGGCAGCGAAGAATTCCATGATGAAGATGCTCCGTGGGCTCAGCGTGCGGGCGTGGCGGGTGGGGGGGTGCCCGCGGCACTGGCGGCGGCAGCGGCTTCTTGCTGCTGGCGCAGGATTTCCGCCAGTTCTTCTTCGGCTGTCTTGTCGACGAGGCGCCCCATGGGGTCGGGGCCCTGGCCGCGCAGGAAGGCGATGCGCTTGATGAGTTCCGACCAGCCCTGCAGCATCAGCAGCGTAAAGCCGACGGGCAGGGCCATCCACACGGGCCAGCGGATCAGGCCACCGGGGTTGCCCGACATTTCGCCGGTCTGGTACATCTGCACGACCAGGGGCCAGCTCAGGTACAGCACCACGATGCACAAAGGGGTGAGAAAGAGTGCAAAGCCCACGATGTCGATCCACACCTGCACGCGCTTGGGCAGGCGGCTGTTGACCACGTCGATGCGCACATGCTCGCGGTGCAGCAGCGTGAACCCGGCAGCCACCAGGAAAGACCAGGCAAACAGGTACCACTGTGCTTCCAGGAACGCATTGGAGCTGACCCCGAAAATCTTGCGCACCAGCGCGTTGACGGCGCTGACAGCGGTGGCGGCAAAGATCAGCCAGATGACGTACTTGCCGACAAAGGCATTGAGCCCGTCGATGGCGCGTGAAAATTTGAGAAGAGCCTGCATGGTGTCTCCAATGGAAAGGCTGTGCGTGCGACATCCCTTCCGCCCCGCGGGTAGGCGGGATGGCGGGACACATTTTTACAAAGGCGCGATTTTACGTAGCACTATAGTGGGAGCCTGACGGGAGTGTGACGGTGTAATCCCTTTGCACCGACTTGGCTTTTGTGCTCTTATATATATAGCAATCAGGGCTGCTTCCGGGGCAGCGGAGCGCGTTTCTTGCTTGCAAATTGCCACCATGGAAGCACCGTGCTCATGGCCAGCACTTCGCCACAGTGCAGAGGGGTGTAGCCCGGCAGTGCCTTCATGTGTGCCTGCCACTCGGGTGTTTGCAGCAAGCGGCGCAAGGCCTGCGTGGCGGGTTGGTCCAGGCTGGCCTTCAGGCAGGCCAGGTGGTAGCGCTCCTGCACCAGCGGCACGAAATCCAGCCCCCGGGTGCGCGCAGCCACCTCGATGCCCATGCCCACATCGGCCGCACCGGCCGCCACCGCCTGGGCAATGGCGGTGTGCGACGGTTCGTTGCGCATGTAGCCCGGGATGGCCTGGGCGTCCACACCCGCCTGGGCCAGCAGGTCATCGAGCAGCACGCGCGTGCCGCTGCCGAGTGGCCGGTTGATGAAGCGGGCGCCGGTGCGCACCACGTCCGCCAGGCTGTGGAGGCCGAGCGGATTGCCCGGGGCCACGATGAGGCCTTGCGTGCGCTGGGCAAAGCCGATGATCTTGTGCAGCCCGGGCTGCAGCAGGGGCTTGTAGGAGCGCGCTGCCACAGAGTCGGCGGCGGGCTGATCCACCGTGTGAAAGCCGGCCAGCGTGCAGCGCCCCTCGTTCAGTGCGCGGATTGCATCCACACTGCCGGTGAAACGGATATCGAGGTGCAGCGCTCCGGCATCGGCCTGCGTGGCCGCATGGGCACGCAGCGCCACCAGGGCATCGTCGTGGCTGGCGTACAGGGTGAGCACATGGGCATCGGCGTCAAAGGCCACGGCAAAGGCGCGCTCCAGGTCGGCATGCAGGGCGGCGATCTGCGGCGCCAGGCGCGCCTGGGCCTGGCGCTCGGCCCACAGCAGCTTGGTGCCGAATTCGCTCAACTGGGCCGACTGGCCCTTGCCCCAGGTGACGAGTTCCCCGCCGAGCTGGTCTTCCCAGCGCTTGAGGGCACCCCACACATGGCGATAGGACAGCCCCAGAGAGCGCGCAGCGGCCGAAATGGAGCCTTGCTGCGCCACGGCCTGCAGCATCTCGGGCAAGGGGTTGCGGATCAGGGCGTCGCCGGCATCGCGGCTGAGCGTGTAGTGGAGTTGGACCCTATGCACAGGTGTTCATATCGCTGGAGATTGATTCGGTGCATACGATAGTCGAATCCATGTCCACTCTCTCTGAAAGCGTCCTCACGGCGCTGCATCTCACGGTTTCGGCCGACCCTGCTTTGTGGACCATCGTGGGTCGCTCCCTTGCTGTCAGCGGCACGGCCTGCCTGCTGGCCTGCGGCGGTGGCCTGGTGCTGGGCGCGTGGCTGGGCGTGGCGCGGTTCGCGGGCCGGGGGGGCGTGCTGGCCTGGCTCAACACCCTGCTGGCAGTGCCTTCGGTGGTCGTCGGACTCGTGGTCTATCTGCTGCTGTCGCGCAGCGGCCCGTTGGGCGCCATGGGATGGCTCTTCACCTTCAAGGCCATGGTCATTGCCCAGACCCTGCTGGTGCTGCCGGTCGTCACTGCCCTGACCTGCCAGTCGGTGGCCGATGCCGAGCGCAGCCATGGCGAGCAGTTGCAATCGCTGGGAGCGGGCCCCGTGATGCGCAGCCTGTTGCTGGCCTGGGACGAGCGCTATGCCCTCCTGACGGTGCTGATCGCATCGTTCGGGCGCGCCATTTCCGAGGTGGGCGCCGTGATGATCGTGGGCGGCAACATCGACGGTTTTACGCGCGTCATGACCACCGCCATCGCCCTGGAAACCAGCAAGGGCGATCTGCCACTGGCCCTGGCGCTGGGCCTGGTGCTGCTGGCCGTGGTGCTGGCACTCAATGTGCTGATTGCCGTGCTGCGGCGCTGGCGGGAAGGCGTGGACGGCACCTCGCAGGGCACCATGCCGGGGGTGCTGGCATGAGCGCAGTGCCCGCCGCGGGCGCGGCTGCGTCCTGGCCCGATGGTGTGAAGGTGGCGCGGGCGTCGTTGAGTCCGCCCGATCATCCCCCTGTTTTTTCCCTGCACGGCGTGGGTGTGCGCTATGGCCGCGTGCAGGCGCTCCTGGGTGTGAATCTGTCGGTGGCCCCGGGCGAGCGCGTGGCGTTGATCGGTGCCAATGGCTGTGGCAAGAGCACGCTGCTGCGCGTGCTGCACGGCCTGGCCAAACCCAGCAGCGGCCAGTTGCTGCGGAGCGATGGCCGCCGCCAGGCCATGCTGTTCCAGCGCCCGCACATGCTGCGCACCAGCGCCCAGCACAACGTGGCGCTGGGCCTGTGGCTGCAGGGTGTGCGCTGGCGTGACGCGCGCGCGCAGGCGTTGCTGGCATTGCAGCGCGTGGGGCTGGAGGGCATTGCGGCGCAAGGCGCGCGCACCCTCTCGGGCGGGCAGCAGCAGCGGGTGGCGCTGGCGCGGGCCTGGGCGCTGCGACCCGATGTGCTGCTGCTCGACGAGCCCACCGCCAGCCTCGACCCGCACGCCAAGCGCGAGGTCGAGCTGCTGATGGCCGACCTGGCCGCCAGCCACGGCCAGGCGGGCCCGGCCCACCCCGTGACCATGGTCTTCAGCAGCCACAACCTGGGCCAGGTCAAGCGGCTGGCCAGCCGGGTGATTTATCTCGAACACGGCGCTGTGCTGGCCGATTTGCCCGTGCACGACTTTTTCAACGGCCCCCTGCCCGACGCCGCCCGGTTGTTTGTCAAAGGAGAAATGGTATGAAGAACATGCAGTCTTTTGGGCTTCTGACGCTGACTTGTAAAGCGCTTTCAGCCATTGTTTTGGCCGTTTGTGGAGTCGCCAGCGCGCAGTCCATCACCATGGCGTCCACCACCTCCACCGAGCAGTCGGGCCTGTTCGGTTATCTGCTGCCCGAGTTCAAGAAGGCCAGTGGCCTGGACGTGAAGGTGGTGGCCCTGGGTACGGGCCAGGCGCTGGACACGGCGCGCCGCGGTGACGCCGATGTGCTGTTCGTGCACGACCAGGTGGCCGAGGAAAAGTTTGTGGCCGATGGCTGGGGCGTGAAGCGCTACCCCGTGATGTACAACGACTTCATCCTGGTCGGCCCCAGGAACGATCCCGCCGGTATCAAGGGCAAGGACATCGTGGAAGCGCTGAAAAAGCTGGCCGCTGGCAATGGCGAATTTGTCTCGCGTGGCGACAAGAGCGGCACCCACGCCGCCGAACTGCGCTACTGGAAGCTGGCGGGCGCCGATGCCGCCAAGGGCAGCGGCTACAAGGAGTGCGGCTGCGGCATGGGCCCGGCGCTCAACATTGCCGCCTCCAGCGGCGCCTATGTGCTGGCCGACCGGGGCACCTGGCTCAACTTCAAGAACCGCGCCGACCTGGCCGTGCTGGTGGAGGGTGACCAGCGCCTGTTCAACCAGTACGGCGTGATGGTGGTGAATCCCGCCAAGCACCCGCATGTGAAGGTGCAGGCTGCGCAGAAATTCGTGGACTGGGTGGTTTCACCCGTGGGCCAGACGGCGATCGCCAACTACAAGATCGGTGGTGAGCAGTTGTTCTTCCCGAACGCAGCGAAGTGACCCCCTGGGCCGCGTCGAGGCATCCCCTATGGGGACGCCACCAATGGCACGGCGCAGCCGGTTCCTCGGTGGCACTGGCATGGGCCATGCCGACTTTGTGGCGGTGGGGCCTTGTTTTGGGTAAGCAGCCGTAGCGCTTTGCGGGGCTGCTGCCTTAAGGGTGATCTTGCAGATCCTCCTCAATCCTCGTCTCTATGGTGGCTGCTGCGCCAGATGGCGCGCACCAGCCACAGCCCGCAGACCACGGCACCAAAGAAGCCCAGGAAGCCAAAGGCCGGTAGCCCGAACAGCGTGGGCCCGCCCTGCACGGTCATCACGATGGATGAGCCGATGATGAGGGCCGAGATGATGAGCGCCATCGACAGCCGGTTGGCAGAGCGGTCGATCTGGTCGCCCACCCGCTTGAGATGGGCCAGCTCGATACCCACCTGCAGGCGGCCCCGGCGCGCGTTGCGCAGCAGGCGCGCCAGGTCGTCGGGCAATTGCTCGGCGGTGGCCAGCGCCCGGCGCAAGGCCTGCCAGGCACGGCCGGCCAGTGCGCGCGGTTCATACCGTGTGCGCACCACCTGGTGCAGCAGCGGCAGGGCCTCGGTCGCCATGTGAAAGTCCGGGTCCAGGTTGCGGCCCATGCCTTCCAGCGAAATGAAGGCCTTGATGAGCAGGGCCAGGTCGGGTGGCAGGCCCAGGTGGTGCTCGCGCAGGATGGAGGTCACATCGGCCAGCATCTGGCCCAGCTGCAGTTGGGCCAGGGGCACGCCGTGGTACTGGTCGACAAAGGCCTCCACCTCCACCTCCAGTTGCCCCAGGTCCACGCCGTGGGCATCGCCCGCCCAGTCCAGCAGCACCTCGGCCACCGCCTGTGGCTGGCGCTCTACCAGGCCCAGCAGCATCTGCAGCAGCTCGTCGCGTCGCCGCTGCGACAGGCGTCCCACCATGCCGAAGTCGATGAAAGCGATGCGGTTGCCTTCCAGGTAGAACACATTGCCGGGGTGCGGATCGGCGTGGAAGATGCCGTCCTGCACAATCATTTTCAGCACGGCCTGGGCGCCGCGCCGGGCCAGTAAGGCGCGGTCAAAGCCGGCTTCGGGTGTCAGCACATCCAGCTGCCCGCCGGACACGCCCTCGATGAATTCCTGCACGTTGATGCGCTCACTGGTGTGCTCCCAGTAAACGCGCGGCACCACGATGTGGGGCAGACTGGTGAGGTTGCCGGCAATGCGCTCGGCGCTGCGGCATTCGCCCGCCAGGTTGAGTTCGCGCCGCAGTGAGCGGGCGAACTCGCGCACCAGCTGCTGCG
Organism: Acidovorax sp. GW823-FHT02H02; assembly: GCF_058797075.1. Classification (NCBI taxonomy): domain Bacteria; kingdom Pseudomonadati; phylum Pseudomonadota; class Betaproteobacteria; order Burkholderiales; family Comamonadaceae; genus Acidovorax; species Acidovorax sp. GW823-FHT02H02. The sequence goes on along the minus strand of NZ_JBXAJH010000001.1, from coordinate 342,187 downwards.
GGCGGTAGGGCTTGAGGGTGGCCAGTTCGGCTTCGGCCAGCGCGGCCAGCCGCTCCAGCAGGCGCAGGTCGGCCTCGATCACCTCGCTGATGCCAGGCCGGCGTATCTTGACCACCACCTCGCTGCCGTCGGGAAGCTGTGCGCGGTGCACCTGCGCAATCGAGGCCGCGGCCAGCGGCTCGGTGTCGAAGCGCGCAAAAACTGCCTCGGGCTCATCCCCCAGGTCCTGGCGCAACTGGGGGCGCAGCGCCTCCAGGGGCACGGCCGGGACATGGCTGTGGAGCTTTTCAAACTCGGCGATCCAGTCGGGTCCGAACAGGTCGGCACGGCCCGCCAGGAGCTGTCCGAACTTGACGAAGGTGGGGCCCAGCTCTTCCAGTGCCAGCCGTACCTGCACGGGCGGTTCGACGCGGGCCAGGTTGCCCGCCAGGTTCCAGTGGAGTGCCTGGCCGGCGCGCTCCAGCTTGTCGGCCAGGCCAAGGCGGCGCACGGTGTCGCCAAATCCGTGGCGCACCATCACGCCCAGAATCTCCTTCAGGCGCCCCAGGTCGCGCGCGGTGTCCAGGGTCTCGATCAGCATGGGGCGATGATAGTCCGGTGCCTGCACTGCCTTCCTGCAGGGCAGTGCCATGGCGTTGCGGTGGAGCGGGAGTGTGACCGGGCCTTCACGCCCAACGGTAGTGATCCGCCGCATGCAGGGCCCAGCGGCCGTCGCCCGCGAGTTCCAGCACCTGGTGGTGGTAGCCCAGCACGCTCTGGTGGTGGCTGACGCTGACCGGGGTGATCGACAGGCCCGTCAGTTGCCCATACAGCAGCGCTTCATTGGCAGAGTCGAGCGCACTGGTGGCTTCGTCCAGCAGCAGGTAGCGGGGCTTGGCCAGCAGCGCGCGGGCAAAGGCCAGGCGCTGCTGCTCGCCGACCGACAGCACCTTGGCCCAATCAAGGTGGGCTCCCAGCCCGCCGAAGCGCTCGGCCAGTGTGGGCAGGTTCACCCGCTCCAGCCATTGCTGCAGCTCCGCGTCCGTAATTTCGCGTTCCGTCTGGGGGTAGAGCAGCTGGCAGCGCAGGTCGCCCAGAGGCAGGTAGGGGTTCTGGGGCAGAAAGAGCATGTCGGGGTCGGCGGGGCGCACCACTTCGCCAGACCCGGTGGCCCACAGCCCGGCCACCACGCGCAGCAGCGAGCTTTTGCCCGCGCCGCTGGGCCCCACGATCAGCAGGCCCCGGCCAGGGTGCACGCGGAGCGTGAGGTCGCGCAGCAGCAGGTGTTCGCGGTTGGGGGTGAGCACCGTCAGCTGCGTGACCCCCAGTTCGAAGCCGGGCACGGTGTGGATATGGACCGCGGGTTCGAGGCTGGGCTCGCTGGTGCCCTGCGGTGCGGGGGGCACGGGGGGCAGCGCCTGGCCTTCGAGGGTGGTGGCAAACGCATGCAGCCGGTCCACGCCGGCCGAGAAGCGGCTCAGGCTTTCGAAATGCTCGACGATCACCGTCAGCGCGCTCAGGATGGCCGCAAAGGCGCCTGCGGCCTGAATGGCCCGCCCCACCTCCAGGTCGCCCGAAAGCACCTGGTTGGCAATGATCACGCTGGGCAGCACGATGGTCAGGAAGCTGTGGGTGTACTGGAACAGGTTGAGCCTGAACTGCCAGCGCAGCACCTGCTGGTAGTTGGCATACAGGGCGTCAAAAATGCGTCGCAGGGTGGACATTTCACGCTGCTCGCCACTGTGAAAGGCGATGGGCTCGGCATGCTCGCGCACCCGCACCAGGCTGAAGCGGAAATCGGCCTCGCGCTGCAGCTGGCGGTAGTTCAACCCGATCAGGCGCTGGCCAAAGACCTTGGCGGTGAACACGGTGCTGAAGATGGCGTAGCCGATCAGAAAATAGACCAGCCCCTGCGAGATGGCCCACAGCACACTGGCAAACGCAATCAGCTGGATCACCGCGCCCAGCGCGATCATCGAAAAATACAGCGACTGCTGCGTGAACGCGTTGATGTCTTCCGCGATGCGCTGGTCGGGGTTGTCGATGCCCACGATGGCATTCAGCCGGTAATAGGCCCGCTGGTCGAAATAGCGCGCCAGAAAATGCTGCGTGAGCCAGCGCCGCCAGCGCAGGCCCAGGGTGTCGCGCACGTAGTAATACAGCGCGTAGATCGGCACGGCCGCTACCAGGATGAGGGTGTAGCGCCGGATGGAAGCCCAGAAGCGGTCTGCATCGTGCGCCGCCAGCGCGGACGTGAATTCGCCGGTTTCGTGGTTGAACCACACATTGAAGGCGGTCTGCCCCAGCAGCAGCAGCACCAGCAGCGCCAGCAGACCGCGCGAGCGCCAGCGCTCCTCGGATTGCCAGTAGGGCCGTGCAATCTGCACGAAACGGCGCCACAGGCGGGCGTTGAAGCCTGATGGATTTTCGTGGGGCATGGGTTGTTCGGGGTGGTGCGCGGCTTGCTCTGGGGGATTGTCGCCGCAGCCCGGCCTGCCGTACGCAGGCCGCAGGCCGGGGGCCTTGCGGACAGCAAAAAGAATCAGGCAAGCTATCAAAAATATAGCTAATAGTTCTTGTAAATAAAGCGCTACGGCCACTTTCTACCAAAGTACCCCCTGCGGACCTGCGAAAACCAAGGGTTCTCCCTAGGGATCGCGCCGTGCGCGCGGCCCAAGATGCGGTTTGCAGTTCCAGCCAACACCGCTTCAGGAGACAGCCAGATGCAAGTCCAGTTCACGGTCAACGGGCGTGCCGCCCGTGTTGACGTTCCTCCCAACACCCTGCTGGTCCATGCGCTGCGCGAGCACCTGCTGCTCACCGGCACCCATGTGGGCTGCGACACCAGCCAGTGCGGCGCCTGCACCGTGATCGTCAACGGCCGTGCCGTCAAATCCTGCGCCATGCTGGCCGTGCAGGCGCAGGGCGCCGAGGTACAGACCATCGAAGGCCTGGCTGCACCCGACGGCACCATGCACCCCATGCAGGCGGCGTTCAAGGAGTGCCACGGTCTGCAGTGCGGCTTCTGCACCCCCGGCATGGTGATGAGCGCCGTGGACCTGTGCAAGAACCACCCCCACGCCAGCGAAGGCGAGATCCGCGAGCTGCTCGAAGGCAACATCTGCCGCTGCACGGGCTACCAGAACATCGTGCGCGCGGTGCAGGTCGGCCAGAAGGCCATGGCGTCGGCATAAACACAGGGGAGAACAACCATGGGTGCATCCGACTTTTCCAAGCTGCCGCACATCGGCGAATCGCTCAAGCGCAAGGAAGACTACCGTTTCCTGACCGGTGCGGGCCAGTACACCGACGACGTGGTGCTGGCCGCGCAAAGCCACGCGGTGTTCGTGCGCTCGCCGCACGCGCACGCCAAAATCAACCGCATCAACGCCAGCGCCGCCCAGGCCGCGCCGGGCGTGCTGGGCGTTTTCACCGGCGCCGATGTGGCCGCCGACAGCATCAACGGCCTGCCCTGCGGCTGGCTCATCACCAGCACCAACGGCGAGCCCATGAAGGAGCCGCCGCACCCCATCCTGGCGCAGGGCAAGGTGCGCTACGTGGGCGACCATGTGGCCATGGTGGTGGCGCAAACCCAGCAGCAGGCGCGCGACGCCGCCGAGCTGGTGGAGGTGGACTACGACGTGCTGCCCGCCGTGGTCAACGTGGCCGATGCCGCCGCCGGCAAGGTGGCCGGGGCGGTGGTGCACGACATCGCTGCCGACAACCATTGCTTCAAATGGGCGATCGGCGACAAGGGCGCGGTGGACGCCGTGTTCGCCGGCGCCGCGCATGTGACGAAGCTCGATCTGGTCAACAACCGCCTGATCCCCAACGCCATGGAGCCGCGCGCCGCCATTGGCAGCTACAGCCGTGCGAACGACGAATACACGCTGTATGTGAGCAACCAGAACCCGCATGTCGAGCGCCTCTTGATGACGGCCTTTGTGATGGGCCTGCCCGAGCACAAGGTGCGCGTGATCGCGCCCGATGTGGGCGGCGGCTTCGGTTCCAAGATCTTTCTGTATGCCGAGGACGTGTGCCTGACCTGGGCCGCCAAAAAGCTCAACCGCAACATCAAGTGGGTGGCCGACCGCAGCGAGTCCTTCCTCTCGGATGCGCATGGCCGCGACCATGTCAGCCACGCCGAAATGGCCATGGATGCCAACGGCAAGTTCCTGGCCCTGCGCGTGCACACCGACGCGAACGTGGGCGCCTACCTCTCCACCTTTGCCAGCGCGGTGCCCACCATCCTGTATGCCACGCTGCTGGCCGGGCAATACAGCACACCGCAGGTCCATGTGGAAGTGGATGCCTGGTTCACCAACACGGCCCCGGTGGATGCCTACCGCGGTGCGGGCCGGCCCGAGGCCACCTACCTGCTGGAGCGCCTGGTCTCGCGCTGCGCCTGGGACATGGGGCTGGCGCAAGACGAGATCCGCAAGCGCAACTTCATCACCAGCTTCCCCTACCAGACGCCGGTGGCGCTGCAATACGACATTGGCGACTACCACGCCTGCATGGCGCAGGCCGAGCAACTGGCCGATGTGGCCGGCTTTGCCGCACGCCGGGCGGCCAGCGAGGCGAAGGGTTTGAAGCGTGGCATCGGCTACAGCAGCTACATCGAGGCCTGCGGCATTGCGCCGTCCAACATCGCGGGCGCCCTGGGCGCGCGCGCCGGGCTGTTCGAATGCGGCGAGGTGCGCGTGCACCCCACGGGCAGCGTGACGGTGTTCACCGGCTCGCACAGCCACGGCCAGGGGCACGAGACCACCTTTGCGCAGGTGGTGGCCGCGCGCCTGGGCATCCCGGTGGAAAACGTGGACATCGTGCACGGCGACACGGGCCGCGTGCCGTTTGGCATGGGCACCTACGGCTCGCGCTCCATCAGCGTGGGCGGCGCGGCCATCATGAAGGCGCTGGACAAGATCGAGGCCAAGGCCAAGAAGATTGCCGCGCACCTCATGGAAGCCAGCGATGCCGACATCGACTTCAGCGGCGGCGAATTCACCGTGCGCGGCACCGACAAGAAGATCCCCTTCGGCCAGGTGGCGCTCACGGCCTACGTGCCGCACAACTACCCGCTCGACAAGCTCGAACCGGGTTTGAACGAGACCGCGTTCTACGACCCGACCAACTTCACCTTTCCTGCGGGCACCTACATCTGCGAGGTGGAAGTGGACCCGGCCACGGGCTTGACCCGCGTGGACAGGTTCACTGCGGTGGACGACTTCGGCACCATCATCAACCCCATGATCGTGGAAGGCCAGGTGCACGGCGGCCTGGTGCAGGGCATCGGCCAGGCGCTGCTGGAAAACTGCGTGTACGACCGCGAAACGGGCCAGCTGCTCACCGGCAGTTTCATGGACTACGCCATGCCGCGCGCCGACGACTTTCCCACCTTCCAGCTCGGCCATGTGTGCACGCCCTGCACGCACAACCCGCTGGGCACCAAGGGCTGCGGCGAGGCCGGGGCCATTGGCTCGCCGCCTGCCGTGATCAACGCCGTGCTCGACGCCCTGCGCCCGCTGGGTGTGCGCGACTTTGACATGCCCGCATCGCCGCACCGTGTGTGGGAAGCCATCCAGAGCGCCAAAACATGAAACACCCCCTGAGTCGCTTCGCGCCTTCCCCCTCCAGCGGGACGCCGCCAGCGCGGCGGGGCGGCCCTTGCGCGGCGGCCGCTGGCCTTTGCCGCGCGTTTTTCACCGGTTGCGAGCCTTTGCTGTCGCAGCATGAAAACTGACAGGAGTTCCCTATGTACGCATTCACCTTTGAGGCGCCTTCCTCCACCGCCGCTGCCGCGCAAATCATCGCCCAGGGCGGCAAGCTGCTGGCAGGCGGTCAAAGCCTGCTGCCGTCCATGCGCCTGCGCCTGGCCCACCCCGAGAAGATCGTCGATCTGAACCAGATTGCCGAACTGGCGGGCATCCGCCGCGAGGGCAATGCGCTGGTCATCGGCGCCATGACGCGCCACGCCGACGTGGCGGCGAGCAGCGAGGTCAAGGCCGCCATTCCCGCGCTGGCCGACCTGGCCGCCCACATCGGCGACCGTCAGGTGCGGGCACGTGGCACGCTGGGAGGCTCGGTGGCCAACAACGACCCCGCCGCCTGCTACCCCAGCGCGGTGCTGGGCCTGGGTGCGACGGTCATCACCAACCAGCGCGAGATCGCGGCCGACGACTTCTTTGTGGGCATGTTCACCACGGCGCTGGATGAGGGCGAGATCATCACCGCCATCCGCTTCCCCATCCCCAAGCGCGCCGCGTACATGAAGTTCAAACAGGCGGCATCGCGCTTCTCGCTGGTGGGGGTGTTTGTGGCGCAGACCGACAGCGGCGTGCGCGTGGCCGTCACCGGTGCGGCCAGCAGCGTGTTCCGCCATGCGGGGCTGGAGGCGGCGCTGAACCAGAGCTTCACGCCGCAGTCCGCCGCCAGCGTGAAAATCGACGCGAGTGATCTGAACGCGGACATCCACGCCAGCGCTGCCTACCGCGCCAACCTGATCAGCGTGCAAACCCAGCGCGCTGTGCAGCAGATGCTCGGATGAAGTGAAGACAACCCCACCACTGCGGTGCGGCACCCGGTGGCGGGTTTTTGAGTGAAATTGGCTGCTAGCGCTACAAGCATATGTGCTGGTGGCTATCAATTGGATAGCAATGAACTCGTTGAACGCCGCGCCGGTTCCGGCTTCCATCGACGCCCTGGTAGAGGCCCTGCAGAGCGTGGGCTATTTTGCCGACCGTCGCCTGGCCACGGCGGTGTTCCTGGCGCTCAGGCTGCAACGGCCTTTGTTGCTGGAGGGTGAGCCCGGCGTGGGCAAGACGGCGCTGGCGCAGGCGCTCTCCAAGGTGCTGGCGCGCAGCCTGATCCGTCTGCAGTGCTACGACGGCCTGGAGCAGCGCGAGGCGCTGTACGAATGGAACTACGCTGCCCAGCTGCTGCACATGCGGGCTGCGGAGGGGCAGGGCGGTGCCGACATGGCGCAGGTGGAGCGCGAGGTCTACCAGGACCGCTACCTCATCCGCCGCCCCCTGCTGCAGGCGCTGCAGGCCCCGGCGCCCGGTGCCGTGCTGCTGATCGACGAAGTGGACCGCGCCGACGAGCCCTTCGAGGCCTTTTTGCTCGAATACCTGGGCGAGTACCAGGTGAGCATCCCCGAGATCGGCACCGTGCGCGCCACGGCCACGCCGGTCACCATCTTGACCAGCAACCGCACGCGCGACCTGCACGACGCCGTCAAGCGCCGCTGCCTGTACCACTGGCTGGACTACCCCGAGCGCGAGCGCGAGCTGGCCATCGTGCGTGCGCAGGTGCCTGGCGCCAGCGAAGCGCTGGCCACCCAGGTGGCCGAGTTTGTGGGCCGCCTGCGCAGCCAGCCCTTTGCCAACGCTTTTCAGCGCGCCCCCGGCATTGCCGAGAGCGTGGAATGGGCCAAGGCGCTGGTGGCGCTGGACACCATCGTGGTGGACCCGGAGGTGGTGTCGGACACCGCCGGCATCCTGTTCAAGCAGCGCGAGGACGTGGCGGCGCTCACGCGCGACATGGCGGTGCAGTTGCTGCAGCCCGCCGATGCCGATGCATGAAGGCCGGGCCATGGCGCAGGGCGCAACGATCTCGCAGCTGGGCGATGCCCGCACCGGCAAGCTGGCCGACAACCTGAGTGGCTTTGGCCGCACGCTGCGCCGCGCTGGCGTGCGCGTGGACGCCGCGCGCATGGCCTTGGCCCAGCAGGCGGTGATGCTGGTGGGTCTTCTGCGCGAGGATTTCAGCGCCGCGCTGGAGGCCGTGCTGGTCAGCCGCGAGCAGGACCGCATGGTGTTCCGCGAACTGTTCGACGCGTACTTCCGCAACCCCAATGTGGCGCAAAAGCTGCTCGCGCAGATGCTGCCCAGTGCCGAATCCAGGGCCGAGCCCGCCAAGCGCCGCCCCCGCGTGAGCGAGGCGCTGGCACCCGTGCGCGCCGCCCGCAGCGCGCCACCGCCGCGCGAGGACGACAAGGTGGATTTCGATGCGGCCATGACGGCCAGCGACCTGCAGCGCTTGCGCCAGGCCGATTTCAACCAGCTCTCGGCCAGCGAGTACCTGCTGGTCGAGCGCCTGGCGCGCGACATCCCTTTGCCTTTGCCGCACTACGCTGCCCGCCGCACCCGGCCGGGCCTGCGCGGCAGCCGCCCGCACTGGCCCGGCGCCATGCACCTGGCCGCCCGCAGCGGTGGCGAGGTGCTGCGTGTGCCCTTGCTGCAGCGGCGCCAGCAACCCCTGCCGCTGCTGGTGCTGGTGGATGTGTCCGGCTCCATGGAGCGCTATGCGCGCCTGCTGTTGGCCTTCTTGCACGCCGCCACCGCGCCGCACCACACGGGGGCTGTCGTGCGCCGCGATGTGTTTGCTTTTGGCACGGGCCTGACCGACCTCACGCCCGCCTTTCGCCTGGCCGACACCGATGCCATGCTGCAGGCGGCCAGCCATGCCATCCACGACTTTGCCGGCGGCACCCGCATGGGCGAGAGCCTGGCCCAGCTGCGCGCGCAGCATGCCCGGCGGCTGGTGGGGCGGCGCACGCTGGTGCTGCTCATCAGCGACGGGCTGGACACCGGCGCGCCCGAGGTGCTGGCTCAGGAGCTGGGCTGGCTGCGCCGCCACGCAGGCCGGCTGCTATGGCTCAACCCTTTGCTGCGCTTTGAGGGCTACGCGCCCACGGCGCGGGGTGCGGCCGAGCTGCACCGCCAGGCCCATGGCATGCTGGCCGTGCACAACCTCGGCCGCTTGCAGGACCTGGCGGCCAGCCTGGCCACCTTGCTCCGGCAATGACCGATTTCAGAGAAACGAAAAACACGAGAGGAATCCGCCATGGAAATGCAAGCGACCCGCACCCTTGCCGTCAGCCAGCAACAGGCCTGGGATGCGCTCAACGACCCCGAGGTGCTCAAGCTGTGCATCCCCGGTTGTGACAAGGTCGAGCCCACGGGCGAGCACCAGTACGCCGTGGCCATGGCCGTCAAGATCGGCCCCGTGTCGGCCAGATTCACGGGCAAGATCACGCTGGCCGACATCGTGCCGCCCGAGAGCTACACCATCGCCTTTGATGGTTCGGGCGGCGTGGCCGGCTTTGGCAAGGGCCATGCGCGGGTCTTGCTGGTGCCGTTGCCAGCCGATGGCGCAGGGCAGGAGAGTTGCGAGCTGAACTACACCGTGCAAGCCAGCGTGGGCGGCAAGATTGCCCAGCTGGGCCAGCGCCTGATCGACGGCGCCGCCAAGGGCATGGCCGAAGACTTCTTCAAGCGCTTTGACGACGAGATGCAGCGGCGCTACCCGCGTGACGATGCGGTGGACACGGTGCCGTCGGAATACGATCAATTGCGCGATGTGCCGGATGCAAGGGCGGGTGATGGCCATCCCCACGCTGGCATCCCGGTATGGGTGTGGGTGGCTGGCGCGGTGGCGCTGGTGCTGTTAGCGTGGTGGCTGACTTGAGCTCCTCCTGTGCCGCTTCGCGCCGGTCCCCAGAGGGGACTTCACCTGTGGCCCGGCACAGCCGGTTCCACGGTGGCACTGGCAAGGGGCGCGCCAGTTTCATATGGAGTGAGTGCAGCAGCGCAGGGCGATGTTGAAAACGGTGCAAATAGATGGGGTGATGAAGCCATGGAAAACCTGGATGTGATGGTGCTGCGCACGCTGCAGGGCTGGCGTGCGGCGGGGCGGCGTGCGCTCCTGGCCACGGTGGTGCGCACCTGGGGCTCGTCGCCCCGGCCGGTGGGTTCCATCATGGCGCTGTGCGAGGACGGCGCGGTGGTGGGCTCGGTGTCGGGCGGCTGCATCGAGGACGACCTGATTGACCGGCACACCCGGGCCTATGTGCAGGGCGCGCCGTCAGCCGATGCAACCGCCGGTGCGGACCACCGCATGCCCAGCGGCCCGCCATCCTTCGTCAAATATGGCGTGTCTGCGGACGAGGCGCACCGCTTCGGCCTGCCCTGCGGCGGCACGCTGGAGTTGTTGCTGGAGTACGACCCCGATCCCGCCAGCCTGGGCGCGCTGATCGCGGCGCTCGACGCGGGCCGGCTGATGCGGCGCAGCGTGCGCCTGGCCGATGGCGGCGTCACCCTGTCGTTGGCCGATACCCCCGGCGACCTGGTGGTGGATGCGGTGCAGCTCACCAACACCTTCGGGCCCGAGTACCGCATGCTGCTGATCGGCGCGGGCCAGCTGGCCGAGTACCTGGCGACCATGGCCCTGTTCAACGGCTTTGCGGTGACGGTGTGTGATCCGCGCGAGGAGTACCGGGGCAGCTGGGGTGTGCCCGGCGCCACCGTGCTGAGCGACATGCCCGACGATGTGGTGCTGGCCTTCAAGCCCGATCGCCGCAGCTGCGTGGTGGCACTCACGCATGATCCCAAGCTCGACGACCTGGCGCTACTGGAGGCATTGAACACCGATGCGTTCTACGTGGGCGGCATCGGCTCGCGCCGCAACAACGAGGCGCGCCGGGCCCGCATGATCGAACACTTTGACCAGACGCCGCAGAGCCTTGCGCGCTTGCGTGGCCCCATCGGTATCTACATTGGCAGCAAGACCCCTCCCGAGATCGCCGTGAGCGTGATGGCGGAAATCCTGGCGGTCAAGAACGGCGTGACCCTGCCGCGCGACATGGCGGTGGCCCAGGCCAAGCAGGCCCGCGAGGTGCAGCCCAACGACCCTGGTGCGTTGAGCTGCGGTGTGCGCTAGGCATTGCGGGTGTGCCAGGGGCCATGCGCAGAGCTGCACTGCGTGGCGCCCAGAAAAAAGCCCTCCGAAGAGGGCTTGTTTTCGCAGTGGCCCTGTGGGGCCATTGGGCCGATCAGCCGCCCTTCTTGGAGCGCTTGCCGGGGTTCTTCTTGCTGCGCGTAGCCACGCCACGCTCCAGGCTGACGCGCTGACCACGGCCAGACGTGGGCAGGCTCACGCCGGGCATGGGCTTGGGTTGGGGGGTGTGCTTGCGGTCTGCTTCGGTGACGATCTTGTTGCCCATGGTAGGTCTCTGAGGGAGTGGAAAAAGGGGGATATTAGGCCACAGCCGAAATAGGGGCTCTTCGGCGGACCTGCGTTGGACCACCACAGGAGCAGGGCGATGCCGGGACGGGTGGGCTGCGCGTCAGGCCGCAGGCTGGAAGGCATAGCCATTGCCCGAGGCCGCCATGCGGCCCAACGCCGGGAACGGGAAATGGAAGCCGCCCAGCATGGCATTGCGGTCCGTGATGCGCTGGAACATCTCGCGGCGCACCTTGCGTGCGGCTTCGGCATCCATGTCAAAGGCCACGGCCCAGTCGGGGTTGCGGGCGAACAGGGCCGGCACATTGGTCAGGTCCGCCACATAAAAGAAACTCTGGCCGGCCGAGTTCAGTTCGAACAAGGTGTGTCCGGGCGTGTGGCCATAGGCCGCCACCGATTGGATGCCGGGTGCCACCTCGGCCCCCGCAGCAAACTGCACCAGCGTGTCGGCGGGCATGGTGGCAAAGGTGCGGCGCACGTTCTCGAACGCGCCCTTCAGGCCTGCGGGAGCTGCGGCCATGCGGGCATCGTCCATCCAGAAGGCGTGCTCGGCGGCAGGCACCAGCACCTTGGCCTTGGGAAAGGTCCATGCACCCGCCTTGTTGCGCAGGCCGTTGATGTGGTCGCCATGGAAATGGCTGATCAGCACCGTGTCAATGTCGGCCGCCTGCAGGCCTGCTGCCCGCAGGTTCGCCAGCAGCTTGCCCGTGGTGGGGCCGCCAAACTCGCCCAGGCCGGTGTCGATAAGGATCTTGCGCGCACCCGCTACCACGAGGAAGGGTGTGTAGGGTACGTCGATGTGGTCCGTGGGCAGGCCCTGGGAGGCCAGCAGGGAGCGCACTCCGGCCAGGGGCGCGTTCTTGACAAACTCTTCGCCCAGCGGGCGCCGCGTGACGCCGTCGTTCAGCGCAATCACCTCCACATCGCCCACCTTCATGCGACGAAAGCCGGGGCCGGGCAGGGTGGGCGTGCCGAAATCGGGCGCGTTCTGGGCCCAGACAGGGACAAAAGAGCCCGCTGCGTAAACGGTGGTGGCCAGGCTTGCACCCAGGAAGTGGCGGCGTGACAGCATGAAACTCTCCAGTATTGGGTTGAACCAGTGAGTCGAATGTAGCGCCGCCGGCACGATCGAAGGCGTTCCGTGCGCGAACCTGTTGGCAAGCCGGGGTCTTTGGTCGGCAACAGGGGTTAACCCTGTGTTTCCTGGTGCTTCGTCCGCTGGCTAACCGATTTCGAAGGCTTCACGAAAAGCGGCACAGAAATCGGCATGCCCGCTGATGGTCAGGGTGATAGCGGTTCGCGGTGGTGCCGGGTGGCCCGCCACCGTGCGCAGCTGGCCGCAGGCCACATCAAACTCCAGCACCAGCGGCGTGCTGACCTCCTGTGCACCTTGCAGGTCGTATTGCCATGCACCCCCGTCTTCCGCGGGGCCGCAGGCATCGGGCCAGTGCCGATGCGCCCATGCCAGCACGGCGCTGATCTCGGCCTGCAAAGCGGGCACCTGTGCGGGCAAAACACTGGCCATGGCATCGAAGCTGCCGGTGCCTTCCGCGTCTTCACTGAAATCGAAATCGAGGTAGCGCAGGGGCATGGCGATGAAAGGGCAGGGAACGTTGCCGGATTGTCGTGCACCGCGGCAAGATGCCCGGCATGGCAACTTTCCGATGGCACGCTGGTACCCTGCCGGGATGTCCTCGCCCCTTTCCATGACCCACTCACCGCTTGTCTTGCAGGTCCAGGGCCTGTCTTTTGGCTACCCACACCGCGCCTTGCTGGCCAATGTTCACGCCACCCTGTCCCCAGGGCTCACGCTGGTGCGCGGGGACGAAAGCTGCGGCAAGACCACGCTGCTGCGGCTGCTGGCCGGCGAGCTTGCGCCGCAGGCGGGCCGGCTGGTGCTGGCGGGGCTGGACCGGCAGACCGCCCCTGACGCCTATCGGGCGCAGGTGTTCTGGGCCGATCCGCGCTCGGATGCGCTCAATGAACTGACGGCGCGCGGGTGGTACGCCCGTTTGCTGCAGCAGCATGCGGCCTGGGATGCTGCCGCGCTGGAGGCGCATATCGCCGGTTTTTTGCTGCAACCCCACCTGGACAAACCGTTGTATGCGCTCTCCGCCGGCAGCCGGCGCAAGGTGCTCATGGCGGGGGCGTTCGCTTCGGGCGCGCTGCTCACGCTCATCGACGAGCCCGTCGCCGGTCTGGACAAGCCCTCGGTGGCTTACCTCACGCAGGTGCTGGCCCGGTTGGCTGCACAGACAACCCGCATCGTCGTGGTGGCCCACCACGACGCGCTGGCGGGCGTGCCGTGGGGGCTGGTGGTGGATCTGCCCGCTGCGTGATGTCCTGGCGCGACAGGGATAGACTTGCGCTTTTTCGTCTTCATCTCCCGGATCCGCTATGGACGCTCTTCTCTTTGTGCCGGTGGCCGTGGCCATTTCACTGACGCCCGGGCCCAACAATTTCTGCGGGTTGAACAACGGCATTCGTGCGGGCGTGGGCGCGGCACTGGTCGCCACCCTGGGGCGGGTCGCGGCTTTCGCCATTTTTCTTGCGGTGTCTGCGGTGGGGCTGGGCGCCATGCTGCTGGCCTCCGAGGCCGCCTTCACGGCGGTCAAGTGGGTGGGGGCCTGCTATCTTTTCTGGCTGGGCTGGCGGGCCTGGCACAGCCGCGAGTTCAGCGGACTGGCCGTGGTCGAGGGAGAAGGGGCGGTGGCGTCCGGTGCGCCCGTGAAGGTGCGCAGCCTGATCGCGCAGGAGTTCCTGCTGGGCATCACCAACCCCAAGGCCATCATTTTGTTTGCGGCCATCTTTCCGCAGTTCATCGACCCGGCGCAGCCCGCTGCGCGGCAGTTTTTCGTGTTGGGCTCGATCTACCTGGCCAGCGAGTTTGTCGCGACCACCGTGTATGCGACGGGCGGGCGGCAGATTCGCCGGTTCATTCGCAGCTCGCGCGGGGTGGTGCGCCTGAACAAGGCCACGGGCGGGTTCTTCATGGGGGCGGGCGGCCTGTTGCTGGCCACCAACCGCTAACCTGGCGCGCCAGCGCCTGGTGGCCTGGCCAGCGACGGCCGGTAATACCAAGGTAAAGCCACCGTAAATTTCCGGGCAGAGAGGGCAGGGCGTGGCGGGGCGTGGCTACCATAGCCCGACTTCACTCTGCGCCGTCCCATGCTGCCCCACCGTTCCCACTGCCTTCCCCTGCGGTCTCCCCTGCACCAGAGAGGCCGCGCACTGTGGTGGGGACTGCTGTTGATCGTGATCGCCCTGGCTGCGGGCGGGGGCTGGTGGTGGAAGCAGCGCAACACGGCCGCCGATGGGGCCTCGGCTGCGGCGGGAGCGCCTGCTGCGCGTGCGCCGGGGCGCTTCAGCGCCGGCGGGCAGGTGCAGCCGGTGTCGGTGGGCGTGGTGCGGCGCCAGGATGTGCGCGTGATGGTCCAGGCCATCGGCACCATGAGCGCGCGCGCCACGGCGGTGGTGCGGGCCAAGGTCGGTGGCGAACTGATGGCGTTGCACTTCAGGGAAGGCCAGCAGGTCAAGGCGGGCCAGTTGCTGGCCGAGATCGACCCGCGCAGCTACCAGGCCGCGCTGGGCCAGGTGCAAGGCAGCCTGCAGCGCGACCAGGCCCTGCTGCGCAACGCGCTGCTCGATCTGCAGCGCTACCAGGACCTGCTGGCCCAGGATTCGATTGCCACCCAGCAGGTGGACACGCAGGCGGCCCTGGTGCGCCAGCTCGAAGGCACCGTCGCCGCAGGCCAGGCGCAGGTGGATGCCGCGCGCCTGCAGCTGGGCTACACGCGCATTACCGCGCCCATTGCCGGGCGCCTGGGCCTGCGCCAGGCCGACCGGGGCAACGTGGTCGGCCCGTCGGATGCCAATGGCATCGTCACCATCAACCTCGTGCAGCCCATCGATGCGGCCTTTGCGGTGCCCGAGGCGCACCTGGCGTCCATCACCCGGCGCCTGGCCGAAGGTGCCGATCTGCCCGTGGAGCTGTGGGACCGCGAACAAAAGCGGCGCCTGGCACGCGGGCGCATGAGCGCGCTCGACAACGCCATCGACCCCACCACCGGCACCATCAAGGTGAAGGCGTCTTTCGCCAACGAGGACGGCGGGCTGTTCCCCAACCAGTTCGTCAATGTACGCCTGCAGCTTGATGTGCTGCCGAACGCGCTCACCGTGCCCGGCACGGCGGTGCAGAACAACTACGTCTATCTGGTGCAGCCAGACGGCACGGTGACGCAGCGGCGCATCCGCGTGGGCGTGGCCGATGGTGACCGGGTCAGCGTCGAGGGCGAGCTGAACGACGGCGACCAGGTCGTGACCGATGGCATCGATCGCCTGCGCGAAGGCGCCAAGGTGGCCGTGATCGATGCCGGTGTGGCCGCCCGCGCCGACGAGGCCGCGCAGGACGCTGGCGCGCGCCGTGCAGCGCTGTTGCGCAGCCTCACGCAGGCCGAGCGCGACAAGCTGGCCACCATGTCGCCCGACGAGCGCCGCGCCTTCCTGCGTGCCCGCCGCCAGCAGGCTGGCGGGGCTGCGCCGCCGGCAGCCGCTGCTTCGGCTGCATCAGCCACCGTGCGTTGAGTTCATGGATCGCGCCTTGCGGGCACTGCTGCCATGAATCTCTCGCGCATCTTCATCCTGCGCCCCATCGCCACCTCGCTGCTGATGGTGGCGCTGCTGATCGCCGGCCTGCTGGCTTACCGGCAGTTGCCCATCTCGGCCCTGCCCGAGGTGGACTACCCCACCATCCAGGTCACCACGCTGTACCCTGGCGCCAGCCCCGATGTGATGACATCGAATGTCACGGCGCCGCTGGAGCGCCAGCTGGGCCAGATGCCGGGTTTGGCCCAGATGTCGTCCACCAGCTCGGGCGGGGCCTCGGTCATCACGCTGCGCTTTGCGCTCGACGTGTCCATGGATGTGGCCGAGCAGCAGGTGCAGGCCGCCATCAACGCAGGCAGCAACCTGTTGCCGAATGACCTGCCCATGCCGCCGCTTTACAGCAAGGTCAATCCGGCCGATGCGCCCGTGCTCACGCTGGCCATCACCTCGCCATCGCTGCCCGTCATCCGCCTCAATGACCTGGTGGAAAACCGCCTGGCGCCCAAGCTCTCGCAGGTCAAGGGCGTGGGGCTGGTGGCGATTGCGGGCGGTCGCCGGCCGGCCGTGCGCATCCAGGCCAACCCCACGGCGCTGGCCGGCCTGGGTCTCACGCTGGAAGACGTGCGCGCCGTGATTGCGGCGGCCAACGTCAAGCAGGCCAAGGGCGGCTTTGATGGCCCGGCGCGGGCCTCGACCATTGACGCCAACGACCAGCTGCAGTCGGCGCAGGAGTACCGCGACCTGATCCTGGCCTTCAAGAACGGCAACCCCATCCGCCTGCGCGATGTGGCGCAGACGGTGGACGATGCCGAAAACACCCGCCTGGCCGCCTGGGCGGGCACGCCCGCCACCGGATCGCGCGCGGGCGTGATCCTCAACATCCGCCGCCAGCCCGGCGCCAACGTCATCGAGACGGTGGACCGCCTCAAGGCGCTGCTGCCGCAACTGCAGGGCACGCTGCCGGCATCGCTGGATGTGCAGGTGCTGACCGACCGCACCACCACCATCCGCGCTTCGGTGAAAGACATGCAGGCCGAGCTGGCCCTGGCCATCGGCCTGGTGGTTGCGGTGATCTTTGTCTTCTTGCGCAGCGCCTCGGCCACGCTCATCCCCAGCCTGGCGGTGCCGCTGTCGCTGGTAGGCACGTTTGGCGTGATGTACCTGGCGGGCTTTTCCATCAACAACCTCACGCTGATGGCGCTGACGATCTCCACCGGCTTCGTGGTGGACGACGCCATCGTGATGATCGAAAACATTGCCCGGCATCTGGAGATGCCGGGCAATGTTTCGGCGCAGGCTCATGGGGCCGAAGGCTCCGTGAAGGACGCGGTAGCGTCCGGCCGAAGCCAGAACACCCCTGCGCCCCGCATCACCCCCTTGGAGGCCGCACTCCAGGGCGCCAGGCAGATCGGCTTCACCATCATCTCGCTCACCATCTCGCTGATTGCGGTGCTGATTCCGCTCTTGTTCATGGGCGACGTGGTGGGACGGCTGTTCCATGAATTCGCCATCACCATGGCCGTGGCCATCCTGCTGTCGGCCGTGGTGTCGCTCACCCTCACGCCCATGCTGTGCGCGCGCCTGCTGCGGCACACGCCCGAAGAAAGCCATGGCCGCATTTACCAGGCCACGGGCCGGTTCTTTGACCGCACCATTGCCCTGTATGGCCGTGCGCTCCAGTGGGTGCTGAACCACCGCGGGCTGACCTGGCTGGTGTTTGCGGCCACGCTCGCTCTCACCGTGGCGCTGTATGTGCTGGTGCCCAAGGGCTTCTTTCCAGTGCAGGACACCGGCACCCTGCAGGCCACCACCGAGGCCGACCAGTCCGTCTCGTTCGCCGCCATGGCCGAGCGCCAGCAGCAACTGGCCGGGCGCATCCTTCAAGACCCGGCCGTGAGAAGCGTGTCGTCCTTCATCGGCGTGGATGGCACCAACGCCACGCTGAACACGGGCCGCCTGCTCATCGACCTGAAACCCCACGCCGAGCGCGACCGCGCCCCCGTGGTGCTGCGCCGCCTGGCCGATGCCACGCGCGACCTGCCCGGCATCCGCCTGTATGCCCAGCCCGTGCAGGACCTCACCATCGAAGACCGCGTGGCGCGCACGCAATACCAGTTGCTGGTCTCGTCGCCCGACCGGGCGCAGCTGCAGACCAGCACCGCCGACCTGGTGCAGCGCCTGCGCGCGCTGCCGCAACTGGCCGATGTGGCCAGCGACCTGCAAAACCAGGGCCTGCAGGCCTTTGTGCAGATCGACCGCGCCCAGGCCAGCCGCCTGGGGGTGACGGTGGCGGGCATCGACACGGCGCTCTACAACGCCTTTGGCCAGCGCCTCATTTCCACCATCTTCACGCAGTCCAACCAGTACCGCGTGGTGCTGGAGGTGGCGCCGCAGTTCAAGCTGGGGCCCGAGGCGCTGGACAGCATCTATGTCACATCGAGCGCCGGCAAGCCGGTGGCGTTGTCGTCGGTGGCGCGCGTCGAAGAGCGCCCCATGCCACTGGCCGTGAACCATGTGGGGCAGCTGCCTGCGGCCACCCTCTCGTTCAACACTGCGCCCGGCGTTGCGCTGGGCGATGCCGTCAAGGCCATCCAGGCCGAGCAGGCGGCGGCGCGCGCTGCGGGCTTGCTGCCGCTGTCGGTGGAAACGGCCTTCCAGGGCGCGGCGCTGGCGTTCCAGGCGTCGCTCTCGAACACGCTGCTGCTGATCCTGGCGGCGGTGGTGACGATGTACATCGTGCTGGGCGTGCTGTACGAGAGCACCATCCACCCGGTCACCATTTTGTCCACCCTGCCGTCGGCCGGGGTGGGGGCGCTGCTGGCGCTGTGGATGGCAGGGCTGGATGTGGACATCGTGGCGGTGATCGGCATCGTGCTGCTGATCGGCATCGTCAAGAAGAACGCCATCATGATGATCGACTTTGCACTGGAGGCGCAGCGCGAGCAGGGGCTGCCTGCGCGCGAGGCGATCTACCAGGCCTGCCTGCTGCGGTTCCGGCCGATTTTGATGACGACGCTGGCGGCGTTGCTGGGGGCTTTGCCGTTGATGCTGGGCGGCGGGGTGGGCAGCGAGTTGCGGCATCCGCTGGGGGTGACGATGGTGGGGGGGCTGGTCGTGAGCCAGTTGCTCACTTTGTTTACTACGCCGGTGATTTATTTGACGTTTGAGGGGTGGGCGGGGCGGTGGCGTAATCGGGTTGGGGTGAAAAGTGCCTGAAGCGTTTGTTTTATCTGCGCTGGCAGTTATTACTTTGGAAGCGGGTTGTGTGCTTGTGCTGAGGGAGGGGGCCGGGGTGTGCGCCCGGCGGCGCAGTAACTTTCTTTTGCTTCGCCAAAAGAAAGTCACCAAAGAAAAGGCGACCCTGCTGTGCGTGACCCCTTCGCTTTGCTGCGGGGCAACCTGTGGTGCTCGGTCATGGGGCGTGCCGCAGAACTCACTGCGCGCCTGCGGCGCTCCGTTCAAACAACTGCGGCAAGTCAGTTCACGAAGGCGTGTGTCCTGCGGCACACGCCCGCCCCACGCCCTGCGCTCCTCGGCACGCACAGAAGGGAACCCGGGGGGCGGACATCCATACGGGCCATCGCTGCGCTCGGCGCCATCTCGCGGGCGCAAGCGCCTCGCGCTGCGCAGACTGGGCCGAGCGCAGCGATGGCCCGTGTGGCTGTTGGGATGTTCTTTCCCCACCCCCATCTGGCTGCGCCTGCGGCGGGGCGGTTGCGGGGTGGCGGGTGTCCCGCAGGACACACCCGCTTCGTTAACTGACTCGTCGTGGTTGTTCGAGCGGCGCGCCGCAGGCGCAAAGCGAGTTCCACGGCGCACCCCGCAACCGCCCCGCCGCAGGTTTGCCCCGAAGGGGTCGCAGACTGTGGGTCGCCTTTCTTTTGGGTACGTTTCTTTGGCGAAGCAAAGAAAAGTACCTCGCCCGCCGGGGCGAAACCCGGCCTCCGCCCCATGCAGAAGCACGCTTAATGCTTCCAAAAAAATAGCTGCCAGCGCAATCACAGCAAGCGTCAGAGCCAAAAAACACACCAAGAGAGGCACAACATGAGCCTCTCCACCACCTTCATCCACCGCCCCATCGCCACCACGCTCCTCACCCTGGGCCTGGCCCTGGTGGGCGCGGTGTCCTACTTCCTGCTGCCCGTCGCCCCGCTGCCGCAGGTGGACTACCCCACCATCTCGGTCAGCGCCAGCCTGCCCGGCGCGAGCCCCGACACCATGGCCGCCACGGTGGCCACGCCGCTGGAGCGCTCGCTGGGCGCCATCGCGGGGGTCAACGAGATCACCTCGCGCTCCATCCTGGGCAGCACCAGCATCACGCTGCAGTTCGACCTGAGCCGCGACGTGGACAGCGCCGCGCGCGACGTGCAGGCCGCCATCAACGCCGCGCGCACGCTGCTGCCCACGGGCATGCCCAGCAACCCCAGCTACCGCAAGGTGAACCCGGCCGATGCGCCCATCATGATCCTGGCGCTCACGTCCAGCGCGCACACGCGCGGGCAGATGTACGACGCGGCCTCCACCGTGCTGGCGCAAAAGCTCTCGCAGGTCGAGGGCGTGGGCCAGGCCACCGTGAGCGGCGGGGCGCTGCCCGCCGTGCGCGTGTCGCTCGATCCGGTGCGGCTGGCGGCCAATGGCGTGTCGCTGGAGCAGGTGCGTGGCGCCATCAGCAGCACCAACGCCAACCGCCCGCTGGGTGCGGTGGAGCGCGAAGACCATTACTGGCAGATCGCCGCCAACGACCAGGCCCGCGTGGCCGCCGACTATGCGCCGCTGGTGCTGCGCTGGCAGAACGGCAATGCGATCCGCCTGGCCGACGTGGCCGAGGTGACCGACTCGGTGCAGGACGTGCGCAACTTCGGCGTGGCCAACGGCAAGCCGGCGGTGCTGCTGCAGGTGTACAAGCAGCCGGGCGCCAACATCCTGGAGGCGGTGGACCGCGTGCGTGCGCTGCTGCCGCAGCTCAAGGCGTCGATCCCGGCCGCGATTGACGTGCAGATCGTTTCCGACCGCACGCCCACGCTGCGTGCCTCGGTCAAGGAAGTGGAGCGCGCCCTGCTGATTGCCGTGGCGCTGGTGGTCCTGGTGGTGTTCCTGTTCCTGCGCAACGGGCGCGCCACGCTCATCCCCGCCGTGGCCGTGCCGGTGTCGCTGGCGGGCACGTTCGGCGTGATGTACCTGGCGGGCTACACGCTCGACAACCTCTCGCTCATGGCGCTGACCATTGCCACCGGCTTCGTGGTGGACGACGCCATCGTGGTGCTGGAAAACATCATGCGCCACATGGAGCGCGGCAAGACGGCGCTGCAGGCCGCGCTCGACGGCGCGCGCGAGATCGGTTTCACCGTGGTGTCCATGAGCCTGTCGCTGATCGCCGTGTTCGTGCCCATCGTGTTCATGGGCGGCATCGTGGGGCGGTTTTTCCGCGAGTTTTCCATTGTCATGGCGGCGGCCATCCTGGTGTCGCTGCTGGTGTCGCTCACCACCACGCCCATGATGTGCGCGGCGCTGCTCAGGCCGCACAGCGCGGTGGCTCGCACACCCGTTGCGTCCCGTTGGGCGCGGTTCTCGCGCTGGCTGGACGGCCTGCAGGCCCGGGGCCTGCGCGGCTACCGGCGCAGCCTGGCCTGGTGCCTGCGCCACCAGCCGCTGGTGCTGCTGGTGCTGGCGGGGGTGGTGGGGCTCAACGTGACTCTCTACACCGCCATCGACAAGGGCTTCATGCCCGAGCAGGACACGGGCCGCATCTCGGGCTTCATCCGGGCCGACCAGGCCACTTCGTACCAGGCCATGGAGCAGCGGCTGCAGCGCTTTCTGGCCATCGTGCAGGCCGACCCGGCGGTGGAGCATGTCACCGGCTTCACCGGTGGCTGGCAGCGCAATGCCGCGCAGATGTTCATGACGCTCCGGCGCGGGCCGGGGCAGGAAACCTCCGAGGCTGTCATCACCCGCCTGCGCGCCCAGCTCAAGGACGAGCCCGGCGCGCGCCTGTTCATGGTGCCGCAGCGCGACATCCGCATCGGCGGGCGGCAAAGCAGCGCCTCGTACGACTACACCCTGCAGGCCGACGACATTGCCGAGCTGCGCACCTGGGAGCCACGCATCCGCCAGGCCCTGTCGCAGCTGCCCGAGCTGGAAGACGTGAACAGCGATGTCTCCGACTACGGCCTGCAGACCACGCTGGTGATTGACCGCGACGCCGCCACGCGCGCGGGGCTGACCATGGCGCAGATCGACGCTACCCTGAACGACGCTTTTGGCCAGCGCCAGGTGGGCGTGATCTACAACCCGCTCAACCAGTACCGCGTGGTGATGGAAGCGGCGCCCCGGTATCTGCAAAGCCCCGAAACGCTGCGTGGCTTCTTCTTGGTGAACAGTGCGGGCCAGCAGGTGCCTTTGAGCGCGTTTGCGCGCATCACCACCACCAACACGCCGCTGTCGGTCAGCCACGAGCGCGGCACGCCGGCCAGCACCGTGAGCTTCAGCCTGGCGCCGGGCGTGTCGCTGTCGCAGGCCACCGATGCGGTGCACAACGCGGTGGCCGAGCTGGGCGTGCCGGTAGGAATACGCGGCACCTTTGGCGGCACGGCGGGGGCGTTCCAGGACGCGCTGGCGGGCCAGCCGCTGCTGATCCTGGCGGCCATCATCACCATCTACCTGGTGCTGGGCATGCTGTATGAAGACCTGGTGCACCCGCTCACCATCCTTTCCACGCTGCCCTCGGCCGGGGTGGGGGCGCTGCTGGCGCTGATGCTGTTCAAGACCGAGTTCTCGCTGATCGCGCTGATCGGCGTGATCCTGCTGATCGGCATCGTCAAGAAGAACGCCATCATGATGATCGACTTCGCCCTGGTGCGGCAGCGCACCGGACACCGCACGGCCGCGCAGTCCATCTACCGCGCTTGCAGCCTGCGCCTGCGCCCCATCCTCATGACCACGCTGGCCGCCATTTTTGGCGCACTGCCGCTGGCATTGAACCGTGCCGATGGCGCCGAACTGCGCCAGCCCCTGGGCATTGCCGTGGTGGGCGGGCTGCTGCTGAGCCAGCTGCTCACGCTGTACACCACGCCCGTGGTCTATGTGGCGCTGGACCGGCTGCGCGGCCGCGTGCAGCGCGGGGCGCGATGGCGCCGCCACCCGGCCGCCGGTCCGGCGCCCGCGCTGCAAGGAGATTCCTGATGTCCCCTGATAACTACTGTTTTGATAGCTGCTTGCGCATGTCCAGAAAGCGCTGGAAGGCATTGTTGCTGGTAAGCGCTGCACTGCTCACGGCCTGCAGCATCCAGCCGCCCTACGAACGCCCCACGCTGCCGGTGCCCGCCGCCTACAAGCAGGCCGCCAGCGCCAGTGATGGCGGTGTCTGGCAGCCCGCGCAGCCCGGTGGCGCCGTGCCCGATGCGTGGTGGACGCTGTATGGCGACAGCACCCTCAATGCCTTGCAGCAACAGGCCGCCGCCGGCAACCAGAACATTGCCTTGTCCGTGGCCCGCCTGCGCGCCGCCCAGGCCGCACTGGCCGGCAGCAGCGCCGGCCAGTGGCCCACGCTGGGCGCCAGTGCCAGCAGCGGGCGCGCCCGCAGCGGCGGCACTGCGGCAGACGGCAGCAGCAGCGCCCGCGTCAGCACCAGCCATGCACTGGGCCTGAACGCCAGCTGGGAGCTGGACCTGTGGGGCCGCGTGGCTGCCAGCGTGGATGCTGCGCGCGCCAGCGCCCAGGCCAGTGCCGACGACCTGGCCGCCATGCGCCTGTCGGTGCAGGCCACCGTGGCGCAGACCTACTTCGCGCTGCGCGCCGCCGAGCTGCAGACGCAACTGCTGGGCGAAACACTGGCCGCCTACCAGCGCAGCTGGGCGCTGACGCGCAACCGCCAGAAGGCCGGCGTGGCCTCGACCGCCGATGTGGCCCAGGCCGAGGCGCAATACAAATCCACCCAGGTGCAGCGGCTCGAAGCAGAAACCAGCCGCGCCCAGCTGGAGCACGCCCTGGCCGCGCTGGTGGGGCAGGCGCCGGCGGCATTCAACCTGCCCGTCACGGCCACGTTGCCGGCGCCCCCGGTGGTACCCGCACAGCTGCCGTCACAGCTGTTGGAACGCCGCCCCGACATTGCCGCGGCCGAGCGCCGCGTGGCCGCAGCCAATGCGCAGATCGGCGTGGCGCGCGCGGCGTTCTTTCCGGCGCTCACGCTGTCGGGCACGGCGGGCTACCGCGGCGCGGAGCTGTCCGGCCTGCTCAGCGCCCCCAGCCTGTTCTGGTCGCTCGGTCCGGCCCTGGCCGTTTCACTGTTCGACGGCGGCGCCCGCAGCGCGGCGGTGGAGGCGGCCCGTGCCGCCAACGAGCAGGCCGCTGCCAGCTACCGCCAGACCGTGCTCACGGCCCTGCAGGAGGTGGAAGACAACCTGGCCGCGGCGGCGGCGCTGGCGCAGGAACAGCAATGGCAGACCGAGGCCGTGGCGGCGGCCCAGCGCGCGCTCGATGTGGTGGGCAACCAGTACCGCACGGGCACCGTGGGCTATCTGAACGTGCTGAGCGCCCAGACCACCGTGCTGGCGGCCCAGCGCAGCCTGATCGATGTGCGCAACCGGCGGCTCGCAGCGGTGAACGCGCTGCTCAAGAATGTGGCGGGGGACTGGGGGCTGGCAGGAACGGGTGCGGGCTGAATGGGGCAATGTGTGAAAAAACCTAGAAATGGCAGTGACCCGCCGCGTCCTCACGCCCTGCACACCGATCACCGCACTGGCAAGCGCGTTCAACGGCCGTTGCCAGGTTGAAGGCGTTACGCGCGCTGCACCATGGCTGAGTAAAGTTGCCAGCCCCGCCCATGGGACTGCAGCCCTGAGCCCCTGAAAATCCCACTTTATGAACACCACGTCCTCTGCCACCACCGCCCGTTGGTTCACCCCGCTGTATCCCCTGTTTTTTGTCGTGCTGTGGAGCACGGGCTTCATCGGTGCCAAATTTGGCTTGCCCGATGCCGAGCCGCTCACCTTTCTCTCCCTGCGCTATGGGGCGGTGCTGGTGCTCATGGGGGCCCTGGCCCTGCTGACCCGTGCCCCCTGGCCCCGCTCTCCCCGCCAATGGCTGCACATTGGCATGTCGGGCCTGCTGGTCCACGCGGTGTATCTGGGGGGCGTTTTTATCGCCATCGGCCACGGCTTGCCTGCAGGGGTCACGGCGCTGGTGGTAGGTTTGCAGCCAGTGCTGACCGCTTTGGGCGCCGGGGCATTTTTGGGCGAGCGGGTGCGCACGACCCAGTGGGCTGGTCTGGCAACCGGGTTTGCGGGCGTGGGGCTCGTGGTGGCACACAAGGTCATTTCGGTCACCACCGGCGGTGCGCTGTGGGCCATGCTGGTGCCCGCCGTATTGGCGCTGCTGGGCATCACGGCGGGCACGCTGTACCAGAAGCGGTTCTGTCCAACGTTTGACTTGCGCACCGGCTCGGTCATTCAGTTCGTGCCCAGCCTGGCAGCCACCTGGCTGCTGGCCAGCCAGACCGAAACCATGCAGGTGCACTGGACGGGTGCCTTTGTCTTTGCGCTGGCCTGGCTGGTGCTGGTGCTGTCGCTGGGGGCCGTCAGTTTGCTGAATGTGCTGATTCGGCAAGGTAGCGCGGTGAACGTGGCCAGCCTGTTCTACCTCACGCCCCCCACCACGGCGCTGATTGCCTGGGCGTTGTTTGGTGAGACGCTCACGGGCCTGGCGCTGGTGGGCATGGGACTGGCGGTGTTTGGGGTGTGGCTGGCGCGCAAGTAGGGTAGCGGCAGGCCTGTCCAACGGTTTTTTTCCGGAATTGCCGGGGATCAGTTCGTGGCGAACATGCTGCCTTATCGGGGAATGCGCCGGGAGGCGCCAATTCGATGGTCAGGTGACCGGGGCCGGGTTGAACAGCACCAGCGCGTTCTGCAGCTTCCAGTGCTCGGCCCAGGTGCGGCGGCCGCTGGCCACGTCGAGCAGCAGGTGCAGCAGCTCCCAGCCGGCTTCCTCGATGGTGATTTCGCCGTCGGCGATGCGCCCTGCGTTCAGGTCCATCAGGTCGTGCCAGCGGCGCGCCAGATCGGTGCGCGTGGCCACCTTCACCACCGGGCAGGCCGCCAGGCCATACGGCGTGCCGCGCCCCGTGGTGAACACATGCAGGTTCATGCCCGCGGCCAGCTGCAGCGTGCCGCAGATGAAGTCACTGGCGGGTGTGGCCGCGAAGACCAGGCCCTTCTGGTCCGGCCGCAGCTTGTCGCCGGGCGCCAGCACGCTGGCAATGGCCGCGGTGCCGCTCTTGATGATCGAGCCCATGGCCTTCTCGGCGATGTTGGACAAGCCCCCGGCCTTGTTGCCCGGCGTGGTGTTGGCGATGCGATCCACGCGGCCGCGGTCGAGGTAGGCGTCGTACCAGGCCAGTTCGCGCACGATGTCCTCGGCCACCTGGGGTGAGGCCGCCCGGGCGGTGAGCTGCTCGACGGCATCGCGCACCTCGGTGTTCTCGGAGAACATCACCGTGGCGCCCGCGCGCACCAGCAGGTCTGCCATGTGGCCCACCGCCGGATTGGCCGTGACGCCCGAGAACGCATCGCTGCCGCCGCACTGCACGCCCACCACCAGCGCGCTGGCGGGCACGGTCTGGCGCTTGCGGGCATTCAGGCGTTCCAGGTGGGGGCGGGCGCGGGCCACGATGTCGTCGATCATCGACATGAAGCCCACATGCGCATCGTGCTGCAGGCAGACCACATCGGGGCCGGCCTCGCGTCCGTCGCGCACGGGGATGCTGCCCGGCGGCAGCAGGCGCTCGGGCTGCAGCTTCTCGCAGCCCAGGCTCACCACCAGCACCTCGCCTCCGAAATTGGGGTTCAGGCTGATGTGGCGCAGCGTGCGGATCGGGATCTCGGCGCCGGGCGCGTCGATGGCCACGCCGCAGCCATAGGTGTGCTCCAGCGCCACCACGCCATCGACGTTGGGGTAAAGCGGCAGCAATTCGTCGCGGATGCGCTGGGTGGCCACGCCCACCACGCCGGCCACGCACTGCACCGTGGTGGTGATGGCCAGCAGGTTGCGCGTGCCCACCGAGCCATCGGCATTCACATAGCCCTCGAAGGTGAGGTTCGCGAGCGGCTCCCATGCCGGGGCCGGCAGGGTGGCCATGGGCAGGCCTTGCAGCGCGCGGGCTTCGGGAATATCGAGCAGCCGCTCGTGCACCCAGCTGCCGGCGGGGATGGCCTGCCGGGCGTAGCCGACGGGCACGTTGTAGCGGACCACCGCCTCGCCTGCGGCCAGATCACGCAGTGCGACCTTGTGGCCCTGGGGAACCTTGTCGCGCAGTACCAGGCCTTCGGGCAAGGCGGTGCCGGCAGGCAGGCCGCCGTCGGTGGCGACGATGGCCACGTTGTCCGCCGCGTGCATGCGGATCAGCACCGGCTGGGGTGCCGATGGATGGGAGTTTGGTGTGTTCATGGGGTGGTGGGAAAGGGTGCCTTGCTCAGGCCGCTGCCGAGATCAGCTGCCCCGTGGCATAAAAGCGGGCCAGGTTGTCCAGCACGCGCCGGGCCATCGCCTGGCGGGTCTCTTCGGTGGCGCTGGCGATGTGCGGCAGCAGCACCACGTTGTCCAGCGCCAGCAGCGCGGCCGGCACCTGCGGTTCGTGCTCGAAGACGTCCAGGCCAGCACCCGCGATGCGCCGCTCGGCCAGGGCGCGCACCAGCGCCGCCTCGTCGATCACCGAGCCGCGCGCCACGTTGATGAGGTAGCCGCGCGGCCCCAGCGCGTCGAGCACGGCCGCATCGATCAGGTGCCGGGTCTCGGGGCCACCGGCGGTGATGACGACCAGGTAGTCAGCCCAGCGTGCCAGTTCCACCAGTGCCGGCTCGTGCGCCCAGGGCACGCCGGCCACCGCGCGGCGGCTGTGGTAGCGCACGTCCATGTCGAACCCGCTGGCGCGGCGCGCGATGGTCTGGCCGATGCGCCCCAGGCCGACGATGCCCAGGCGCGCTCCGCTGACCTTGCGGCCCAGGCCGAAGGTGGCGCCGGCGGCCCAGCGTCCGGCGCGCACGAAGCGGTCCGCCTCGGCGGTGCGGCGCGCCACGTCGAGCATCAGCGCGAAAGCGGTGTCGGCCACGCAGTCGTTGAGCACGTCGGGTGTGTAGCCGACGGCGATGGCGCGCGCACGCGCCGCCGCCAGATCGATCTTGTCCAGGCCGACGCCGAAGCTGGAGATCACGCGCAGCTGCGGCAGCGCGGCGATCAGCGCGGTCGGGGCGCCGGCGCCGCCGGCCGAGGTCACCAGGCCGGTGAATTCGGCGCCGTGGCGCGCCAGGAAGGCGTCGGGATCGGCCTCGTCGGCGAGGCGGTGCAGGTCATGGTCGGCGGCCAGCTGCGCTTCGAGCGCTGGCAGCAGACGTCCGGCCTGGAGGATGCGGTGTTTCATGGAGCAGGGTCTGTCAGTCGGTAGTGATGCCACGTTCACGGATGATGCGGGCGTAGCGTTGGCGATCGTTTTCGATCAGGCTGGTGAACTGCGCCGGCGTGCTGCCGGCGGGCACGCCACCGAGTTCGCTGATGCGCGTCTTCACGTCCGGCTGCGCGAGCACCTCGCGCACGTCGGTCGATATCTTGTCGATCAGGGGCGCTGGTGTGCCGGCCGGCGCGAGCACGCCAATCCAGCTAATCGAGTTGAAACCGGGCACCGCACTTTCCGCCAGCGTCGGAACGTCGGAAAGAGCATCCACGCGCCGCTCGCTGGTCACGGCCAGGGCGCGCAGCTTGCCGGCCTTGATCTGGCCGCTGGCCTCCATCACGGTCATGAAGGACAGCTGCACATGGCCGGCCAGCAGGTCGGCGATGGCTGGCCCGCCACCACGGTAGGGTACGTGCAGCAGGTAGGTGCCGGTGGCCTGCTTGAACATCTCGGCCGCCAGGTGTGGACCGCCGCCAGCGCCCGAACTGCTGTAGCTGAGCTTGCCGGGCTGGCTGCGCGCCAGCTCGATGAAGGCCTTGGCCGTCTGTGCCGGCACCGACGGGTTGACCATCATCGCCAGCGGCAGTTCGGCCACCAGCGAGATGGGCGCGAAGGCCTTGTCCGGGTCGTAGGGCAGCTTCCGGTAGAGCACCGGGTTGATCGCCTGGGTGCCGATGTTGCCCATCAGCAGGGTGTAGCCGTCTGGGCGGGCCTTGGCCACGGCCTCGGCGCCGATCTGGCCGGCGGCGCCGCCCTTGTTGTCCACGATGACCTGCTGGCCCCATTTGACAGACAGCTTCTGCGCCAACAGGCGCGCGCCGGTGTCGGTGCCGCCGCCGGGCGGGAACGGCACGACCAGGGTCACCGGCTTGGTGGGGTACGGTACCTGGGCCAGGGCCGGCGCCGGCGCCAGCGCACCCCCCAGCAGGAGGATGGCGCCCAGTGCTACACAGCGTTTTTTCATGGTTTGTCTCCTTTTTTTAGATGGATCATGGGATCCCGGCTCCCCCGGAGCCTCTCACTCCAGCGTCACCTTGCCGTCCTTGACCACCTTGGCCATGGATTTGACCTCGGACCCCAGCCAGGTCTTGAACCGGGAAGGCGGCATGTCGTAGGGATCGGCGCCCAGCACTTGCAGACGGCCCCGGACCTCGGGAATGGCCAGGATGCGCTGGACCTCTTGATGGAGCCTGTCCACCACGGGCTGCGGCGTTCCGGCGGGCGCCAGAAGGCCTTGCCAGCTGCCCGTGAGGAAGCCCGGCAGCGTTTCACCGACGGTGGGCACTTCGCCCAGTACCGTGTTGCGCTTGGCGCTCGATACGGCGATCAGCTTGATCTTGCCGGACTTCACATGCGGATAGGTGGCCACCATGCCGTTGAAGGTCACGTCCACCTGTCCGCCGATCAGGTCGGTCATGGCCTGGGCGCCGCCCTTGTAGGGCACATAGCCCCAGTCCAGGCCGGCACGCTGCGCAAACACAACGCCGGCCAGGTGCGTGGCCGAGCCCATGCCCGCCGCCGCGGCAAAGTTCACCTTGCCCTTCTGGGACTTGGCCCATTCGATGAGCTCCTTGGTGGTGTTGGCAGGCACCTGGCTGCTGGTCACCAGCAGGTGGGGGGAGTAGGCGACCATGGTCACCGGCGCGAAGTCGGTTTCGAGATTGAACGGCAGCTTGTACAGCGATGGGGCGATGGAGAGGTTGCCTACGTCCGTCAGCAGCAGGGTGTAGCCATCGGGGGCCGCCTTGGCCACCGCGTCGGCGCCCAGGTTGCCGCTCGATCCGGGCTTGTTGTCCACCACCACGGGCTGCCCCAGGGATTCCGACAGCTTCAGCCCGATCAGGCGGGCCAGCACGTCCGAGGTGCCGCCGGCGGGAAACGGCACCACGATCTTGAGGGGCTTGGCTGGCCAGGTCTGGGCCTGGGTGAATGTGGCCGTGGCGGCCAGCGCAAGGACGCACAGGGTGCGCAGCGGGTGCTTGTTGAACATTGTTGTCTCCTGAGGGGTCTCAAAAAAAGGACGGCGCGCTCCCAGACCGCGCCGTGGCGCCAGGTCAGCAGGGCTGGCCCTGCCGCGCGGCCAGCCAGCCCGGCGCATCCTGCAGCGCCACCGGGCGCAGGAAACGGTCCATCGCGGCCCAGCCCACCGATGTGCTGCCCGGCTGGGTGGAGGAGGGGAAGGGGCCGCCATGCTGCTGGCCGGCCGAGACGGCCACGCCCGTGGGGTAGCCCGAGAACAGAACCCGCCCGGCCACCTGCGAGGCGGCACGTACCAGTGCAAGCACTTCGTCGGAGGGTTCGTCGGCACCCCAGACCGTCACCGTGAGCGAGCCGCCAATGGCCTGCAGCACCTCGATCGCCTGCGCCGTGCCGGCCACGCGCACGACCAGGGCAGCAGGGCCAAACACTTCTTCATGCAAGGCCGGGTTGGCGAGGAAACCGGAGGCGTCGATCTGCGCCAGGAAGGGGCGCGGCGGCAGGCCTTCGGCGGCCGTCTCGCCCAGTACGATGGCCAGACCGGGCTGCGCGGCCCAGGCGGCGCGGCCGGCGTCGAAACCCGCGCGCATCTGCGCCGTGAGCATGTGGTGCGGGGTGCTGGTTTTCAGTGCAGCGGCCAGCTGCGCGACGAAGGCATCGCCTTGCGCGCCCTGCGGCACGACGATGACGCCGGGGCTGGTGCAAAACTGGCCGCAGCCCATGGTGATGGAACCGGCCAGGCCCTGGGCCAGTTCGGTACCCTTGGCGGCCAGGGCCGACGGCAGGGCAATGAGCGGGTTGACCGAGCCCAGCTCGCCGAAGAACGGAATGGGCCGCGGACGCGACTGCGCCGCTTTCTCCAGCGCCAGGCCACCGCGCACCGAGCCGGTGAAGGCGGCGGCCGCGATCAGCGGATGCTGCACGAGCGCTACGCCGATTTCCGCGCCGCGGCCGTCCACCATGTCCAGCACACCGGATGGCAGGCCCTGCGCCGCGACCACGCCGCGCGCCAGGTCGGCCACGGCATGCGACAGGGCGCGATGCCCGCGGTGTGCCTTGACCACGACCGGGCAACCGGCCGCCAGTGCCGCAGCGGTATCACCGCCCAGCACCGAAAAGGCAAAGGGGAAGTTGCTCGCGCTGAACATGGCCACCGGACCCAGCGGCACGCGCACGCGCATCAGGTGCGGGTGGCCCACCGGCGGCGCACCCGCCACGGCCGGATCATCGGTAAAGGCAAATGCCGCCCCTTGTTGGACCTGGGTAGCGAAGCCGCGCAGCTGGAATGCCGTGCGATCGAGCTCGCCATTGAGCCGGGCCGTGCCGAGGTGGGTCTCCTGGTCGGCCAGTGCCACCAGCGTTTCGCGCTGGGATTCCAGTGCGTCGGCCAGGCCGCGCAGCAAGGTGGCGCGGGTGGCTGCCGGCGAGGCGCCGAACGTGGCGAACGCATGGCTGGCAGCGCTGACGATGGCGTCCAGCTGGCTGGCGGAGGTGTCCTGGAAGGTCATGGGGTCGAATGAGTGAGGGTGAAAATTCTGTGCGGACAAGCCGCTGGCGGACCGCCGAACCGCTGGCACCCAGGCGATGGGTACCGCGATCCGGGCGGTCGAGGTCGTCAGTCCGCAGTGATCTTGCGGGCCACGATGAGCTTTGCCCAGCGGGCGTATTCCGCCGCCTGGAAGCTGGCGAACTGCTCGGGCGTGTTCAGCACCATCTCGAAGCCCAGTTCCAGCAGCCTGGCCTTGGTTTGCGGTTCGTTCAGGATCGAGGCGATGGCGGTGTTGAGCTTCGTCTTGACGTCGGCAGGCAGGCCTTTGGGGCCGGCGATGGCCTGCCATGAATACACGTTCGCGTCCTTGATGCCGCTTTCTTCCAGCGTGGGCACGTTGGGCAGCAAGGTGGACCGCTTGGCGCTGGTGATGGCCAGTGCCTTGAGCTTGCCCGCCTGGATCTGCGGCATGGCGGTATTGATGTTCATGAACGAAGCATCCACCTGGTTGCCCAGCAGATCGGTCATCACGGGACCGCCGCCGCGGTAGGGCACATGGATGCCGCTGGTGCCGGTCTGCTGCCAGAACAGTTCGGCCGTCAGGTGGTCGCTGCTGCCATTGCCCGAGGACGCAAAGGTCATCTTGCCCGGATTGGCCTTGATGAAGGCAATCACATCGCTCAGCGTGTTGTGCCTGGATGCTGCCGGCACCACCAGCACATTCGGGGCCTGCACCGCCACGGTGATGGGGTCCAGGTCCTTCAGTGCGTCATAGGGCACCTTGATCAGGTGCGGTGCAATCACGAAGGGGCCGAGCGATGCCACCAGCAAGGTGTGGCCGTCGGCCGGGCTGCGTGCCACCTGCGCTGCGCCGATGGTTCCGGTGGCCCCGGGCTTGTTCTCGACGATCACCGTGCCGCCCAGTTTGTCGGGCAGCTTGCTCGACAGGGTGCGGGCGATCATGTCGGTGGAGCCTCCCGGCGGGAAGGGCACCAGCAGCGTGATCGGCTTGGTCGGCCATGCGAGGGCGCTCGTGGATGCGAGCGCGCCCAATGCGAACGTGCAAAGAATTTTCCTGATCATCGTGTGTCTCCTCTGGATGGAAAGGGTGCTTTACTGGGAGCCCAGCTTGGCGATGAGTGCCGCGAGTTCTTCACACTCGGATGGCGTCAGTTCCGACAGCGGCGCGCGCACCGGCCCGGCATCGTGGCCGACGATGCGGGCGCCTGCCTTGATCATCGAGACGGCGTAGCCCTGCTTGCGGTTGCGGATATTGAGCAGCGGATGGAAGAATTCGCGCAGCAGGTGGTGCTGGGTGGCCATGTCGTCGGTGCGCACTGCTTCGTAGAACTGCATGGCGGTGCGGGGGATGAAGTTGAAGACCGCCGACGAGTACACCGGCGTGCCCAGCGCCTTGTAGGCAGCGGCATACACCTCCGCCGTCGGCAATCCGCCCAGGTACGAGAAGCGGTTGCCCATCTTCATGAAGATGGAGCTCATCAGTTCGATGTTGCCCACGCCATCCTTGAAACCGACCAGATTGGGGCAGCGGTCGGCCAGAATGGCCAGGGACTCGGGGGTCAGCTTGCTGACGCTGCGGTTGTAGACAATCACGCCGAACTTCACGCTCTTGCAGACCTGCTCGACATGGTTGATCAGGCCTTCCTGGCTGGCTTCGGTCAGGTAGTGGGGCAGCAGCAGGATGCCATGCGCGCCCTGGCGCT
Organism: Acidovorax sp. GW823-FHT02H02; assembly: GCF_058797075.1. Taxonomy (NCBI): domain Bacteria; kingdom Pseudomonadati; phylum Pseudomonadota; class Betaproteobacteria; order Burkholderiales; family Comamonadaceae; genus Acidovorax; species Acidovorax sp. GW823-FHT02H02. The sequence goes on along the minus strand of NZ_JBXAJH010000001.1, from coordinate 308,952 downwards.
CGGCTTCCTGCGCGCACGCAATCGCAAAGCGCGTGGGGCCGCCCGCGCCTGCAATGATGGGCACCTTGCCACGGCAGGTCTGTACCGCGGTCTTGATGATTTCTGCATATTCGCTGCCCGTCAGGGAAAAGAATTCGCCCGTGCCGCCCGCGGCAAAGAGGGCGGATGCGCCATAGGGTGCCAGCCATTCAAGCCGTGCGGCATAGCCCTTGGGGTTGAAGTCGCCGTTGGCGTCGAAGTCCGTCAGCGGGAACGACAGCAGGCCGCTGGACATGATTTGCTTGAGGTCTTGGGGATTCATCGGGGCGGTTCCTGTGGAAGGGGCTCAATAACGGGGGAAAGCGGCTTGGGTGGGCGGTCTGTTGCAGGAGTGCCATTTCGATGGGCCTGCGTGTTACAGTCAAACCTGACGTTGATATACGTTATCAGTTGTCGTACAAGTTGGATTGAATTATTACGTGATCACGGCATCCATGAAGCTAGGGAATACCCTATGAATCTTCCCCTCCTGCCCCGCCGCAAGCCGCGCAGTCTCGCCATCGAAGTGGTGGAAAAGCTCACCCAGGACATTCGGGGCGGGCTGCTGCCTGCAGGCAGCAAGCTCCCTACCGAGGCTTCCTTCATGGAAGCCTTCGGTGTGAGCCGCACCGTGGTGCGCGAGGCCATCTCGCGCCTGCAGGCGGCCGGGCTGGTCGAAACCCGCCACGGCATTGGCACTTTCGTGCTGGCCCAGGACAGCGGGCCGTCATTTCGTGTCAGCCCCGATCAGCTGGGAACCTTGCGCGACGTCATTGCCCTGCTGGAATTTCGCATCAGCGTCGAGACCGAAGCCGCGGCCCTGGCCGCCATACGGCGCAGCGACGACAACCTGCGCGAGATGCGCGGTGCGCTCTCGGCTTTCACGGCGGCCATGGAAGAGGGCCGCGATGCGGCCAGCGCCGACCTGCAGTTCCACCAGGAAATCGCTCGCGCCACCCAGAACCACCATTTTCTGGACCTGATGAAGTCCCTCGGGCTGGGTGTGATACCGCGCACCCGACTGGAAGCGCCCGCCATGGCGCCGCCTGAGCGCGTGGCTTATCTGCGCGGCGTCAACCAGGAGCATGAGAGCATTTACAACGCGATTGCAGCGCAGGATTTTGAGGCAGCACGCGCAGCGATGCGCACCCATCTGTCCAACAGCCGGGATCGGCACCGGCGCAGCGAGGCCGGGAGCCGCTGAACGGGTCTTGAAGGAATTCCAAGGGTTTTCCCTTGGGGTGTATTTCGAATCTAGTTGTACGATGTCTGTTGACATTTGGCTCTGTTTTGTTTTATCCCATGCCCACACCCCACCCAACCCCCATCGTGACCCGCATGCAGGTGGTCCCTGTCGCGGGCCGCGACAGCATGCTGCTCAACCTCAGCGGCGCCCATGGCCCCTTCTTCACGCGCAACCTGGTGATCCTGACGGACTCCAGTGGCCACACCGGCGTGGGGGAGGTGCCCGGTGGCGAAAAGATCCGGCAAACCCTGGAAGATGCCCGCGCCCTGATCGAAGGGCAGCCCGTCGGTGACTACAACCGGCTGCTCAACGCCATGCGCAAGCGCTTTGCCGACCGCGACAGCGGCGGGCGTGGCCTGCAGACCTTTGACCTGCGGATCACCATCCACGCGGTCACGGCCGTCGAGAGTGCCTTGCTGGACCTGCTGGGCCAGCACCTGAATGTGCCAGTGGCGGCGCTCCTGGGCGAAGGACAGCAGCGCGAGCGCGTGCAGATGCTGGGCTACCTGTTTTACATCGGCGACCGCCGCAAGACCGGTCTGGACTATCGCAGCGAGCCCGACGCCGCTGACGACTGGCTGCGCCTGCGCCACGAAGAGGCCATGACGCCGGAGGCCGTGGTGCGGCTGGCCGAGGCGGCCCAGGCGCGCTACGGGTTCCAGGATTTCAAGCTCAAGGGCGGCGTGCTGCGCGGCGAAGACGAGATCGAGGCCGTCACGGCCCTGCACGAGCGGTTTCCGCAGGCCCGCATCACCCTCGACCCCAATGGTGGCTGGCTGCTCAAGGATGCGGTGCGCCTGATGCGCAACATGCACAACGTGGTCGCCTATGCCGAAGACCCCTGCGGCGGCGAGGGTGTGTTTTCAGGCCGTGAGGTGATGGCCGAGTTTCGCCGTGCCACCGGCCTGCCCACCGCCACCAACATGGTCGCTACCGACTGGCGCGAGATGGCCCACAGCATCCAGCTGCAGTCGGTCGACATTCCGCTGGCCGACCCGCATTTCTGGACGCTGCAGGGCTCGGTGCGCGTGGCGCAGCTGTGCCAGATGTATGACTTGACCTGGGGCTCGCACTCCAACAACCATTTCGACGTGTCGCTGGCGATGTTCACCCATTGCGCCGCCGCCGCGCCGGGCAAGGTCACCGCCATCGATACCCACTGGATCTGGCAGGACGGCCAGTTCCTGACCAAGGAGCCACTGCAGATCCGGGACGGCTATGTGGACGTGCCCGCCAAACCTGGCCTGGGCATCGCGCTGGACATGGATGCCGTGCAGCAGGCCCACCAACTGTACCTGCAGCACGGCCTGGGTGCCCGGGACGACGCCGCAGCCATGCAGCACCTGATCCCGGGCTGGAAGTTCAATAACAAAATGCCTTGCATGGTGCGTTGAACCACGCGCGCAGAGGGCCCGCCACGTCTCCTGAGCGGGGCGGCCCCCTGGCAAGCTCAGAGCACCAGAAAGGCCAGCGCCGCCACGGCCGTGGGCCCCAGCGCTCCCAGCAGCAGTCCGCCCGCGCCAATGGTTTCATCGGCAAAGCCGCGCTTGAGCAGGGCGATGCCGGCCGGATTGGGTGCGTTGGCAATCACCGTCAGGCCGCCACCGGCCACGGCCCCCGCCACCAGCATGTATTTGGCGGGGTCGGAAATGCCCTCGATCAGCGAGCCCAGGTAGGTCAGCGCTGCGTTGTCGGTGATGGCTGTCAGGCCGAGGGCGCCTGCGAACAGGGCCAGCGGCTGCAGGCTGGAGACGATGGGTTGCAGCCACCACTGCTGCATGCCGCCCAGCACCACCAGACCCGCCAGGAAGAAGCCCACCAGCAGTGCTTCTTTCAGGATGAGCGGGCTCTGGTGGCGTTCATAGGCCTGCGTGAAGGCCAGGAACAGCAGAAAAAGCGCCAGAAAAACCACCGGGTGGTGCGCGAACAGCACCACGCCGGCCAGCAATGCCAGGTGCACGGCCGCCACCGTGGCGGAAACGGGTGCGCGGGCCTGCTGGCCGGCTGCCAGAGTACTGGGGTGGGGCAGGTGCTTGCGCAGCAAGAAGGTGCAGACCGTGGCGTTGACCAGCACCGCCAGCGCTGCCTTCCAGCCGAAGGTGGCCAGCATGAAGGCGCTGTCCCATTGCCAGGTGGCGGCCACCATCAGCACCGGCGGTGCGGCATACGAGGTGAGCGTGCCGCCGATGGACACATTCACGAACAGCACCCCCAGCGCCAGGTATTTGCGGCCTTCGGGCACCGAGTTGCGAAAAATCTGCGGCGCCAGCATGAGGGCGGCAATGGTCATGGCGGCCGGTTCAGTGATGAGCGAGCCCAGCAGCGGCACGGCGGAGAGCCCCAGCCAGGCGGTGGCCATGGGGGTGGGCAGGGGCATGACGCGGGCCATGGCATCCACCAGGGCCACCACGGTGCGCAGCACCGGGCGCGAGGCGGCAATCACCATCACCACGAAGACGAACAGGGGTTCGGTGTAGTTGCGCGACTCGGCATATTGCAGCGCCTGCCCGCCACCATCCACCAGCGCCATGGCGACGATCAGCACCATGGCCCAGAAGCCGAACACCACCTCCACCTCGCCCAGCAGATGGAACAGGCCTGCGTGGCGCGGAAAGCGGTGCGATAGCCGTTCGAAATGCTTGACGCTAAAGGTGTGGAGCAGGGCAATGCCGAACAGGGCGGCGGCAATCCATTGAAGGATGGTGGGTGTCATGTGTTTGCGGGCGCAAAAAAACCGCGTGGCGGCCCGACCAGCGCATGAACCTGTCGCGCCTGCTGGCGCGTACACCCGCCACCATCTTACCAGCGGCGCCTGGGGCCAACGGGTGTCAAGCGGGATGCCATGATTGCTTCAAAAAAATAGCTATCAGCATATTTGGAAAAAGCGCTGCAGGCCATTCTGGCAAGTTCATTCTGGAAGTTCGCAGGCAGCGCTGTGGGACGAGGAAACTCCTCTGCGGTGCACGGAATGCCGCTTCACCCGGAGGATAATTCGCTCTTTTGCCAGCCCCAAGGGCTTGAAGGACGCACGCGTGGACATTGTTTTGCTGGTCAAGGCCGCCATCATGGGCGTGGTCGAAGGACTGACCGAGTTTCTTCCCATCTCCTCCACCGGCCACCTGATTCTTGCGGGGTCGCTGCTGGGCTTTGACGACGCCAAGGCCAAGGTGTTCGACATTGCCATCCAGACGGGCGCCATCTTCGCGGTCATCCTGGTGTACTGGCAAAAGATCCGCGCCACGCTGGCGGCTCTGCCCACGCAGCGGCAGGCGCAACGGTTTGCGCTCAATGTGCTGATTGCCTTTGTGCCGGCGGTGGTGCTGGGGCTGCTGTTCGGCAAGGCCATCAAGGCCCATCTGTTCACCCCTGTGGTGGTGGCCAGCGCCTTCATCATTGGCGGCTTCATCATCCTGTGGGCCGAACGCCGCCCCGCCGCGGCCACCCGCATCCACGAGGTGGAGGACATGACGGCGTGGGACGCCGTGAAAGTGGGCCTGGTGCAGTGCCTGGCCATGGTGCCTGGCACCAGCCGCAGCGGCGCCACCATCATCGGCGGCATGCTGCTGGGACTGTCGCGCAAGGCCGCCACGGATTTCTCGTTTTTTCTGGCCATTCCCACGCTGATCGGCGCGGGGGCGTACAGCCTGTACAAGGAACGCGCCCTGCTGTCGGTGGCCGACGTTCCGATGTTTGCCGTGGGCCTGGTGTTTTCCTTCTTCAGCGCCTGGCTGTGCGTGCGCTGGCTGCTGCGCTACATCAGCACCCACAGTTTTGTGCCGTTTGCGTATTACCGCATCGCGTTTGGCGTGGTGGTGCTGATTTCGGCATGGACTGGCTTAGTGCAGTGGGCCGGCTGATAATGGCGCCATGACTTACCTGCCGCGCATTCTTCGGGGCTTTTGGGGCTGCACTGTGTTGTGGGGCCTGGGCGCCGGTCTGCCCGCCCTTGCCGAGGAAGCGCCACCCTCCGTCAATGCGGATGGATCCCCCAAGCTCAACTACGTGCTGGGCGCCATCGTGAGCAACAGCCCGGACTATGCCGGCAGCAGTGATCGCTCCACCCATCTGCGCCCGGCCTGGGCGCTGGAATACGGGCGGTTTCGCCTGAGCACCTCGCGCGGCAGCACGCTCATGGGCCATGGGCTGGAGCAGCGCGAATCGGGTGCCACCGCCGTCCTGGCCGAAAGCGACCGGTTCAACCTGAGCGCATCGCTGCGCTATGACAGTGGTCGCAAGGGCAGCAATTCGCCGCTGCTGGACGGCTTGCCCGAGGTGCGCTCCACCGTGCGCGCCCGTCTCAGCGCAGGCTATGCCATCACACCCCGGTGGTCGGTGGGAGCCGGGTTGTCGCAAGACATCCTGGGGCGCTCCGGCGGGGCGCAACTGAACACCAGCGTCTCCTACACCCTGCCCGTCACGCAACAGACCCGGGTGGTTTTTGGTGCTGGCGCCAGTTTTGGCGACCGCACCTACCTGCGCTCCCGGTTTGGTGTGCCTGCCGTGGCGGGTGGCGCCGGGGCCGCCCGGCTGCCCGCGTATGAGCCCGGCGGCGGCCTCTACGGCGTGGATCTGGGCGTGGATGTCATGACGGCGCTCAATCGCCATTGGGTGCTGTGGGGTGGCGTGGGTGTCTCGCAAGTGCAGTCCGACGCCCGCCGCAGCCCCCTCACCGTGCGGCCCACCGGCTACAGCGCTTCGGTGGGGCTGGCCTACCGCTGCTGCCGCTGATCGAAGCCTGGCGGCGCGGGAGGCACGCTGGTTCTTGCCTTAGGCGCAAGCCGGCGCGAGATCATCCCTGTTGCGCCGCAGACAGAACTTGCCCGCCTGCTTTCCTCTGTACATGGCGGCGTCGGCCCGCTTGAGCAGGGTGCTGGCGTCCTGGGCGTCGAGAGGCGCGATGGCATAGCCGATCGTCAGGCCCACGCTCAGCTGGAGGTCGCCCAGCGCAAACGGGGTGCGAAACGCCTTCAGCAGCTCAAGACCCAGGTCCTGGGCCTGCCCTGGCGTGGCCAGGCCACTGGTCATCACCACGAACTCATCGCCCCCCACGCGCGCCACCACATCGTTGTGCCGCACCTGGGCCAGCAGGCGGCGCGTAGCGGCCACCAGCAAGGCATCTCCCACGTCGTGGCCATGCTGGTCATTGACGGGCTTGAATCCATCCAGGTCCATCACATACACCGCCAGCAAGGACTGCGGATCGCAGCGCGCAAGGGCCGATGACAGCGCCGCGTGCAACCCCCGGCGGTTGACCAGGCCGGTGAGCGGATCGGTATGCGCCAGCGAGCGCATGGCATCGCGCTCCTGGCTGGCAACCTGCGCCGCCTTGCGCAGCCGGCGCGCCTGCTCGCCCAGCACCCGCATGAACAGCAGCATGTCGATGGTGGCCCCGAACTGGAACGAGTGCAGCGTCCAGAAGTTCACCGGCAGCCAGCCGCGTATCACCCCGACGACCACGGCCGTGGCCCCAAAGTACACCAGCCAGGCCAGCAAGAAGGTGGTGCCGATGCTGTCGCCACTGCGCGCGCGCTGCACAGCACCGGGAATCCCCATCAGGGCGGGCACCAGCCCCAGAATGCTGACAATGCGTGCGATGGTGTGCGTGGAGACCCCATCGAGCGCGTAAACCAGCGCCAGCACCACGCACAGCACCGCACCGGAGCGCATCGCCCACAGCAGACGGCTGCGCGGCAAATGGCCGACCAGGGACTGGCTGATGAACAGGAACGAGCCACAGGTGGCCATGAGCGCGGCCAGCGAGGCGCCATGCACTTCAAACCAGGGGTTGTCGGTCCACAGGTACTGCTGGCCCACCCCGAAGAAGTGCAGCGAAAACAGCAGGCTGCCCGTCAGCAGCAGCGCATATTGCACAAACAGCGGGTCCCGCAGGCTGGCCCATTGCGCCAGGCTGTACACCAGCAGGCACAGCGCCAGCCCGGTCAGCACGCCCTGCAGCATCTGCTCATGCACGGCGCGGCTCAGTTGTGCGGCCGGCTTGTTGAGGGTGATGGGCAAGACCATGGCCCCGGTGGTTTCCACGCGCAGCCACAGTTCATACGGTTGCCCCGGCACCAGGTTCATCGCCACGGTGTGCGAGCGCGTGCGCAAGGGGCGCTGGGAGTAAGGCTGCAGATTGCCCAGGGTGGCGTGCTGCACGACTTGCCCGCCCAGGGTAAGGAACATGTCAATGCGGTTCAGTGGCGGGTAGTCGATGTCCAGCGCCCAGCGGCCATCGGACAGATGCTCGGCCATCAGTTCCATGCGCAGCCACATGGCTTCGGGCCGTACACCGAGCGTGCCGCCAGCGCCGGCTGGGGCTTCGAAGCGCGACACCTGCGCCTGCATGTCCGCCAGCGTGTGCTGCCGGGTGGCATCGGCCAGCACCGTCACGGCGGGCCAGGCCTGCACCGTGGCGGCCGCTTCCCGCAGCACGAGCACGGCGGGCGCGGGCGCGGCGTTCGCCCAGGTGCCAACACACAGCCACAACAGGAACAGGGCCCAGCGCAAGATGGACCCTGGTGGTTGGGGGGCGGGGCAGGGCGGCATGGCGAACAAGGCTGGGGCAAGATAGCCATTGTTTTGTATCGCAGTGTAACTTGCTCGCCCCGGAGCTGCTGGTAAAAAGCTGCCTGCGCCTGCATTGGCGGCGCGCAGATTGTTCCCGCGTTACGCCTGGCCCGCATTCATGGCTCTTGGCCCGCCGGGCGCAAGGCTCTCAGCGCCCTGCAGCCGGCAGCGCCGCCAGGTTCAGCAAGGCCGCCTCCATGGCGGCGGCGGTGGCCAGCGGCTGCTCCATCGGAAACAGGTGGCTGCCGTCCAGCATCATGATGCGCCCGTGCGTCACGCGCTGCGTCAGCGCCATGCCCACCTGGCGCATCTCCACCGATGCGCGCCCGCCGATGAAGGCGGCCGGGCAGCCCAGCGGGTGGCGGCGCAGCAGGCGATCCAGGTTGTGCGGCAAGGTGTTGTAGATGGCGGTTTCCACTGCGCGGTCAAAGCCTAGCACCCGGCGTCCGTCTTCGTCGTGCAGGCCGTGGGTGACATAGTCTTGCAGCACCTGCGGGTTCCACTGCGCAAACACCTTTTTCTTGCGAAAGTGCTCCAGCGCCTCTTCGGTGCTGGCCCAGCTCATGCGGCGCTGTCGGCTCACGCGGCCGGGCGACACGGCGCCCACGACCTGGGTGCGCTTGGCCACGCCCACGGTGGTGGCACGCCAGCCGCTGATCAGCGGGGAGTCGAGCATCAGCACGCCGCGCGCCAATGCGGGGTGCTGCGCCGCCGCCATCACGCTCAGGATGCCGCCCAGCGAATGCCCCACCAGATACACCGGCTCGCCCGCGGCCCCCACCTGCTGCGCGGCAAAGTCGGCCAGCTGCTGCACCAGGTGTGGCCAGTTGCTGGTGACCGGGTATTTCTCATCGTGGCCGAAGCGGTCGATGGCGGCCACCTCGAAACCGCGCTGGCGCAGGTGTTCGAAAAGTACGTTGTAGGTGCCCGCCGGAAAACTGTTGCCGTGCGAAAAAACGATCTTGGTCATCGATGAATCTGCAGGGGTTCAGATCAGCTTTTCGCGGAAGTTGGTGATCTTCTTGAGCGGCCTGCTGCGCGCCGGGTTCACCAGAATGGGCGTATCGGTCGAGCGGCCGTCCCAGGCCGGGTCCTCGATGCTGTCGAACACCGCGCGCAGCTTCTGCCCCCAGCTGTCATGCAGCATGCGAAAGTAGGGGTTGTGCTCGTCAATGCACACGATCTTGTCGGTGGTGAGCCGGTCGGCCTCGTACACCACCAGGTCCATGGGCAGGCCCACCGAAAGGTTGGACTTGAGCGTGCTGTCCATCGACACCAGCGCGCACTTGGCGGCCTCATCCAGCGGCGTTTCGGGTGTCAGCACACGGTCGAGCACCGGCTTGCCGTATTTCGACTCGCCCACCTGGAAATACGGCGTCTCGGCGGTCGATTCAATGAAATTGCCCGCCGAATACACCTGGAACAGGCGCATGCCCTCACCCTGGATCTGGCCGCCAAACACCATCGACACGTTGAAATCCACCCCCGAGCGCTTGAGCGCCGCGCCATCGCGCTCATGCACATGGCGCACGGCGGCGCCCAGCACGCGGGCGGCGTCGAACATGCTCTTGGCGTTCCAGATGGTAACGGGCTCGCCGTCTGCCTCATCCTTGATCTGCGTGGTCTGCAAGATCTCGCGCACCGACTGCGAAATGCTCAGGTTGCCCGCCGACAGCAGCACCATGAAGCGCTCCCCCGCCTTTTCATAGACCATCATCTTGCGAAAAGAGCTGATCTGGTCCAGCCCGGCGTTGGTGCGCGAATCGGACAGGAACACCAGCCCGGCATTGAGTTTGATGGCGACGCAATACGTCATGGGAGTGCGAAAAAGAGGAAAGGCACCGAGTGTAGTGCCGCACGGCAATGCGCCCGAACCACTGCTGCCGCCCAAGGAAAGAGGACGAACGAATACTATTGAATATGTAGCTAATGGTGTATATGACGTAATAGCTGCACGGTGATTTTGATCCGTCTTTGCAGGCGACTCCGATCGCTTGCGCCCAGCATCACGACCCCGCCAGCTTTTTAAGCTGGTACAGCGCATCCAGTGCCTCGCGCGGGCTGAGCTGGTCGGGATGGATGGCGGCCAAGGCGGCTTCTACCGGGCTGGCGCCAGCGCTCTCGGGCACTTCGGGCGTGGCGAACAGGTCCACCTGCAATTCATCTTCGCCCGCGCGCTCTTCCAGCGCGGCCAGGGCGTGGCGCGCATGGTGCAGCACGGGGGCGGGCACCCCGGCCAGTTTGGCCACCTGGATGCCGTAGCTGCGGCTGGCGGGGCCGGGTTGCAGTTCGTGCAGAAACACGATGTCGGTGCTGGCCTCGGCGGCGGCCACATGCATGTTGACGGCGTGGCGCGCCTTGGCGGGCAGCTCGGTCAGCTCGAAGTAGTGCGTGGCGAACAGCGTGAAGGCGCGGGTCTTGTCGTGCAGGTGCGTGGCAATGCCGCTGGCCAGGGCCAGGCCGTCAAACGTGCTGGTCCCGCGGCCGATCTCGTCCATCAGCACCAGGCTGTGGGGCGTGGCGGCGTGCAGTATCTGCGCGGCCTCGGTCATCTCCAGCATGAAGGTGGACTGCGCGTTGGCCAGGTCGTCCGCCGCGCCAATGCGCGTGTGGATGGCGTCAATCGGCCCCAGGCGGCAGCTCGCGGCGGGCACATGGCTGCCCATGCTGGCCAGCAGCACGATGAGCGCCACCTGGCGCATGTAGGTCGATTTGCCGCCCATGTTGGGGCCGGTGATGACCTGCATGCGCGTATTGGCATTCAGGCGTGTGTGGTTGGCGATGAAGGCGCCGCTCGATGTCTCGGCCAGGCGTGCCTCGACCACGGGGTGGCGGCCGGCCTCGATCTCGATGCAGGGCTCGGGTACGAACTGCGGGGCGCACCAGTTCAGCGTGAGCGAGCGCTCGGCCAGCGCACACAGCACATCGAGCGTGGCCAGCGCATGCGCCAGGCGGGTGAGCTGCGGGATGTGGGGCTGGAGCTGGTCCAGCACCTGTTCGTACAGCCATTTTTCGCGCGCCAGCGCGCGCTCGTTGGCCGACAGGGCCTTGTCTTCAAACGCCTTGAGCTCGGGCGTGATGAAGCGCTCGGCGTTCTTCAGCGTCTGGCGGCGGCGGTAGTCGTCGGGCACCTTGTCGAGGTGGCTGCCCGTCACCTCAATATAGAAGCCGTGCACCTTGTTGAACTGCACGCGCAAATTGGGAATGCCGGTGCGCGCCTTCTCGCGCGTTTCCAGGTCGAGCAGGAAGGTGTCGCAGTTGCTCTGAATGGCGCGCAGTTCGTCCAGCTCGGCATCGAAGCCGCTGGCGATCACGCCGCCGTCGCGCACCAGCGCGGCGGGTTCCTCGTCGATGGCGCGGTGCAGCAGCTCCGTGCAGCCTGGTGGCGGTTGCAGGTGGCTGAAAATTTGAACCAGATACGGCTCAGGTGCCCGCCCATTCTGCGCCAGAAGCTCTGCTTTCTGTAGCGTTTTGCCCAGACCCACCAGTTCGCGCGGACGTACCTGGCGCAGGGCGGTGCGGGCGGTGATGCGTTCCACGTCGCTCACGCCCTTGAGCTGTTCGCGCAGGGCCTGCCAGGGTGCCTGGGTGGCGCTGCCGTTGCCGCGCAGCGCGGTGGTGGCGGCCAGGCGCTGGCGGGCCTCGGCGCGGTCGCGCTGCGGCTCCAGCAGCCAGGTCTTGAGCAGGCGGCTGCCCATGCCGGTCATGCAGGTGTCGAGCAGCGAGAACAGCGTGGGCGCGTCCTCACCGCGCAGGGTCTTGACGAGTTCGAGGTTGCGGCGCGTGCTGGCGGGCAGGTCGATCAGGTCGTCGCCGCGCTGCACCTGAACGCTGTGCACATGCGTGAGCGCGCGGCCCTGGGTGTGCTCGGCGTATTGCAGCAGCGCGGCGGCGGCGGCATGCGCCTGGGCCAGGTCCTGCGCGCTCCAGGCCTGCAGGCTGGCGGCGCCCAGGTGTTCGAGCAGCTTGCGCTCACCCAAAGCGCTGTCAAACTGCCAGTCGGGCCGGGGGCTCATGGGGCAGGTGAAGGCGCCACCCTGGCGCAGCACCTGCAGTTGCTGTTCAAACCGCTCGGTCACGCCGGCGCTGTAGATCAGTTCGCTGGGCGCAATGCGGGCCAGCCAGGCGCCCAGTTCGTCGTGCGCGCATTCGGCCAGGAAGACGCGGCCCTGCGTCACGCTCAGCCACGCCAGGCCACAGCGCGCGCGCGGCGCCTGTTGCACGGCCAGCAGCAGCGATTCGGATTTGTCGGACAGCAGCTCGGTGTCGGTCAGCGTGCCGGGGGTGACCACGCGCACCACCTTGCGCTCCACCGGCCCCTTGGCCGCGCCCACCTCACCCACCTGCTCGGCAATGGCCACCGACTCGCCCATCTTGATCAGGCGCGCCAGGTAGTTCTCCAGTGCATGGAAGGGCACACCAGCCATCACCACCGGCTGGCCGCCCGACTGGCCGCGCTGCGTGAGCGTGATGTCGAGCAGGCGCGCGGCCTTCTCGGCGTCTTGCCAGAAGACCTCGTAGAAATCGCCCATGCGGTAAAACAGCAGCGTGTCGGGGTACCCGGCCTTGAGGGACAGGTACTGGGCCATCATGGGGGTGTGACCGCTCAGATCGCTCGCAAGCTTGGGCCTTTCCCTCTGGGAAACTGCCTTGTCTTCTATGTTTTCAGAGGGGAATTCCATCTTTTTCTATCAAGCCATGTTGTCCTGCGTTGCGCCTCTCACAAGCCACGTTGATCTGTCAAGCTTGCCGCCAAGCTGCCTGAAAGGGATGGCATGAAGCTTGATCTGACCGAAGACCTTGCTCAGAAGGTGTCTCTGATGAAGATGCCCAAGGCTGGGTTGAAATTCGAACAGTGGCAGCCGACCGGTAGCCCTAATTATCTCGTCTATGACACCAGCCGAAAGGCTCCGTCCGGATTCGCTGTCCGGGTGGGGCCAGGGCATCGGTACATGTGGTCAAAAAGATGGTCCGAGGCAAGAAGCCCAAGATCGATGTGGGGCTAGCCTGGGGCCAACGGGGACCCGAAATACCCCTGCCGCTTGTCAAGGCGAGGGACAAGGCTCGCGAGAAGGTCGCATTGACCGTCAAGCATGGGACCAACCCCAGCCCCAACCCCACCTTCTGACGAATATGCGAATAGTGTCCAGAGGGCACAGCTTTCGAACGGACGAGCGGTTCGAGACGCCCGGCAGGGACCGACGTGGAAAAGGGCAGACGGTTTCCTGGCGCGCAAGCCCCAGTGGAGTCCGCCCGAGGGCCTTGGGTGGAGCGCTCCTGGGCGCGACGGCTGAGGGTGCAATGCCGGGCCGACCGGCCAAGAAGTCAGCTCAAGCGGGTCAGACGCCGCAGCCTGGTCGCCTGCCCGGAGGAGTCGAGCGGCGCTTCGCGCTGCGGGAGCTCAACCGCAGCAGCCGCCAGCCCCCGCGGGCCCGCCTGTCTCTGGGTGTTGCATCGACGGGCACTTGACCGATCCGTAGCTGCAAAAGACGCAGCAATCGCCAGGGAGGGGCCGAAGGACAGAGTGGCACTCGCCGCATTCATGGAAGAACTGGCAAGCGTCGAGGGGCATTTCCAGCTCGGCTTGGTGGCCGCACAGAGGGCACGTGAGGACGGAGCGAGTTTGCATGTTGTCGCCTTATGCTACGCCGGCTACGCCGGCTACGCCGCTGGGCAGCCGCGAAAATTTTCGTTCGGTCTGGTCCCGAGCAGAACCGTCCCGGACGGTGTCTCCCCCAATCAAAACGAAGCTGGATGTTCCGGCGACTGCGAATTTCCTGGCCAGATCGATGCGCTGCGCAATGTCGGCGGGCATCGGGTTGCGATGGGTCTCGCGCAGCTTTTCGACCATCGGCCTCGTCGCCCGGCAAGGCCCGCGGCTCGTCGAGAAGAAGTAATGCAGCCGCCCCGAATCCCCCGAGGCTGGGCCGTCGATGGCAGAGGTGTCGGGTGCGGGCCGGCCGCCGCTTCGCTTTGCGCAAAACCACATCAGCGCTTGCATGGAAGCGAGTAGGGCAACGACGGCGAGGATTGCGATGGGAGCCCAACTCATGACTTGCCTCCGGCCTTGATTTTCGGTTGCGCGGCGGGTTCGCCGCCTCCCCCCAGAAGATACTCCCGCACCAATTCCCGCGCGCGATGCAGCCGGCTCTTGATCGCGGGGGCGTTCTCGTCGAGGCGCTCGGCGATCTCGGCGATGGTGAGCTCCTCGAAGTCGCGCAGCAGGATCACTTCGAGGTAGTGCGCTGGCAGGGACTCCAGGGCGTGCGCCAGGTCGATGCGAAGCGCGTCGTCCGAGCGGCAGGCGAGCTGCTGCTCTGCGATTTCCTCTTCGAGCGGCTCATGCCTGAACATCATGCGCTCGAGACGCCGGCACTCCCGTTTGATGACGACGAAGAGCCAGGAGGAGAAAGCGGCTGCGGCCTTCAGGCCCTTGACCTTGCGGGAGATCGTCAGCAGCGACTCTTGGACGGCGTCGTCGACGTCGCTCGCGTGGCAGTGTCTGCGGGCGTAGCGCCGGGCGTCGGCCTGGCACACTGCCAAAAGGCGGCCGATGGCGGCCGGGTCGCCCGTTTGAGCGGCCAGGATGAGAGGAGTGTGGTCAGCCGCCGTTGTCATGCTCAATGCCCCTTGTCGAGTTTGCGGCCGACCATGGCGCACATCGGGCAGAAGCCCACCAGGCCGGTCATGGCGAGGACCGCGCCCATGGCCCCCGCGGCCATGGCCAGGGGCGAGCCCCAGCCCATGGCGGCGAAAGCCAGGGCCATCGCACCCATGACGAGGCGAAGGATGCGTTCCCACGAGGGGACATTTTTGACGTAGAACATGGCGAGCTCCTTGGATAGTTTGTTTGAGGACGGTCCTCAGTGACTAAGAGGAGGTGCCGCGCTGAAACGGTTCGCGCGCCCGGCATTTATTTCACCGGCAGGCCATTTTCACAAGTCGGTACTTGGGGCCGGCCAAGCCATCCTGGGGATGCGCTCAGGCGAGCTTGTAAGCGGCGAAGCGCTCGTCAACCTGCGTGCCGAAGGCGTGATTGGAGTAGTTGCTCAGGACTTTCACGGCGACGGCCAGGACGATGTAGAGGACCTGGCTTTCGGAAAAGCCCGCTTGCAGAAATGCATCGAGCTTGCCGCGTGACGGCTTGCCATTCGTGCGGACCAGGTCCTGTGTCAGCTCGTAGAGGGCGGCGAGCCTGGCGTCGGGGATCGGCCGGCCTTGGCGGATCGCCTCCAGGACCGGGCCGGGGACGCCGGAGACCTTGTCGGCAATCATGCTGTGGGCGGCGGCGCAGTAGGTGCAGCCGTTGACCAGGCTCACGGCGAGGAACACGACCTCCTGCTCGGCAGGCGTGAAGCCCGACTCGCCCCTGAACTTGCCGTAGCCGCTCAGGTAGGTGTCCAGGATGGCCGGGGCATTTGCCATGTTGGCATACATGTTGGGGATGAAGCCGACCTGCTTGAGGGCGGTGTCGAGGATCTCCTTTTGGGGTCCTTGCGCTTGGGCATGGACGACGGAAGTCAGCGTCTTGAGATAGGCCATGGGTTTTCTCCTGGGGATGGTGGGGCCATCGCAGAGGGGTTTGCGATGGACTCGGCTTCATCGTAGGAGTGGAAGGGTCAACGAAGTTGACCGAGCGTCTCAATCGGATGTCCGGGCGTTCCGCCGTGCCACCTCAGCCGAATCAGTCCGCCATTGCACGCTGTTTGAGCCACTCCGAGGGCGATTGGCCGAACTTGCGCAGGAAGGCGCGATGCAAGGCGCTGGAGCTCCCGTAGCCCACGTCCAGGGCGGCGGTTTTGGCGGGAACGCCTTTGGACAGCAAGCGCTGCGCGAGCATCAGCCGCCACGACGAGAGGTAATCGGCGGGCGTGGCGCCGGTGACGCGCCGGAAGTGCTCGGCGAACCGCGCCCGCGACATGCCGGCTTGCGCCGCCAGCGAGCTCAAATCCCAAGAGCCCGAAGGACTCTGATGGATCGCGTCCAGTGCCTTGGCAAGCCTGGGGTCGGCCATGCCCGCGAGCGCGCCGCCCGAGACTTGCCCGCGCTCGATGCAATGCCTCAGCATGCGGATTGTCAGGACCTCGCAGAGCCGGTCGAGCACGGCTTGGCGACCGCTGCCCGCGCCGAACGCTTCAGAGAACATCAGCTCCAGGATCGGCTCTAGGCCTGGGCAGCCGTCGATCTCGATCAGCACCAGGTCGGGAAGGGAGTCGGAGATGGGGTTGCGCCCGCCCGCGCCCGTCAGCACCGTGGCGCAGACCACGTCGGCACCTTCGCGCTCGTTGGCCACCAGGCGGTGGCGCTCGGGGCGCGGCAGGTAGATCAGCGAGGGCCGCTCGATGAATACGTCGGGCTTTCCTGCGTTTACCAGGTTGACCGGGCCCCGCCTGACCACATGCAGGTGGCCCCGCTGCTCGTCGCGCTTGAAATCGTGCAGGCCGCAGATGTTGCCCGTGTAGAAAACGCCCGCGCGGAGGGCGAATTGAGAGAGGAGCCGGTCCAGGGGATCGCCCACAAGAGCGGCCTCCTCAGGCGGGTTGCGTCGCATGCTCGCCCTGCCTTGAAATTCAATTCGCCTGGGGAACCATCTGGCCGTCCAGGATGAAGATGCGGTCGGTGGGGTTGGCTGCCTTGATGTGGAGGGTGCCGGCGCCTTTGAGGCCCTTGAACGCGCCCGTGCCGGAGACGACTTCCCAGAACCCGTTGTCGTTGATCTGGGGCTTGCCGTCCTTGGCAGGAAGGAAGACGGCCCGCACGGTCCACTTGATGTAGGCGACGTTGCCTTCGCCCTTGGTGGCCACCAGGTAGCCGCTGGGGTCTCCAGCCACGCCCGGGATGATGTCGTGGCGGCCAAATTCGACGATCTGGGCGCCGTCGAGCAGGCCTGAGCCAGCGGCCGTGCCTTCGCGGCGAACCATCAGCACGAAGTGGCCCGAGCCATCCTTGAAGTCGAGCTGAATCTGCTCTTTGGGGACCATGGTGGCTTGCACGCTGAGCGGATCGGCCATGGCAGCCGAGCCGACAAGCATGCTCGCCGCGAGAAGACTGGCACTGGCGATTGCGCGAGGGAGAGAGACTGTCATTGGATTTCCTTTGGATGTGTTAGGGGTCAGCAAACCTGTATTCAGGCAATGTTTCAAGACGGAGCGGGTTTTGCTTTTGGGGGAGCGATGGCCCGCACAGTCTCGGCAAGCTCGTCAAATGTGTCGAAGACGTAATCGCAATCGGGATGCGGAGTCGGGTCCGGCGGGGGCTCGCAACCCCACTCCTCGGGTCTGCGGACGAAGGCGGTCTTGAAGCCGCATGCGCGCGCCGCGTTGAGGTCGAAGTTGTGACAAGCGACCATGAGGATGTCGGAAGGATCCATCGCGAGCCATCTGGCCGCTTGCCGGTAGGCCCTGGGGTCGGGCTTGTAGTAGCCGATGGCTTCGCAGGAGATGACGGCGTCCCATGCGATGCCGTTGAGCCGCGACACATCCACCACCAGCGACAGCGGGAGCATGGTGAAGGAGATCGCGGGGATGATGCTGCGGATCTCGCGCAAGGGCGCGGCGAAATCGGGCCAGGTCGAAAGCCTGTGCCAGGTGTTCGCGATCCACGCCCGATCGGCTGGCGAAAACACGGACAGGCCGTTGGCGTTCAGGAGCTCTTCCAGCGCGTGGACGTGGACGTCGTCCATGTTGAATGCGGGTTGGACTTGGCCGACGATCCTCTTCATCGCGAGACGCCGATACTGGTTGGTCAACACGCCCCAGTCCCGCTCCTCACCATGCGCGCGACCCACCACGGCCAGCGCGTCGCGGATGCCGGTGTGCCAATCCAGCACGGTTCCGCCGGTATCGAAGGTTGCTGCTTTGATGGCCATAAAGATCCCAGGAAATCAGGGTTAGAAACGAGTGGTCCATTGCGTGAGCCAGGCCGGTGCATGATCCACCAGCCAGGTTTCGATGGGCTTGTCCGCCCCGGACAGGATCATCGCGGCCAAGGCAATCATGATGCCTCCCATGATCGTCTTGCCAGCCTTGCCGGCCTGCATGAGCGTTCCGCGCATCGCGCCATCGCGCCGCGCCCTACGTAGGCCAGCGCCACCGCGGGCAGCGCGGCACCGATGAGCTTGTCGAACTCGGCTTGGGTGTAGTGCTTGATCTCGCCGGCCGCGGCGATCAATGCGACGGCGGAGAGGGCGAGGATGGCGGCGGCCTGGGCGAGCTTCATGGGAAGCTTCTTGGCGCTTACTTGGATGGTTTGAAGGTTTTTTGCAGCGACGCGGTGTAGGCCGTCAAGGCCGCCAGCTCCTTGGAGTCCCAAGGCAGCGGCTTGGCGGCCATCGGCATGACCATGCAGCCCTGGACCATTTCGTCGAGATGGACGGTCTTGCGGCCGAACTGGTCCCGGGCCATGGCGACCGTGTGGGGATAGGGCTTGGCAAAGCTCACCTGGAACGCGCCATGGTTGGCGTGGCAGCTCGCGCAACTCATGCCGTTGGTGGAGAGCTTGGTGTCGTTGAAGAGCTTTTCTCCCAGCGCCACGTCGCCCGCCTTGGGCTGGTAGCCGGGCGGGCGAGTGATTTGAGCTCCCGGGTCGCCGGCCGCGAGGGCGGTCGAGGCGGCGAGGGCGCCCAGCAGCGAGCAGAGCAGGATGGAAGCGAGCTTTTTCATGGTGGTTCCTTGGAGTGTGTTTGGCTCTAAGAGGGGCCAGGGCGGCAAAAGGGTTCGCGGCCGGAGAAATATTTCTTTTGAACCGCCCCGTCGACTGGATCGGCGGCTCGAGGATCGCTCTGAGCGCGCTGCCGCTGCGGCTGTTTCCGTGGCCTGCCAACTATTTTTGAGTTCCCGCGAATCCGATCGCGGCCGGGACCCCTCTTAGCCTCCGAGGATCGTCCTCGCCACCGAAACCAACCCAAGGACTGGATATGAAGACAAGCTTGAAATTGACCCTGGCGGCGCTGACCGCCGCGACCCTGGCGCTGCCCGCCGCGGCCCAAGACAGGAAGGAAGGCGCCAAGTGCGCGCCCCAGGCCGGCCTGTCCAAGTGCGCTCCGAAGTGCGGCGCGAAAAAGTGCGCGCCCAAGAAGAACGCCGCGAAATGCGGCGCCAAGAAGTGCGCTCCGAAATGCGGCGCGAAGTGCGCGCCCAAGAGCTGAGCGAGATGTCCGCGGGCCGGCGCTCCAACGGGCGCTTGTCAAATGATCCCGGCGCTGGCCCACGCCTGCTTGCGGTCTATGGAGCCTTGGCAGAGCGGGGGGAGCATCTGTTGGGCGGCTTGCTTGGAGGCGCGCTCCCGAAGCAATGGAGCCACTACCCTGAGGACGACGCGATCGACGCGGGCCGCGGCTACCAGTGGTTCTACCACTCGCACAGCCCCGAGGACCGCCCCGGCGCCATCGAGCATGGGCACATCCATCTCTTTGCCAGGCGTCCGCTGTGGGGGCGGAGGCTGCAATCGCGCTCCGAAAAGGCGTTTGCGCGGCTCTGCGGGCAGCCGGCCTCGGACGCGCACACGCGACACCTGCTAGCCATCGGCTTCGACGCCAAGGGCCTGCCCATATCGCTATTCACGGTCAACAGTTGGGTGACGGGGGATCTGATGCTGGGATCCGACCTCACGGTCGAGCTGCTGGCGTCGATGCAGCTTGAAACGGGCCACCCGGAGATAGACGCGGTGATCGAATCGACTGTCCGCATGTGCCTGCCTGAGATCGCCCATCTGGTGTCGGCGCGGGATGAAGCTTTGGTGCTTCACGCAGGTCCGGACAAGCTCAACGCCCGGTCCTTGGAGTTGCTCTCGGAGCTGGCCGTCGACCTCGACGCGAAGCTGCGCATCGCTGTTTGCTCCAGGAAAACCATGGTGCATGCGGGTTTTCGAGGCATGCGCTCTTGATGCGCCATCATGGGGGTGGTGGCGTAGTCCAGGCGCAATGTTTCAGACGACAACTGTTTTTCTGAGAAACGCCATGGCATGGGTTTACAGGCAGCGTAGCTTCGAGACCAAAATGCCGAAAGCCGCCGTGTTGCGAGCATCGGCGGCTTTCTTGCCAGGGTCCTGTGCGAAGGAGCTATGGCTCCCCGCGATTGAGCACGGCTCGTCGCGAGCGTGGCTTCTCGGTGCGAAGGCGGGTCAGAACGGCGCGTCTTCGCCCTTGGCTGTGTCGGCCTGTGGGGTGGCAGATTCTGCCGTGTCCGCAGCGCCATCTGCTTCCTGGGTGTCGGCGGCAGCCGCCTGGCGCACGGCGGCCTTGTCACCCGCGCTCGCAAACTTACTGTATTTGCCCAGGATGGGCACCAGCTGGCCGTAGATGCGCGGGTTGCCGGCCAGGCATTCGCGCTGCTCCAGAAAGTCGGCCTCACCTGTGAAATTGCCCACCAGGCCGCCGGCTTCCGTCACCAGCAGCGAGCCCGCCGCCACATCCCAGATCGACAGGCCGGTTTCAAAGAATCCATCGGTGAAACCCGCGGCAACGTAGGCCAGGTCCAGCGCGGCAGCGCCGGGACGGCGCAGGCCCGCGGTGCGCTGCATCACGTCGCTCATCATGGCCAGGTAGCTCTTGAAGTTGTCGCCCGGGCGGAAAGGAAAGCCGGTGGAGATCAGGCAGTCCTTGAGCTGGGTGCGCTTGCTCACGCGGATGCGGCGCTCGTTCAGGTAGGCGCCGCGGCCCTTGGTGGCCGTGAACAGGTCATTGCGCGAGGGGTCGTAAATCACGGCCTGCTCGATCTTGCCCTTCACGGCCAGCGCAATGCTGACGCAATAGACGGGAAAGCCATGGATGAAGTTGGTGGTGCCGTCCAGCGGGTCGATGATCCAGACGAACTCGGAATCCTTGGCGCCGTATTCGGTGCCCGATTCTTCGGCCAGGATGCCGTGGCCGGGGTAGGCCGTGAGCAGCGTCTCGATGATGATCTTTTCGGACGCGTGGTCCACTTCGGTCACGAAGTCGTTGATCTGCTTTTGCGAGATCCGCACCGATTCCACGTCCAGGGCCGCGCGGTTGATGATGGCGCCGGCGGCGCGTGCGGCCTTGATGGCCACGTTGAGCATGGGGTGCAGGGTGGACGACATAAATTGTGGGTGAAGGACAGGGGCCTTGGGACAAGGCGTGGACCGGCGATG
Organism: Acidovorax sp. GW823-FHT02H02; assembly: GCF_058797075.1. Classification (NCBI taxonomy): domain Bacteria; kingdom Pseudomonadati; phylum Pseudomonadota; class Betaproteobacteria; order Burkholderiales; family Comamonadaceae; genus Acidovorax; species Acidovorax sp. GW823-FHT02H02. The sequence continues at coordinate 288,011 of NZ_JBXAJH010000001.1, read as the reverse complement.
CGGCGGCAAGGGGAAGGATTCTACCCGCTGCGCCCAAAAACCGCTGGGCGCGGGGCGGGTACCAGGCTGCGGGGGGCTCATCCATCTCCGCCATCCCGCAGATTCAGCGGCGCTTCAGGGCAGCTGCAGCCACTGGCCTTCGCGTGCGGTGGTTTGCTGCACCGACCCCTGGCCCAGGCTGAACTCCACCATCAGGCTCTTGCGCTCACCGGGGGCGGGGTCTGCGCCGGCGAGCTGGTTGTCCACCGCCACTTCCAGCCGGCCGTCACGCACCAAGCTGCGCAGGCGCGCGGTGATGTCCACCTGGCGGTAACCGTTGCCGTAGAGGGCGCGCTCGATGTTGACGTAGCCGTGGTCTGCATCGTAGCGCCCGCCGCGCTGCTCCCACAGTTGGGCGCGGGCCTGCGCGATCCGCGATCCGTCGATCCAGCTGCCTTCGCCGTATTCGAGAATCTCGGGCTGGCTGCCAAATCCACCCAGCACGATCTGCAGGGTTTTGCGCTGGCCCGGCGCCGGGTCGCCATTGAAGAGTTGGTTGTTCAGCTGGAAACGCTGCCCGCCCCGCAGCAGCTGGCGGATCTGTGGCGTCACATCGAAGCGCGATTGCGGCGTGCCATAGGTGGCCTGCCGGATGTCGAGAGGGTCCCGGTCAGCGTAGCCATACCTGCCCTGGTCCTCGCCATTCCAGCCTTGCCGGTCATCGTTGTCGTAGCCCCGGCCCCAGCGGCCGCTGCGCCAGCCCGTGAACTGCGCGCCATCCACCCAGCTGTATTCGCTGAAGTCGAAGTTGCGGGGCTGGCCGTCGGGTCCCCGGGCATGGATGCGCAGCATCTTGCGCAGGCCGGGGGCCGGGTCGGCGCCGAACAGGTCATTGGTGAGCCGAAAGCGCTGGTCGCGGCGGGCCAGTTGCCGCAGACGGTCGGTGACGTCGATGCTGTACTGGTCGGTGCCATAGACCGCCTGCAGGATCTGGTAGGGGCCTTCGTCGCGCTGCGCCCAGGCCGTGGACGACAGCAGCAGGGCAAACGCCAGCAGCAGCCAGCTGCCCAGGGTTCTGGCGATGGAGGAGGGAGCGTGCATGGAGGGATGGTTGAAAGTGGGAAAGCGGTGGAGTGAGGTGCGAGGTGCCAAAGCGACCTTCAACAGGCCCTTAACGTCCGGGTCGCCACACCAGTGCACAACGCCCATGCCACGCACAGAGTTTTACACCCACGCAGGGTGCGCGGCCCTGCAGGCGGCGCCCGGCCGCTGGGGCTGGCACCTCCGCCCGGCCCGGCCCGGGCCAGCGGCGACAATGGCGCATGCCCCGGTGGCCCCTTGTTTCTTTCTGATTTCTCCATGCGTACCCGATTCATCCTCATTCAAACCAGCCACGCCGGCAATGTGGGCGCCGCCGCCCGCGCCATGAAAACCATGGGTTTTGACGACCTGGTGCTGGTGGCGCCGCGCTGGTCCAATGTGCTGCGGCGCGAGGAAACCATCCAGCGCGCCAGCGGCGCTCTCGATGTGCTGGAGAACGCACGCATCGTCGCCACGCTGGACGAAGCGCTCGATGGCGTCAGCCACCTGTGCGCCACCGCCATGACGCCACGCGACTTTGGCCCGCCCACGGCCAGCCCCCGCGCGCACTTTGAAAAGCTCTTGAAAAGAGCGCTTTCAGCGATGGATGGGCAAGCGCTGGAGGTCGAAAATGCTGTAAAGCCAGACGGTGCGGCGGCCGAGTCGGGCGTGGCCTTTCTGTTTGGCTCCGAACGCTTCGGCATGGCCAACGAGGATGTGTACCGCTGCCATGTGGCGCTGTCGATTCCCACCAACCCGGGTTTTGGCTCGCTCAACCTGGGCGCGGCCATCCAGGTGATCGCCTACGAATGGCGCCAGGCGCTGGGCGGGTTTGCGGTGCAGGAGGCCACGCCCGCCCGCGTGCAGGCCGATGCCGCCCAGGTGGCCGGGATGCTGGCCCACTGGGAGCAGGCGCTCACCGGTATCGGTTTTCTCGACCCGGCCGCGCCCAAGAAGCTCATGCCTCGCCTTAACCAGCTTTTCAACCGCGCGCAGCTCAGCCCCGAGGAAATCCACATCTTGAGAGGTGTCGCCAAGGCCATGATCGAGACCGCGCAGGCGAAACGATAGACTGTGCAGCCCATTTACAAATAACCATAACAACCAATGCTCGCCCGCCTGCGTTCCGATATCCAGTGCATCCTCGACCGCGATCCTGCCGCGCGCAGCACGTGGGAGGTGATCACCTGTTATCCGGGCCTGCACGCGATCTGGCTGCACCGCCCGGCGCACTGGTGCTGGCACCATGGCCTCAAGTGGCTGGGCCGCTTCATCTCGCACTTCGCGCGCTGGTTCACCGGCATCGAGATCCACCCCGGCGCCAAGATCGGCGAGCGCGTGTTCTTCGATCACGCCATGGGCGTGGTGGTGGGCGAGACCGCCGAGATCGGCGACGGCTGCACCATCTACCAGGGTGTGACCCTGGGCGGCACCTCGCTGTACAAGGGCACCAAGCGCCACCCCACCCTGGGCAAGGACGTGGTGGTGAGCGCGGGCGCCAAGGTGCTGGGCGGGTTTGAGGTGGGCGACGGCGCCAAGATCGGCTCCAACGCCGTGGTCATCAAGCCGGTGCCTGCAGGCGCCACGGCGGTGGGCATACCGGCGCGCATCATCCCGTCCAAAGAGGGCCAGAGTGCCGACGTGACCGAATCGCAGCCGACACGCAAGTTCACCGCCTATGGCATCACGCAGGAGGACGACCCGCTCTCCCAGGCCATGCGCGGGTTGATCGACAACGCCTCATCGCAAGAGCACCAGATTGCGCTCTTGTGGCAGGCCATCGAAAAACTCTCGGCCTCCAACCAGCAGGCCAAGGACTGCGTGCCGTGTGATGCGGCGATCAAGGAGCAGTTCGAGGCGGGTAAGCTCAACGAGCTGGTGGGCAAGTAGCGCCAGCCGGGGAGCTTAAACCAGGGTTTCCAGATGTGGCTTGAGAGAGCTGAGATTGACGAAGGTCAGCTCATACATCTTCGTGAGACCCGCTGCCTGTTCGTCCGTGAGATCTGTTGCACAGACGATGAAACGGCTGCGGTCTATCCCCAGACGTTTGCGCAGGCGCAGGTATTTGTCGATGTCTCGGCGGAACTCGCCAGACTTGCATTCGATGCAAATGGGCGATTGACCGTCCGGTAACGCGATGACGTCCAGTTCGTGCAGGTCTTCATTCGGGAAGACCACTTTGACACTTCGCGCACAGGATGCTCCCCGCCCGTGCATGCGCAGTTGTGTCAGCAGTTCCATGAATGCGTACCACTCCAGCCATCCGCCGTCAAAGAACTGCCGAATGGCAGGCGCCGTCTGCAGCGTCAGGCGAACGATCTTTTCCGGCTTCTGGTAGTGGTAGCGCGCGAAGAAGGTATGGCTATAGAGCTGACGGCACAGCGTGTTGATGGCCTGGGCGTCCTTTTGAGACAGCTTGCCCAGTTCGAGGTTGATCCAGCCATGACTTTTCCGGTAAGCAAAGCGCACACGGTCGATCAACTCGGCGTATAGCCCAAAGCCTTCGCCCAGCATGCGGGCGGCATCATCGAAGAAGCCGCTGGTGTCTACCAAGGCGTAATCGAACCGTGCCTCGATCTGGCGGGCGGCAAACCATGCCAGCAACGGAGCGTGCTGTTCTGCGGTTGCCAGCAGCGTTGTGTTGTTGGGGTCAATGCTAGTGAGCGCCGCAGCAGAAGAAGATGAGTCTTCTGCTGCTGTTTGCGCGGTGCCCGCATCGGCGGCGGGTTTGTCTGCTTGCTGCAGCGCTGCAACTTCGCGCAGCGCAGAAAAATAACGCTCAACAAGTTTCTCGACGTAGAACACGGTGCCGTACACCATGCAGGGGGTGCCGCAGCGCCCACAGGCCACGCGCGTGCCTATGGTGGTCACTGCGTCTTCCGAGACAAAACTACATTCATTGCAGCGGTAGATTGGCATGGGACTGAGAGCTCGATTCGAATTGCGTGCCCCATTCTTTGGGGGCATTCTGGACAGTTCCTTGGGAAAGGACTGTTCATTGACATCGGGAGGCTAAGGAGTTTCTCGCGGTGGCCGCACTGCGCTCTTGGGCCGGAACCCCTTGCACACCTCGTCGCGCGTTTCCAGGTAAGGCCCGCCGATCAAGTCCACGCAGTACGGCACGGCCGCAAAGATGCCCGGCACGATCTGCTTGCCGTCGGCGTCCTTGAGCCCCTCCAGCGTTTCTGCAATCGCCTTGGGCTGGCCGGGCAGATTGATGATGAGGCTGTTTCCCCGGATCACCGCCACCTGGCGCGAGAGGATGGCGGTCGGCACGAACTTCAGGCTGATCTGGCGCATCTGCTCGCCAAAGCCCGGCATCTCCTTGTGCGCCACGGCCAGCGTGGCCTCGGGCGTCACGTCGCGCAGCGCGGGGCCGGTGCCGCCGGTGGTCAGCACCAAGCTGCAGCCAGCGTCCACCAGCTCGATCAGCGTGGCGCTGATGCCGGACTGTTCATCGGGGATCAGACGCGGCTCGAAGGTGATGGGGTTGTGCAGCGCACGCGTGAGCCAGTCCTGCAGTGCGGGCAGGCCCTTGTCTTCATAAACGCCAGTGCTGGCGCGGTCGCTGATGGAGACGATGCCGATCTTGACGGCGTCGTGGACGGCTTCACTCATCGTCGTTCTCCTCGTCGGTGTCGCCGGCATCTGCCGTGCCGGTGCCGCCCAGGTGCTCGCGCACCAGCTGGAACAGCTCGCGGTACGCACGGCCCTTGCGGGGCGCCAGTCCTTGCGAGACCTGGACATTGGCCTCTTTGCCTGCGGGCTGTGCGTCCTTGCGCGCCTGGCGGATCAGGGCGCGCAGCTGCTGGGTGTCGGTGGTGGGGTGCTCGGCCATCCAGGCGGCCAGCGTGTCGTCGTCGGCAATCAGGCGGTCGCGCCATTGTTCGGCCAGGTGCAGTTGCAGCTTTTCGGTGGCAGAGCCCTTGTGCTGCTCTTCCAGGGCCTGGCGGGCGGCCTGCACCAGCTCGGGTTCGAGCTTGCGCATGAGCTTGCCCACGTACTGCATCTGGCGGCGCTTGCCTTCAAAGTTGGTGATGCGCTTGGCCTCGGCCAGCGCCTCCACCAGCTTGTCGGGCAGGCCCACGGCGTCGAACAGGTCGGCGCGCAGGGTCAGCAACTCCTTGCCCAGGTCCTGCAGTTCATCGCTCTCGCGTTTGAGATCGGTGCGGCTGGCATCGGGCGTGCCTTTGAGTTCGGCCTTGAGCTGGATGTCCAGCTCGCTGCCTTCGGCAACGAACTGGCCTCGCACAAAGTAGCCTTTTTTGGGTTTGCGTGACATGGGTGGGGGCAAAGAGAGAGGTGGCGCAGCGCGCACCACAGCGGCAAGTATCATAGCCGCCGCTATGAACAAACCCACCCAACGCGCCTCCCGCGCCACTGGCGCTGCGGCCTCCGCCCCAGCCGCCGCGATTTCGCCCGCTCCGGAGCGCGGCTTCAGCTACAGCCGTCCGTTCTTTGAAGACCTGGTGGACCGTGCCTTGGCGCATGCCAAGAAACTGGGTGCCACCGACGCAGGCGCCGAGGCCTCCGAGGGTTGTGGCCTGTCGGTCAGTGTGCGCAAGGGCGAGCTGGAGAACGTGGAGCGCAACCGCGACAAGTCGCTGGGCGTGACGGTGTACATCGGCCACCGCCGTGGCAATGCCAGCACGTCGGACTTTTCGGACAAGGCCGTCGAGCAGACCGTGCAGGCCGCCTACGACATCGCCCGCTTCACCGCCGAAGACCCCATGGCCGGCCTGCCCGACGAGGCCGACATTGCACCGGCCGATACGCATCGCGACCTGGACCTGTTCCATCCCTGGGCCATCACCAGCGAAGAGGCCGCGCAACTGGCCATGGCGTGCGAGGCCGCCGCCCTCAAGACCCACCGCCGCATCACCAACAGCGAAGGTGCCGGCGTGTCGGCACAGCAAAGCCATTTCTTCAGCGCGCACACGCGGGGCTTTCGGGGTGGCTATGCCAGCTCGCGCCACAGCTTTTCGGTGTCCCCCATCGCCTCGCTGCCCGGCCGCAATGCCGAGATGCAGCGCGATGCCTGGTACAGCTCCATGCGCAACGCGGCCGAACTGGCCTCGCCCGAGGCCGTGGGCCGCTATGCCGCCCAGCGCGCGCTTGCCCGCCTCGGGTCACGCAAGATTCCCACCACGCAATGCCCGGTACTGTTTGAATCGTCCCTGGCTGCCGGCCTGCTGGGCGGTTTTGTGCAGGCCGTGAGTGGCGGCTCGCTCTACCGCAAGAGCAGCTTCTTGCTCGATTCGCTGGGCAAGATGGTGTTTCCCAAGCACATCGACATTCTGGAAGACCCGTTTGTGCTGCGTGGCAAGGGCAGCTCGCCCTTTGACGAAGAAGGCGTGCGCGTGGCCCCGCGCAAGGTGGTGCAGGGCGGGCGGGTGCAGGGCTATTTCCTGTCCAGCTACTCGGCGCGCAAGCTGGGCATGAAGACCACGGGCAATGCCGGTGGATCGCACAACCTGGTGATGACCTCGCGCCTCACGCAGGCCGGCGACAACCTCGATGCCATGCTGCAGAAGCTGGGCACGGGCCTTTTTGTGGTGGAACTGATGGGCCAGGGCGTGAACTACGTGACGGGCGACTACTCGCGCGGCGCCAGCGGCTTCTGGGTGGAGAACGGCAAGATCGCCTTCCCCGTGCACGAGATCACCATCGCGGGCAACCTCAAGGACATGCTCAAGGGCATCGAGGCCGTGGGCGCCGACACCTACAACTACGGTGCCAAGACCGTGGGCTCCATCCTGGTCAACCGCATGAAGGTGGCGGGCAGCTGATAACTGGCTGGCGACAAGGCCTCACGCAAAAAGGCTCCTGGGTTCCCGGAGCCTTTTTGTTGGGTGTGGTGCTTGCGGAGCGCCGGCGAGGTTTCGCAGCACCCTGCATGCCGCTTAATACGCCGCGCTGGCCCTGGCCGGTGCTGCCGCAGCGGTGGCACCGGCAAACTGCCCGCGCAGCTTGCGCGCTGCATTGGCAAACATCAGCACATCCACCCCCACGGCCACAAAGGTGCAGCCCAAGTCCAGGTAGCGCTGGGCCAGCACAGGGTCCGAGGTGAGGGTACCCGCCGCCTTGCCGCTGGCGATGATGGTCTTCATGGCGCCCTCGATGGCGGCCTGCACCTCGGGGTGCCCAGGGTTGCCCCGGTGGCCCATCGATGCGGCCAGATCGGCGGGGCCGATGAACACGCCGTGCACGCCATCCACCGCGCAAATGGCCTCCAGGTGGGTGAGGGCCGTCACTGTTTCGGCCTGCACCAGCAGGCAGACTTCGTCGTCGGCCACCGAGAGGTAGTCGCTGCGGCTGCTCCACATCGACGAGCGCCCCACGGCACTGCCCACGCCGCGAATGCCCAGGGGCGGGTACTGCGTGGCCGCCACAATGCTGCGCGCCTGTTCGGCCGTGTCCACCATGGGCACCAGCAGCGTTTTGGCGCCGATGTCCAGCATCTGCTTGATGAGGGCGGTGCTGCCTTCCACCAGGCGCACGATGGGGTGCGACGGGTGCGCTGCCACCGCCTGCAGCGCGCCCATGGTGCTGCGCAGGTCGTTGGGGGCGTGCTCGCCGTCGATCAGCAGCCAGTCGTAGCCGGTGGCGGCAGCGGCTTCGGCCAGGTACGGGTCGGCCATCGACAGCCACAGGCCGATTTGCGGGCGGCGCTCGGCCAGGGCGGTTTTGAAGGGGTTGTGGGCTGGCATGGTTCTGTGGGGGCAATAAGAGGCTCGGCAGCGTGCTGAAGACAGTGCAGGCGTTTCGGGCGGTGCTTTGGTTTCGGTGGGTGGATTCTCAGGCCATGCGGTGCTGGGCAGGTGCACCTGGGCCGGTGAGGTGGTCCACGATGTTGCGTGCCGTGATGGTGGACACCTGCAGCGACGCCCCCCTGGTCACGCCCGCCACATGCGGCGTGAGCAAGGCATTGGGCAGCTGGGCCAGGGGGTGGGTGGCGGGCAGGGGTTCGGTGTCAAAGGTGTCCAGGCCCGCGCCTTCGAGATGGCCGCTGCGCAGGGCTTCCACCAGGGCCGCTTCGTCCACTACCGGGCCGCGCGCGGTGTTGATGAGGAGGCTGCCCTGGGGCAGCAGCGCCAGCTCCCGTGCACCGATGAGGCCCCGGGTGCGCTCGGTCAGCGGGCAGTGCAGGCTCAGGATGTTCACCTGGGGCAGCAGCTGGTGCAGATCGGGTTCGGTGGCAAAGCCATCGGCCTGGCCATGGGGGCGCAGCACCAGCACGCGCGCGCCCAGCGCGGCGGTCAGTTGCGCCGTGCCCCGGCCAATGGCGCCGTAGCCAATGATGCCCACCGTGGCATCGCGAAAATCGCGGCCCTGCCAGGCGCTGGGGGCCCACTGGCCAGCGCGCACCATGCGGTCCAGCAGGGGCAGCTGGCGCGCCAGGGCCAGCATCAGGGCCGCGGCATGCTCGGCCACGGCGCGGGCGTTGGCTCCTGGGGCCACGGCCACCGCCACACCGCGCGCGCGGGCGGCTTCCAGGTCAATGCCGTCCACCCCTGCGCCGTTTTTGGCCACCAGGCGCAGCGCAGGTGCGGCTTGCAGTACCCGCTGGCTCACAGGCTTGATGCCGCGCACCAGCAGCACTTGGGCACCGGTCTCCAGCAGCCGGGCGATCAGGTGGTCTTCGGTGATGGGCTCGGCCATGAAGTGGATCTGGCCGCCTGCGGCTTGTACCAGCGCCTGGGCTTCAGGGGCCCAGTGCGCGGCGGTGACGAGTACGTGGAAAGTGGCTTGGCTCATGCTTGGTTCAGGGTTGTTGTGTGGCCCAGTCTGGCTGCAGGCGGACGTGGCGGATGTGCTGGCGGAATACGGTGTAGGCCAGGTGCAGGGTGCCGTCGGCATCCTGGCGCAGCGAGGGGTAGGAGTATTCGCGGTTGCGGCCGCGCTCGGAGTCGTTGCTCATGCACCAGCCGTCGCCCACTTCCAGGTGGCGCTGCCAGGGCCAGGTCAGGCCATCGTCGGCCGACAGGGCCAGCGTCATGGGCGCGCGCGGTGCGCCCCAGAAGGCCTTGCGTGCGGGCGGGGCGGCCACGGTGGCACCCTGGGCGCCTTTGCAGGTGTCTTCCAGCTCGTCGTACAGCGACTCGCGCCGCTCGGTGGCGTTGGCGGCGCTGCTGGCGTTGAAGATCATGGCCAGGCGCCCATCGGCCAGGCGCAGGGCCTGCACCGACGAGTTGTTGTTGGGGAGCTGGGTGGGCTGGGGTGTTTGCCAGGTCAGGCCGCCATCGTCGCTTTGGGTGCGGTAGATGTGGTCGGCCCAGCGGCTGCGGAAGAAGGCCAGCAGGCTTTGGCCGTTGGCCGCCGGCACGATGTTCATGTGCACACAGCCCAGGCTGCCGGGCACGCTGATGCGCTGCCAGGTGCGGCCCTGGTCGGTGGAGCGCAGCACGCCGCTGTCGTCGTGGCTGCCGTCCCAGGGCTGGCCGGCTTCGGCCCGGCAGTAAAACACGGGCAGCAGCCAGCTGCCGTCGTGGTGCACATGGATGGGCTGGCGCACAAAGGTGCCGGCGGGGGCGTCGGCCAGGGTCTCTGTGGGCGACCAGGTCTGGCCGTGATCGGTCGAGCGGCGCACGCGCACCACGGCGGTGTTCTGGTGGCCCGACTGCTGGGCCGTGTGCAGCAGCCACAGGGTGCCATCGGGGGCCGGGAAGAGCACGGGGTTTTGCTCTGACCGCTCAGCGTCGTGCGACAGCTGCACGGGCTCGGACCACTGCCGGGTCCCGGGAGCCAGGCGGGACATGAAGACCGAGATGTCCGAGCGCCCCTCCATCGAGCCGCCAAACCACACGCAGGCCAGGGCGCCATCGCCCAGCACCATCAGGTTGGCGGCGTGGGCCTGAACGCGGGGGGAGGGCAGGTCGGCCACCTGGCGGGTGGCGTCATCGGGGTGCTGTTGCAGCAGGCCGTCGGGCATGGGTGTCTCCAAAGGGTGTGTAGTGATGTCTGGCGTTGCCGCAGGCTGCCCCTCCTGGCACCACGCGCCAGGAGAGTGTCGTCGTCAGTCGGCCTTGATCTTGGCGGTCTTGATCAGGTTGCCCACGCGCTGGTATTCGGGGGCCAGGAAGGTGCGCAGCTCGCTCGCGTTGCCGCTGCCCACCGTCACGCCCAGGTCGCCCAGCTTGCTGGCCACTTCGGGCAGCTTGAGCGTCTTGGCCAGGGCGGCAGAGAGCTTGGCGCTCACATCGGCCGGGGTCTTGGCCGGAGCAAACAGCGCGTACCAGGCAGAGAACTCGAACTGCGGGTAGCCCAGCTCTGCCAGGGTGGGCACATCGGGCAGGTCGTGCAGGCGGGTGGCGCTGCCCACGGCCAGCGCCCGCACCTTGCCGCCGCGCAGCAGGGGCATGGAGTTGGTGGCGGTGTCAAAAATCACGGGCACGCGGCCGCCGATCAAATCGATGATGTGGGCGTTGCCGCCCTTGTAGGGCACGTGGGTCATGTTGACCTTGGCAATCGACAGGAAAAGCTCGCCCGCCAGATGAAGGGGTGAACCATTGCCCGACGAGCCGTACATGATGGCCTGCGGGTCTTTGCGGGCGGCATCCACCACCTCTTTGAGCGTCTTGTAGGGCGAGTCGGTAGCGGTGATGACGACGATGGGCGCGCGGCCGATCATGCCGATGGGCTCGAAGTCCTTCAGTGGGTCGTAGTCGGCCTTGAGCAGGTTGGGGCTGGCCGCGTGGGTGGCCAGGCCGCCCACCAGCAGGGTGTAGCCGTCGGCTGGAGCGCGCGCCACAATGCCCGCGCCCAGCAGGGCCCCGGCGCCGGGCTTGTTATCGACCACGGCGGGTGTGCCCAGCGCCTCGCCCATCTTCTGCCCGATCAGGCGCCCCAGCATGTCGTTGGCGCCACCGGCGGGGTAGGGCACCACCATGGTGATGGGTTTGCTCGGGAAGGGGGCTTGCGCATGCGCCAGGGGCAGGGCGCACGCCAGTGCCATGCCGGCGATGGCGCCCAGAATGGGCCGGCGTGAGAGGGCTTTGGTAATGCTCATGGGCTTGTCTCCTTGGTTGAATGGTTTGGGTGACCTGTTGCGTGGCCCGTCGTGGCGGACCTCTGTCGCGTCTTGTGCTGCGGGGCGTGGCTACCTCAATCCAGCTGCCCCTGGCAGACATACTTGGTGTGCAGGTAGTCGTCGAGCCCGTGCGTCGATCCCTCGCGCCCGTAGCCCGATTCCTTCACTCCGCCAAAGGGAGCGGCCTCGGCCGCCAGTGCCCCTTCGTTGATGCCGACGATGCCCGTCTCCAGCGCATCGGCCACGCGCCAGATGCGGCGCACGTTCTGGCTGTAGAAGTACCCCGCCAGCCCGAACGGGGTGTCGTTGGCCTGTGCAATCACCTCGGCCTCGTCGTCAAACACCGTCAGCGGCGCCACGGGGCCAAAGGTTTCCTCGCAGGCGCAGGCCATGCGGGCATCCGCCCCGCCGAGCACGGTGGGCGCGTAGTAGTTGGGGCCGAGGTGGGTCAGGCGCTGGCCGCCCGTGAGCACCTTGGCGCCCTTGGCCACGGCATCCTGCACATGGCGCTCGATCTTCTCCACCGCCCGGTCATTGATCATGGGGCCGATCTGCGAGGCCGGGTCGCTGGCCGGGCCCACCTTGAGCGCTGCCACCTTGCCCGCCAGCTTGGCGGCAAAGGCATCGAACACGCTGCGGTGCACAAACACCCGGTTGGGGCACACGCAGGTCTGGCCGCCGTTTCTGAACTTGGCGGCCATCAGGCCGTCCACCGCCGCATCCAGGTCGGCATCGTCAAACACGATGAAGGGTGCATTGCCCCCCAGCTCCAGCGAGAGCTTCTTGAGCGTGTCTGCACTGCGACGTGCCAGGTGCTTGCCCACCGGGGTGGAGCCGGTGAAGGTGATCTTGCGCACGCGGCCATCGTCCAGCCACACATCCACCACGGCCGGTGTGTTCTGGCGCGAGGCGGTGACGATGTTCAGCACCCCGGCAGGCACCCCGGCTTCATGGGCCAGCTGCACCAAAGCCAGGGAGGTCAGTGGCGTGTCTTCGGCCGGCTTGCAGACCACGGTGCAGCCTGCGGCCAGGGCCGGGGCGATCTTGCGGGCGATCATGGCGGCCGGGAAGTTCCAGGGCGTGATGGCGGCCACCACACCGACGGGCTCCTTCAGGGCCAACATGCGGCGGCCGGAGACCGGGGCGGGAATGACTTCGCCATTCATGCGCGTGGCCTCTTCGCCAAACCATTCGATGTAGCTGGCCGCATAGGTCACCTCGCCCTTGCCTTCGGCCAGGGGCTTGCCCTGCTCCATGGAGATCAGGGCGCCCAGATCGTCCTGGTGGGCCAGCACGAGGTCGTTCCAGCGCTTGATGATGGCTGCGCGTTGCTTGGCGGGGACTTTGCGCCAGGTGGCAAAAGCGGCGTGGGCTGCGTCCAGGGCGGCGCGCGCCTCCACCGCACCCGAGTCGGGCACGGAGGTGATGACGGCGCCGGTGGCGGGGTTGGTCACATCCAGGCGGGCGGAGGTGCCTTCGCTCCACTGGCCGGCGATGAAGTTGGCGCTGCGGATGAGGTCGGCTCGGGTGAGGGTCAGGGATGCGGACATGGGTTTGAATGGAATGTGGCTCTGGCGTTCATCGGATAAGCGCTAGCAGCTATTTTTTAGGAGCGTTTGGTTTCCCTTGTTCTTTCGCTGTGCCAGTGCAGGCGACTCAGGGGGGATCAACTGACTATCCCCATGTGCCATGGCACAAATTCGTGGTCACCCAGACCCAGCAGCTCGCTCTTGGTTTCCTCGCCGCTGGCATGGCGCAGGATCTGCGCAAAGATGCGCTGGCCCAGTTCGGGAACGGTGCACTCGCCGTCGATCACCACACCGCAGTTGATGTCCATGTCTTCCTCCAGCCGGGTGAACATGGGCGTGTTGCTGGCCAGCTTGATGGTGGGCGCGGGCTTGCTGCCGAACATGGAGCCACGGCCGGTGGTAAAGCAGATGAGCTGCGCGCCGCTGGCGATCTGGCCGGTGGAGGCCACGGGGTCGTAACCCGGCGAGTCCATGAACACAAAGCCGCTTTCGGTAATGGGTTCGGCGTATTCGTACACCGCGCGCAGCGGGGTGGTGCCGCCCTTCATGGCGCTGCCCAGCGATTTTTCAAAGATATTGGCCAGCCCGCCCGCCTGGTTGCCATGGCCCACCACGCCGTTGAACTGCGCGTTCTGGCCGGCGGTGTAGCGCTCCCACCAGGCCAGGCGGTCCAGCAGCTTCTGGCCCACCTCGGGGGTGATGGCGCGGCGCGTGAGCATGAACTCCACGCCGTGGATCTCGGGTGTTTCGCTCAGGATGGCGGTGCCGCCGTGGCGCACCAGAATGTCCATGGCCGCGCCCAGGCCGGGGTTGGCGGTGATGCCCGAGAAGCCATCCGAGCCGCCGCACTCCAGGCCAATCTTCAGGTGGCTGGCGCTCACGGTGGTGCGCCGTGCCTCGTTGGCGATCGGCAGCATTGCCTCGATGGCGCGGATGCCCGCCTCGATGGTCACGCGGGTGCCGCCCACGTCCTGCATCACCAGTGTGCGCATGAGCTTGCCTTCTTTGAGCCCCTGCGAATCGACCAGCGAATCCACCTGGTTGCGTTCACACCCCAGGCCCACGATGAGCACGCCTGCCAGGTTGGGGTGGCGTGCGTAGCCTGCCAGCGTGCGGCGCAGCACATCAAAGTGCTCGCTGGGCGAGGACATGCCGCAGCCGCTGGTCTGCGCAAAGGCGGCCACGCCATCCACGTGGGGGTAGGCGGCCAGCCGCTCGGGCGTGAAGTGCGCGGCAATGCGCTTGATGACGGTGGCCGAGCAGTTCACCGACGACAGGATGCCGATGAAATTGCGCGTGCCCACGCCGCCCCCGGGCCGCACAAAGCCCTGGAAGGTGGCGCGCTCGGCCTCGGGCACGTATTGCACCGGCTGCACATCGGCGCCAAAGGCCGGGTCGCGGTAGTAGTCCACCAGCTGCAGGTTGTGGCTGTGCACGTAGTCACCGGGCTCCAGGTCGCGCGTGGCCACGCCGATCACCGTGTCGTACTTCTTGACCTGCTCGCCCGCTGCAATGCGGCGCGCGGCAATCTTGTGCCCGGCTGGCACCTGGGCGCGCGTGCGCAGGCCCAGTTCCGGAATGTCCTGGCCCAGTGCCAGCGCGGTCTTGGCGACCAGCACGTTGTCGTTGGGGTGCAGGTGCAGCAGGGTGCTATCGGTGCGGGGCATGGAGGCTTTCATCAATGGGGGCCTGAACGTGGCAGCGCCCGGCACAGGGCGCTTGTGCTTCGTGCGTCACCCTGCGCTCAGCTCTTCATCAGCTCGCGCAGCTTCAGTTTGTCGATCAGCACGGTCTCCTTCTGGTAGACGGTGTTCACGTACTTTTCGTAGTCGGGGCCGTCCAGGTACAGCAGCGGTGCGTCCAGCTTGTCGATCACGGCCTTGAACTCGGGGCTGGCCACGGCTTGCTTGAAGGCGTCGCGCAGCTTGGCCACGATGGCAGGGTCCACACCCTTGGGGGCGCCAATGCCGTTGGGGGCGTCCACCACCACGTCGTAACCCAGCTCGCGCAGGGTGGGCACGTCCTTGAAGCGGACCGTGCGCAAATCGCCCCAGGTGGCCAGCAGGCGCAGCTTGCCGGCTTCGACATGCGGCGCCCACGAGCTGGAATCGGCCAGCGCATCCACATGGCCGCCCAGCACGCCCTGCAGCGCTTCGGCGCCGCCCTTGTAGGGCACGTGGTTGAGCTGGATGCCCGCCACGCTGGCGAACTCTTCCATGCCCACATGCGTGGCGCCGCCCACGCCCGCATGGGCGTAGCTCACCTTGCCGGGGTTGGCCTTGGCGTAGGTCACAAAGTCCTTGAGTGTCTTGAACGGCGAGCTGGCAGGCACCGCAATGCCAAAGGTCTGGCCCGAAGTGCGCGCGATGTAGGTGAAGTCCTTGCGCGGGTCGGCCTGCAGCGTGCCCAGCTGCGAGAAGCGCGTGACCGAGATGGGGATCTGCCCGATGGTGTAGCCATCGGCCTTGGCCGATGCCAGTGCCTTGGAGCCGATCATGCCGGAGGCTCCCGCCTTGTTCTCCACCGCAATGCTCTGGCCCAGGATGCGCCCGGCCACGGTGCACAGCGCGCGCATGGACTGGTCGGCCGTGCCGCCCGCGGGCCAGGGGCAGATGAAGGTGATGGGGCGCTCGGGCCATGCCTGTGCGAACAGGCGGCTGGACGTGGTGGCAAGGGTGGCGGCACCGAGGGCACCGAGGACGAACTGGCGCCGTCCATTGCGTGGAGTCTGCATGTTGGTCTCCTGTGGTTTCTTGAATCGAGAGCTGCGATTGTTCAAAACCGTTGCATAACAATCCAATGAAAATATGGACTGTCTTCATTGCATTTTGGTTATGTATCGTGCACAGCAACAGAAAACACGAACTCACAAGGACTCACCATGGCACAAATTGACCGTGTTCTGCGCAGCAACCTCAAGCTGAGGCACTTGCAGATGCTGGTGGCGCTGGACCAGTTTCGGCACCTGGGGCGTGCGGCGGAGTTCCTGTCGGTCACGCAGCCCGCCGTTTCCAAGACCCTGGCGGAAATCGAGAGCATGTTCGGCCTGCCGCTGTTCGAGCGCTCCACGCGCGGCACCGAGCCTACGCCAGCCGGCGCCAGCGTGGTGCGTTTTGCGCGCTCGGTGTTGGCAGGCTATGAGCGCACGCGCGATGAGATCGCAGCCGAGGCCAGTGGTGCGGTGGGCCGCACCAGCGTGGGCGCGATGGTGGTGGCCACGCCTGTGCTGCTGGCGCAGGCGGTGGAGCGGCTCAAGGCCCGCTCCAGCCACACCACCGTGCTCATCGAAGAGGGCGACCTCACGCGCCTGCTGCCCAAGCTGCGCCTGGGCGAGCTGGACCTGTTCGTGGGCCGGCTGGAGCCCGGCTACGCTTCACCCGACCTGGAGACCGAGGCGCTCTACCAAGACCCCATGGTGGCGGTGGTGCACCCCGGCCACCCGCTGGCCGGCAGGCGCAAGGTGCAGTGGGCGGACATTGCCAGCCAGCCCTGTGTGCTGCCCCCGCCATGGGCGTCTCTGCGGGTGAAGCTGGAGCAGCAGTTCTTTGCCCACAGCCTGCATCCGCCGGCTGACATCGTCGAGTCTGCCTCGTTCCTGTCGCAGATCTCCTTCCTGCGGCAGCGCGGTGCGGTGGCTTTCATGGCACGCACGGTGGCGCAGCATTTCGCGGGGCAGGGGATGGTGGCGGTGCTGAAGCTGCCGGTGGCGGTGGAGTTGCCGCCGGTGGGGCTCATCACGCTGCGCGGGCAGCGGATGACGCCGGTGACGGCCTTGCTGGTCGGCTGCCTGAAGGAGGTGGCCGGGCCTGGAGACTCTCTGCAGGGAACTTGACTACCGTGCAGGCGCCGCCAGTGCGCATCCTGCTTGTCCATGCCTGCCCTCTCTTGTCGGACCAGTGCCGTCTGCACGCTGGGGGCGTCGTGAGGCCACTTTGGCGTGTGGTCGCCCTGCGGGCGACTCCAAGTCCGGTTGCAACGGGCGCGCAGTGAACGGGCTCAGCCCTTGGCAACATGCGCCGCAATGGCCTCACCCACCTGCGTGGTGTTGGCCGTGCCCCCCAGGTCCGGTGTGCGCGGCCCGCTCTTGATGGTTTCCTCGATGGCCGCCACGATGGCATCGTGGGCCGCGCGGCCCGCGCCCTGGCCTTGCGTGAGGAAGTCCAGCATCAGCGCGCCGGACCAGATCATTGCAATCGGGTTGGCAATGTTCTGGCCGTAGATATCGGGTGCAGAGCCGTGCACGGGCTCGAACAGGCTGGGAAATTTGCGCTCGGGGTTGAGGTTGGCCGAGGGCGCCAGGCCGATGGTGCCCGTGGTGGCGGGGCCCAGGTCGGAGAGGATGTCGCCAAACAGGTTGGTGGCCGCCACCACATCGAAGCGGCCCGGCTGCAGCACGAAGCGCGCGGTCAGGATGTCGATGTGCTGCTTGTCCAGCGTGACCGCGGGATAGGCCTGGGCCACATCCTCGGCGCGCTGGTCCCACCAGGGCATGCTGATGGCGATGCCGTTGCTCTTGGTGGCCAGGGTCACATGCTTCTTGGGGCGGCTCTGGGCGAGGTCGAAAGCGAACTTGAGCAGGCGGTGGGCGCCGTGGCGGGAGTAGACCGATTCCTGGATCACGATCTCGCGGTCGGTGCCTTCGTACATCACGCCGCCCAGCGAGGTGTACTCGCCCTCGGTGTTTTCTCGCACCACGTAGTAGTCGATGTCGCCGGGTTGGCGGCCGGCCAGCGGGCAGGGCACGCCTTCGAACAGGCGCACGGGGCGCAGGTTGATGTACTGGTCGAATTCGCGGCGGAACTTGAGCAGTGAACCCCACAGCGAGACATGGTCGGGCACGGTGGCGGGCCAGCCCACGGCGCCGAAGAAGATGGCGTCCATGCCCGAGAGCTGGGCTTTCCAGTCGTCGGGCATCATTTTGCCGTGTTGGGCGTAGTAGTCGCAGCTGGCCCAGTCGATGGTGGTGGTTTCGAGCGGGATGCCGAAACGCTGCGCGGCGGCCTGCACCACCCGAAGGCCTTCGGGCATGACTTCCTTGCCAATGCCGTCGCCGGCGATCAGTGCGATGCGGTAGGTTTTCTCATGCTGGGTCATTGCTCGTTTCCTTGGTGGGGGGAGGTGCGCGACGATGGGTCGCCCGGTAGCGCAATTGTTCCAAACGCCCATGAAAACTACAATCCGCCAATCGTTGTCTTATTCTTCACATATCGTGCATAAAAATCCCGCTGCCGAAGACCTGCGCGTGTTCACGGCGGTGGTGCGCAAATCCAGCTTTGGCGCTGCCGCTACCGAGCTGGGCACCTCCCCGGCTTACGTCAGCAAGCGCATCCGCCTGCTGGAGCAGGACCTTCAGGTGAGGCTCTTGCACCGCACCACCCGCCGCGTGGCGGTGACGGAGGAGGGCGAGCGCGTCTTCCACTGGGCACAGCGCATCCTGGACGACATGGAACAGCTACTGCAGGAGGTGGCCGTCACCCGTAGCGAGCCGCGTGGGTTGTTGCGGGTGAGCAGCAGCTTCGGGTTTGGGCGGCAGATCGTGGCGCCGGCGCTGTCGCGGCTGGTGGAGCAGCACCCTGGGCTGCAGGTGCGACTGGAGGTGTTCGACCGGCTGGTGGACGTGGCGGGCGAAGGGTTTGACCTGGATGTGCGCGTGGGCGATGAGATTGCCCCGCACCTCATCGCCCGCCGCCTGGCGGACAACCACCGGGTGCTCTGCGCGGCGCCCGCCTACCTGCAGCGCAAGGGCACGCCGCGCACGGTGGCCGACCTGGCCGCGCACGACTGCCTGGTCATCAAGGAGCGCGACCATCCATTCGGCGTGTGGCGCCTGCGCGGCGGGGCGCAGGAGGAGTCGGTGAAGGTGCGCGGCCCGCTGTCGGCCAACAACGGCGAGATGGCGGTGCAATGGGCGGTGGACGGGCGCGGCGTGGTGCTGCGCTCGCTGTGGGATGTGGGCGCGCACCTGCAGGCCGGGCGCCTGGTGCAGGTACTGCCACAGTGGCGGCAGGAGGCCAATGTGTGGGCCGTGTACCCCACGCGGCTGGAGCGCTCGGCCAAGGTGCGGGTGTGCGTGGAGTTTCTGCAGGCGCATTTCCGCTCCGGGTGGGCGGTGCGGGGCGCAGAGACCGGAGCGGGCGCAAACGCCCCGGTTTGAAGCAAAAATAGCTGCTACCGACCGTCTGGCAGGCGGTAGCAGCTATCAAAAAGATACTGACTGGGTTGTGATGGGGGCGATCAGCCCGCCAGCGCCGCCTTCACGGCAGCCGACACCTGGCCCATGTCGGCCTTGCCCGCCAGGCGGGTCTTGACCACGCCCATGACCTTGCCCATGTCGCCGGGACCCGAGGCACCCAGTTCGGCCACGATGGCCTTCACGGCGGCCAGTGTTTCCTCGGCCGACATGCGCTCGGGCAGGTAGGCCTGCAGCACGGCCATTTCGGATTTTTCCTTGTCGGCCAGGTCCTGGCGGCCCGCACCTTCAAAGGCGGTGATGCTGTCCTTGCGTTGCTTGATGAGTTTGTCCACGATGGCGACGATGGCCGCATCGTCCAGCACCACGCGCTCGTCCACTTCCTTTTGCTTCATGGCGGCCTGCAGCAGGCGGATGGTGCCCAGGCGCTCGCTGTCCTTGGCGCGCATGGCGGTTTTCATGTCTTCGGTGATCTGGTCCTTGAGGCTCATGGCGGCTTCCTTGGTTGGTTTTTAGACAAGAACAGGGGTTTGCCAAAAGGCTTTCTGGCTAGGCGTCAACGCCGCAGGCAGTAGTGTGGCTACGACAAGGCGTTGCAACGACGCCAGAAAGCCTTTTGGCAAACCCCAAAAACAAAAACCCGCGCTTGGCGTCCCTAGCGCGGGTTTGGCGGCTGTCCGATGAGGGACGGTGCCGAAGCGGTACTTAGTACAGCTTCTTGGGCAGTTGCATGCTGCGCACGCGCTTGTAGTGGCGCTTCACGGCAGCAGCCTTCTTGCGCTTACGCTCGGCGGTGGGCTTTTCGTAGAACTCACGGGCGCGCAGGTCGGTCAGCAGGCCGAGCTTTTCAATGGTGCGCTTGAAGCGGCGCAGGGCAACGTCAAAGGGTTCGTTTTCTTTTACGCGGATCGTAGTCATTAGCTAATGTTTTCCAAATGGTGCCTGCAGAGGGGCTTGGGGAGATCGGGCCTCAAGTCCGTACAAAGCGGTTTCCCCGTCTGTAACTAGTATTTGGCCGACGGGGCATTGCCAGCAAAGCCGGAGATTATAGCCTTTATGCGCGCCCGTGGTGCAAGGGTTGCCCGTCTGTTCGCTGTCACCGCGCCAGGACGATGGTCTCCCGAGGGCGGGCTGCGCTGCAATGGCGCGGAAATTGCTTCATGTTGTAACACTCCTATTCATCGGTGGGGAGCCCTGGCCATCCGGCCGGGCGGCACCGCCGCAGACACCATGGCATTCATGCACCAAGTATCGGGTTGGCTGGGCCGGCTCAGTGTGGGCCGCAAGCTCATGCTCATCTATCTGCTGGACCTGACGGCGGTGATCTACGTCTCCAGCATCCTGATCCACGAGAAATACCTGGCCATTGACTTCACGCGCAAGGAGGTGGTGGGCACGACCTACGCGGAGGTGGTGCGCGACGGCCTGATGGGGCAGTTCCTGGAAGCATCGCAGCAGCCTCCGCTGGTGGCCGATGTGCTGACCCGCCTGGAGGTCGTGCGTGCGGCCCACGACGAGCCATTGAGCACGGCCGATGTGGCCCAGCGGTTTGGCGTGGCGCTGCAGCAGCTGGCTGGCCAGGCCCAGGGGGGCTCGCCCGCCGCTGATTCGCAGTCGCTCATCCACCTGCGCAGCCAGCTGCTGCGCGAGGGGCGCGAGCTGCTGACCACGGTGGGCAACCAGTCCAACCTCATCCTGGACCCTGACCTGGACAGCTACTACGTGATGTCGCTCGTGGTGCTGCGTTTTCCCGAGCTGCTGCAGGCGGTGCACGACACGGTGAGTTTCCTGAATGCCATGCCGTCGCGGCGTGGGCCGCAGTGGTCGTCGGAGCTGCTCACGCTGGCGGGGCGGCTGGACGCGGTAGCGCTGGGCATCGAGTCGGACTACAACCAGGCCTTCATTGCCGGCTCGCCCGAGATGCGCGCTGCGCTGGCCGGCCAGCGTGAGGCGCTCAAGAGCGCGCTGGCGGGGTTCCAGTCGCTGCTGCAAGGGGTGGCGGCGGGCGAGTCGGGCCTGGCGGTGGCACGGGTGGGCGTGCAGGAGGCCCTGGTGCTGGGCGCGCTGCGCGATGCCTGGTCGGTGGGCATCGGGGACCTGGAGCGTTTGCTGAACCTGCGCGCCGACAGCCTGTTCGCCCGCATGTGGCTGCACCTGGGCACGGCGGTGGTGCTGCTGGGCTGCATCCTGAGCCTGGTCACGCTGGTGGCCCGGCAGATCGCCAAGCCGCTGCAGCAGCTGGCCCGCGTGGCCGACGAGGTGCGCAGGAGCGGCGACCACCGGCTGCGCGCGCATTGGGTCAGCCGTGACGAAATCGGCCGCCTGGTCACGGCCTTCAACGAAATGCTGTCGCAGCTCGACCGCGACCGCCTGCTGCAGCAGGAGCTGGCCGCCCGCGCCCGCGCGGCCGAGGCGCAGCGCGAGCTGGTGGAGGCTTTCCCCATCCCCATGGTCGTCACGTCGATTCCCGATCATGAGGTGCTGCACTACAACGTGCCCGCCGTCCACTGGCTGGGCGGCCGCAAGACCGACCCCTGGGCCGTGGGGCTGGAGCCGGGCGTGCGCGCGCGTTTCTTTCAGCGCCTGGCGGACCAGGACTCGGTCGATGAATTCGATGTGCGCTGGAAGGGAAGCCACGAGCCCTCGTGGGCCATGCTGTCGGCGCGGCGCCTGCAGTTCCAGGGGCGCGATTCGGTGCTCACGACCTTCACGCCCATCAACGTGCGCAAGGCGATGGAGCGGCGCCTGGGGCTGTGGGCCAATGTGTTCGAGGCCTTGTCCGAGGGCCTCATCATCATGAATGTCGAGCAGCAGATCATCCGTGTGAACCAGGCGTTCTGCCGCAGCACGCACTACGACTTCTACGAGGTCGTCGGCGAGGACCTGGGCTTTTTGCTGGAAGAGACGGAGGCCGAGTTGCTGTCAGCGCAGATCCAGCGCGCCATGCTCGACAAGGAGTACTGGCAGGGCGAGGTGCGGTTTCGCCGCCGCTCGGGCGAAACCTACCCGGCCTGGCTCATGGTGTCGGCCTTGCGCGAGGGCAAGAGCAAGGGCGGCGCAGTGGCCAACCACATCGGCATTGCCATCGACATCACCGACCGTAAGCGCAGCGAGGAGCGCATCCAGTTCCTGGCCCACCACGACGTGCTCACCGAGCTGCCCAACCGCTCGCTGTGCGAGCAGCGCCTGCAGATGGCGCTGGAAGAGGCATCCATCACGGGCGAAAAGGTGGCGGTGTTGTTCATCGACCTGGACCGCTTCAAGGCCATCAACGACACGCTGGGCCACCACATTGGCGACGGCCTGCTGCGCTCGGTGGCCGCGCGCCTCACCCAGGCCGTGCGCAGCCGCGACACCGTGAGCCGCCTGGGGGGCGACGAGTTTGTGGTGGTGATGCGCGACGTGGCCGGGTGCGAGGATGTGCAGCAGCTGGTGGAGCGGCGGCTGATCCCGCTCATCCGCCAGAGCCATCCGGTGGACGGGCACGAGCTGAATGTGTCGTGCAGCGTGGGCATTGCCGTGCACCCCGACGACGGCAGCGACATCGACGAGCTGATGCGCCGCGCCGACGCCGCCATGTACGAGGCCAAGACCACCGGCCGCGATAGGGCGCTGTTCTATTCGATGGAGACCAACCAGCGCGCCGTGGCACGCCAGACCATGGAGCTGCAGCTGCGCCGTGCGCTGGAGCGCAACGAACTGAGCCTGCACTACCAGCCCCGCCTGAGCGCCCAGGGCGCCCAGCTGCTGGGCGTGGAGGCCCTGCTGCGCTGGACCAGCCCGGTGCTGGGGTCCATACCGCCCGGCGAATTCATCCCCATCGCCGAAGAGACCGGCATGATCCGTGCCATTGGCAGCTGGGTGCTGCAGCAGGCCTGCGAGCAGTGGGTTCGCTGGCAACAGCTGGCGCTGGATACGGGTCCGGGCGACGCCGTGGTGCCGCACCCGCTGGCCCGGGCGTCGATCTCGGTCAACCTGTCGGCCGCGCAGATGGCAGCCCCGTCGCTGGTGACCGACATCGAGGCGCTGCTGGCCCGCACCGGCATGCCTGCCCATCGCCTGGAGCTGGAGATCACAGAATCGCAGTTGATGGAAAACGCCCATGCCGCCGAGCAGCAGCTGGCGGCCCTCAAGGCGCTGGGCGTGCAACTGTCCATCGACGACTTCGGCACCGGGTATTCCAGCCTGGCCTACCTCAAGCGCTTTGACATCGACCGGCTCAAGGTGGACAAGTCCTTTGTGCGCGACATGCTGGCTAACCCCGCCGACATGGCTATCACGAGCGCCATCATCGCCCTGGGCCACACGCTGGGCCTCAAGATAGTGGCCGAGGGCGTGGAAGACCTGGCCACGGCCAAGGTGCTGAGCGCGCTGGACTGCGAGGAGTTGCAGGGCTACCACTTCAGCCGCCCGCTGCCAGCGCCAGCGCTGGAGGTCTGGGCGCTACAGCACGCACCGCAGGCGATGCAGGGGCGGGAGGTGGCGGCTGCGTAGCGGTCAAACGGGCGTTGCACAGGCTTGGCCGGTCACGGGCTGCCGCTTCTGGTGGCTGCACGGGGGGGCGCAGGGCCTCACGGGGGTGTCGCTCCCAGCGCCTGCGCACACGCATGGGCGCTGGCCCAGGCCCACTGGAAGTTGTAGCCGCCCAGCCAGCCCGTCACATCGACCACCTCGCCAATGAAATACAGGCCCGGCTGCGTCTTGCATTCCATGGTCTGCTGCGACAGCGCGCGCGTGTCCACGCCGCCCAGCGTGACCTCGGCTTTCTTGTAGCCCTCGGTGCCGGTGGGGGTGAGCTCCCAGCGCGCCAGCTGCTCGGCCAGCCGGGCCAGGGCCTTGTCCGAGGCTTCGTTGATGGGGCGCTGCCAGTCCGCCTCGCGGCTGGCCCAGGCATCGGCCAGGCGGCTCGGGACCAGGGTGGCCAGTTCGTTGGCAATCAGTTTCTTCGAACGCGCTTTGCCCTGCGCCAGCGCTGCGGGCAAGTCCACCGTGGGCGCGAGGTCGATGGCCAGGGGCTGGCCCTCTTGCCAGTAGCTGGAGATCTGCAGCACTGCCGGGCCCGAGAGCCCGCGGTGGGTGAACAGCAGGTCTTCGTCAAAGGCCATGCGATTTTTCTTGGCACCGGTGCTGATCTGTACGGGCAAGGCCAATCCCGACAGCTGCGCATAGGGCGCCCAGCCCGCGCCGTCAAACGTCAGCGGCACCAGGCCCGGGCGGCGCTCGATGAGCGGGATGCTGAACTGCTGCGCCAGCCGGTAGCCGAAGTCGGTGGCGCCGATCTTGGGGATCGACAGGCCGCCGGTGGCGACCACCAGCGAACGCGCTTGCACGGGGCCTCTATCGGTATTGATTTGATAGCTGCCAGCGCTGGATGGATCTGCGCCAGAGGCCGAAAATATGATGTTTCTGACGGCACAAGGCTGCCAGTGCGTCACCCCACCGGCGGCGCATTCGGCCAGCAGCATGGCAATGATGTCTTCGGCCGAACGGTCGGCAAACAGCTGGCCCTTGTGCTTTTCATGGAAGGGGATGCCGTGCTTCTGCACCAGGGTGATGAAGTCTGACGGGGTGTAGCGCGACAGCGCCGAACGGCAGAACTGCGGGTTCTGTCCCACGAAGTGCTTGTGCGGCGCGGCAGGGTCGAGGTCGCGGTTGGTGAAGTTGCAGCGCCCGCCGCCCGAGATGCGGATCTTTTCGGCCGCCTTGTCGGCGTGGTCGATGAGCAGCACCTGGAGGCCACGCTGGCCCGCCTGGCCGGCACAAAAAAGGCCGGCAGCACCGGCACCCACGATCACCACATCAAACATCTGCATGGCCTGCAGTGTAGGTGCTGCGCAGACCTCCGATTTTGGCCGGCGGTAGGCGACAATGGGCGGCATGAACATCCCCTCCCACCAGCTCAGCATGACCGTGCTGATGTCCCCCGATATGGCCAATTTTTCGGGCAACGTGCATGGCGGGGCCATCCTGAAGCTGCTCGACCAGGTGGCGTATTCCTGCGCCAGCCGCTTTTCGGCCTGCTACGTGGTCACGCTGAGCGTGGACCAGGTGATGTTTCTGCAGCCCATCCATGTGGGCGAGTTGGTGACGTTTCTGGCCAGCGTCAACTACACGGGCAGTTCGTCGATGGAAGTGGGCATCAAGGTGGTGGCCGAAGACATCCGCGCGAAGGTGGTGCGGCATGTGAACAGCTGCTTTTTCACCATGGTGGCGGTGGACGAGGCGCGCAAGCCCGTGGCGGTGCCGCCCCTCATACCCTCGACCACCGATGAGCGGCGCCGCTGGGAGGCGGCGCTGCTGCGCAAGTCGCTGCGCAAGGAGCTGGCCGAGCGCTTCCGGCAGGTGCGGGAGACGACAGAGGGCTGATCGGCTCCGCCCTCACCGGCTCTCAAGCCGCGTTGCAGCCGCGCGCCCCAGCGACACGGCCTGCCGCGAGAGCCCTGCCATCTCGCTGGTGATGGCCGACAGCACATTGGTCACCGGTTGCGCGAAGGCGTCGATGGCGGCACCCACGCCGGCCGGCCCGCGCCGCTCAGTACAGCGACGCGAAGCGTTCCACCATGCGCGTGGGGCCCGCCACGATCAGGTGGTCGCCGGGCTTGATCTCGGTCTCGGCCTTGGCATAGATGAAGTCGACGTGGCGCCGCTTGATGCCCACCACGGTGATCCCATGGCGCTTGCGCACGTTGGACTGCGACAGGGGCTTGTTGTGCGTTTCCATGGGCGCTCGGGTCTTGGCGATGGCGAAGCCGTCGTCGAACTCGATGAAGTCGATCATCTTGCCGGTAACCAGGTGGGCCACGCGCTCGCCCATGTCGGCCTCGGGGTACACCACGTGGTGCGCACCCACCCGCTCTGCGATGCGGCCGTGCTGCGGGTCGATGGCCTTGGCCCAGATGTCCTTGAGGCCCAGCTGGCTCAGGTTGAGGATGGTGAGTACGCTGGCTTCCAGGTCGCCACCAATGCTCACCACCGCGTGTGCGAAGTCAGGCACGGCCAGCTGGCGCAGGGTTTCCAGGTCGGTGGCGTCGCCCTGCACCACATGGGGCAGCACCAACGACAGCGACTGCACCGTATCGGCATCGTGCTCGATGGCCAGCACATCGTGGCCCAGCTCCACCAGAGATTTGGCCACGCCCGTTCCAAAGCGGCCCAGGCCGATGACGACCACGCTGCCGGACAGGTGTTTGACGGATTTATCCAACAATCGGTTTCTCCTCGGGGTATCGGTAGTTGCGGCGGATCTGGTTCGTGGCCAGGGCCACGGCCAGCGTGACCACGCCCACGCGGCCAACGAACATCAGCGCAATGATGATGGACTGGGCGCCGGGCGGCAGCTCGGCCGTGATGCCGGTGGACAGGCCCACGGTGCCAAAGGCGGAGACCACCTCGAACAGCACTTTTTCCAGGGGCAGCGTCGTCAGCGGCAGGATCAGCAACAGGGCCAGCGAGACGACGGCCGCGCTGAGCACCATGATGGTGATGGCCTGGCGCTGCACCGAGTCGGCGATGCGACGGCCGCGGAACTCCACGTCGCGGTGGCCGCGGATCTCGTTCCACACCACCAGCACCAGCACGAAGAAGGTGGTCACCTTTACGCCGCCGGCGGTGCCCGCGCTGCCGCCGCCAATGAACATCAGCACATAGTGCAGCGCCAGCGATTCGGTGGTGAGCGCGCCGATGTCGATGGCATTGAAGCCCGCCGTGCGTGCCGAGATGGAGGTGAACAGCGCCGCCAGCGTCTTGTGCGACCAGCCCATGGGCCCCAGCGTGCCGGGGTTGTCGAACTCCGTCAGCAGGACGACCCCGGTGCCCAGCGCCACCAGCGCCAGCGAGCCCCACACGGTGATGGCCGTGTGCATGGACCAGATGGGCCGCTTGCGCCCGCGCTCGGCCAGCAGCTCGTGCAGCACCGGAAACCCGAGGCCGCCGATCACGATGGCCAGCATCAGTGGCACCAGCACCAGGGCATCGCCCGAGTACGCCATCACGCTGTCGCCCCAGGTGGAAAAGCCCGCGTTGTTGAACGCCGAGATGGAATGGAACAGCCCGTGCCATGCCGCATCGCCCCAGGGCATGCCATAGCCCAGTGCAAACCGCAGCCACAGCGCGAGGGCCATGGCCAGTTCCACGGCCACCGTCACCTTGAGCACGAGCTTGGCCACGCTTTTCACGTCGCCCAGCGCCAGCGAGTGGGTTTCGGCCTGCAGCAGCAGCCGCGTGCGGATGCGCATCTGCCCGCTGATCAGCAGGCCCATCAGCGTGGCCGAGGTCATCATGCCGAAGCCGCCGATCTGGAACAGGCCCATGATGACGGCCTGGCCCGTGCCGCTCCAGTAGGTGCCCGTGTCCACCACCACCAGCCCGGTCACGCAGACCGCCGATGTCGCGGTGAACAGCGCGGTGAGAAAGGGCGCGCTTTCACCCGCCTGCGCGCGCGCGAAAGGCAGCATCAGCAACAGGGTGCCCAGCGCAATCACGCTGAGAAAGGACAGGGCCAGCACCACAGCCGGGTGCGCAAGGCGGGAAGTCAAAGGCAGAACTTTCTGCGCGGTGATCGGCAACCCGTGCACCACGCGGCCGCGATGCTAGCACTGCGCGCGACCTTGCGGCCCCGTGGCACCGGTTTTCCTGGGGAGGATAAAAGCCTCAGCCTGACACCCGGCGCTTCGCGGCGGCCGGGGCGGGGGCCGTGTCCGCGGCGCTTGCCGCTGCCGCCACGCCGTGCACCACATCGCCGACCACAATGACGGAAGGGCTGGCCAGCCCCTCGCGTGTGATGGTGGCCTGCAGCGTGCCCAGCGTGGCCACGGCATGCCGCTGGTGCGGCAGGCTAGCGTGCTGGATGATGGCCACGGGCGTGCTGGCGGGCAGGCCGGTGAGCAGCTCGTGCTCGATATGCGCGGCGCCGCTCACGCCCATGTAGATCACCAGCGTGAGCTTGGCATCGCGCGCCGTCGCAGCCAGCTGGCGCCAGTCGGTGCCCGCGTCGCCCGGCTTGGCGTGGCCGGTGACGAACACCACGCCGTGCGCATGTGCGCGGTGGGTGAGCGGTGCGCCCAGTGAGGTCAGGCCTGCCAGGCCCGCAGTGATGCCGTTGATGACGGTGACCTGCACGCCCGCTGCACGCAGGTGCTCCACCTCTTCGCCGCCCCGGCCAAAGATGAAGGGGTCGCCGCCCTTGAGGCGCACCACGTTCTCGCCTTCGTTCACGGCCATCAGCATCAGCTTTTCGATGAAGGCCTGCGGCGTGCTCTTGCAGCCGCCGCGCTTGCCCACATAGACGATGCGGGCCGTGGGCGATGCGTGCGCCACGATGGCGTCGCTCACCAGGTCGTCCACCAGCAGCACGGTGGCCGCCTGGATGGCCTTGAGGGCCTTGAGGGTGAGCAGCTCGGGGTCGCCCGGGCCCGCGCCCACCAGCGTGCAGGTTCCCTGGAAGGTGGCTGGCGGCGGGCTGGCGGGGGGTGGGGTGGTTTTCATGGTGTCGGCAGTGTGGTTTGCGCAGCCAGATGCAAGATGTGTTCCACCTGCTGCGCCAGCGCCGCCGGCACGGGCAGGCGGCCGTCCAGTACGTCTCGGGTGTAGCGCGCCGTGGTGTCGATGTCAATCGCGGTGGGCAGGCCGGGCACCTCGGCTGCGGTGCCGGGTTGCTGTTCTTGCAGCAGCTGGTGCACACCGGCCACAAAGGCGTCGTAGCGGGGCGTGCGGCGCGGGTCTGCCGCCACTTCGCCTTCGAGGCCGCGCGAGAGCAGGGCGGTCATGTGCAGCGCGCCAAAGGTGGCCTGCAGCATCTCGTAATACTCGGGATGGGTGTAGCTGGTCACCACCACGGCGGCGCCTGCGCAGGGGTTCATCAGCTTCACGGCGCTGTGCCCCGCGTTGCGCAGCCCCACCACCTCGCGCACCTTCAGCAGGCGCGCCAGGCCGGCGTGCAGGTGCTGGGTCTCGATGTGGGCCACGCGGCCATTGGCGATTTTTTCAGGAGCCGTAAGCGCAGGAACACCCAGCGCCAGCAGCACATCCGATGCCAGGGTGCGGCGCGCCTCGGTGCGCATGCCATGCAACAGCACGGGCAGGCCCTCGCGTGCCAGCAGCAGCGCCAGCAGGGGTGTGAGCACGGGCAGCTTGCGCGCACCGTTGTAGCTGGGCAGCACGATCAGGGGGCGGTCGCTGGCGGGCAGCAATGCCATGCGGCTGTGCGTGGCGTCGAGAAAGCCGCACATTTCCTCGGGCGTTTCGCCCTTGATGCGCATGGCCAGGCAGAAGGCGCCGATCTCCAGGTCGGAGGCCGTGCCATCGAGCACCTGGCCGAAAAGATCGGCCGCCTGCTCGCGCGTCAGGGGCTTGGAACCGCGCGGGCCGCGGCCGATTTCCTTGATGTACTGGCTGATACCCATGGTTTTTGGTGGCGGGACTTGTGACACAGGGCTCTGGCGTCGTTATTTCGGCTGGCCGTACGCTTGTACTGTCTGCGCCGAAAGGCCTGGCCGGAGCCCTGTTGCACAAGTCCT
This sequence comes from Acidovorax sp. GW823-FHT02H02, assembly GCF_058797075.1. Lineage (NCBI taxonomy): Bacteria > Pseudomonadati > Pseudomonadota > Betaproteobacteria > Burkholderiales > Comamonadaceae > Acidovorax > Acidovorax sp. GW823-FHT02H02. Next base: position 258,689 of record NZ_JBXAJH010000001.1, on the reverse strand, counting down.
GGTGTGGTCGTGGTGGGGTGGACGGCTATTTTCCTGCAATCCAGCGAACTTCTGGTTATATGGTGGCCTGTGCGGGAGCGGGATTGGCGGCCAGCGGCCCCGTGCTGCGCACCATGCGCTTGAGCTCGGGCAGGCACGAGCCGCAGCGGGTGCCGCAGCGCAGCTGGCCCTGCAACTGGGCCAGGCGGTCGTTGTCGGTGCCGTGGCAATGCGCCAGCGCGCCGGTGATGGCGGCATCGGTCACGTTGAAGCAGGTGCACACCGGCTTGCCGCGCGACTGCACTGCTGCCGGGGCCTTGGCGCCGGGCACCAGCAGCAGGCGGCCATAGGTTTGCGCGGGCAGTTCCTCTTGCAGCAGGGTCTTGAGCCAGCCCTCGGCGCTGGTGTCGCCGGCCAGCACCATGCCTTCGAGCGTGGTGGCTTCACCCTGGCGCGCCAGGCGCGCGGCGCGGCGCTGGCCGCGCTTCTTGTCGGCGTAGCGCAGCGTGTCGGCGCCCGCCAGGCCCAGCAGGGCTTCGATCTGCGTGACCAGTGCTTCGGGCGGTGCCTCGTGCGCGGCTGCGCGCAGTAGCACGCCGGTGCGCTCGCGGCCCGGATCATCCAGCGGGGTGGCGTTGCCGAAGGGCACGCAACTGGCAAATGGAAACTGCGCCATCAGCGCGGACAAGGCTTCGCGCGTTGCTTGTGCTTTGTCAACCGGCAGCCAGGCCATGGCCAGCAGCATCCAGGGCAGCTCGGCCTTGAGCACCTTGACGGCGGCATGTTTCAGCTCGGGCTGTTTGGACGTGGGGCAGAACACCGAGGTGGTGAGCGCGTTCACGCCCGCCAGCCGCTCGCCGGTGGAGGAGCTGCCGCTCAGGAATTCGCTGCCCCAGTGCATGGCCATGAAGGCCTGCGACAGGCCCAGCGTGGCATCGGCCTGCACGGGCACCACGATGGAGCCGCGTTTGCTGGTGACATGCACCAGGTCGCCGTTGTGCAGGCCGCGCCGCTCCATGTCCTGCGGGTGCAGCTGCACGCTGGGCTCGGCCACATGGCCGAACAGGCGTCCCAGAGTGCCCGTGCGGGTCATGCCGTGCCACTGGTCGCGCAGGCGGCCGGTGGTCAGGCTGAAGGGGTAGCGTGACTCGCGGGGCTCGGCGGTGGGCTGCCACGCATGGGCTGCAAAACGCGCGCGACCATCCGTGGTGGGGAAGATGCCGTCTTCGTACAGGCGGGCCTTGCCCGTGGCGGCGTCCGCAGCGAACGGCCACTGCTGCGGGCCTTGGGATTCAAGCGTTTCCCACGACAAGCCGGTGATGTCGAGGTCGCGCCCGCGCGTGCTTGCACGGTGCTCGTTCCACACGGCCTCGGCACCTGCGTCGGCGTGGTCGGTCGCATAGGGGAAGAGGGTGGGCTGGCCGGGGCGCAGGCGTGCCTCCAGCTGGTGCGCAAACTGCACCGCAATGGCCCAGTCGTGGCGCGCCTGGCCAGGTGCGGGCACGGCAGAGCGCACGCGCGAGATGCGGCGCTCGCTGTTGGTCACGGTGCCGGTCTTCTCGCCCCAGGTGGTGGCGGGCAGCAGCAGGTCGGCGTACGCGCAGGTTTCGGCCGTGGCAAAGGCTTCCTGCACCACCACGAACTCGGCGCGCTGCAGGGCTCGGCGCACGGTGGCCTGGTCGGGCATGCTTTGCGCGGGGTTGGTGCAGGCAATCCACAGCGCCTTGATCTCGCCGTCGGCGGCGGCCTGGAACATTTCCACGGCTGTCTTGCCGGGTTGGCTGGGCACATCGGCCACGCCCCACAGCGCGGCCACCTCGGCGCGGTGTGCCGGGTTGGCCAGATCGCGGTGCGCGCTGAGCAAGTTGGCCAGGCCGCCCACCTCGCGCCCGCCCATGGCGTTGGGCTGGCCCGTCAGGCTGAACGGGCCCGCGCCGGGCTTGCCGATCTGGCCCGTGGCCAGGTGCAGGTTGATGAGTGCGGCGTTCTTGGCCGTGCCGCTGCTGCTCTGGTTCAGGCCCTGGCAGTACAGGCTGAGCGTGGCCTTGCGACGTTGCGGATCGCCTGTGGCTCCCGTGGCAAACCATTGGGCGGCGGTGGTCAGATCGGCCACCGAGATGCCGCACACCTGGGCCACGCGCTCGGGCGTGGCGTCGCGCACCAGGGCCTTGAGCGCGTCAAAGCCCGTGGTGTGCGCGGCGATGTAGCTGGCATCGACCCAGCCCTCCCACAGCATCAGGTGCAGCATGCCGTTGAACAGCATCACGTCGCTGCCGGGCTGAATGGGCAGGAACAGGTCGGCCATGCCGGCCGTATCGGTGCGGCGCGGGTCGGCCACGATGACCTTCATGCCGGGGTTGGCGGCGCGCGCGTCCTCGATGCGGCGAAACAGCACGGGGTGTGCCCAGGCCGCGTTGCTGCCCACGATGAACAGGCACTGTGCGTGGTGCACGTCGTCGTAGCAGGCGGGCGGGGCGTCGGCGCCCAGGGTCTGCTTGTAGCCCGCCACGGCGCTGCTCATGCACAGGCGCGAGTTGGTGTCGATGTTGTTGGTGGCGATCAGGCCCTTGGCCAGTTTGTTGAAGACGTAGTAGTCCTCGGTGAGCAGCTGGCCGCTGACGTAGAAGCCCACGGCGTCGGGGCCGTGCTGCGTGACGGTGCTGGCGAACCGGTCTGCCGCCATGGCCAGTGCGGCATCCCATGGCAGCGGCTGCGGTTTGTCGCCGCGTTGCGCGCGGTGCTGCGGTTGCAGCAGGCGGGTCTGCAGGGTGATGGTGCTGGTGGCGGTGAGGTGCAGGGTGGAGCCCTTGGTGCACAGGCGGCCGAAGTTGGCGGGGTGGTTCGGGTCGCCACGCACGCCGGTGATCTGGCTACCGGTGCTTTCGATGATCACACCGCAGCCTACGCCGCAGTACGGGCAGGTGGATGGGGTTTCTTGCATGGAACGCACGACAAGGGGTTCTGTCCCGCACTCCAGAGGCAAGTCCGCTGGGCTCCCCGCCGTTTGTCTGAAATTTTTCATCGCAGTCCCCAAGGAAAATCGCAAAAAAAAAGCGCCCACACCCCGTGGCTTCGAGGTTTCGAAACCGCAGGTGCAGACGCCTTCGTCCGTGTGCCCCCTGGCTGCGCCATTGCACCCCGGGTTCACTGGCCCCTGCCGGGGCCTTCGCACAGGTAACGCAATACATGTGCCAGCCCCCACGCCACCGGGCACCGGCCTGGCGCCGATCCGGGTGGGTCACGGGCAGATGGCTGGCACCAGCCTGGTGCATCGGGGCGCTCCAGGACGGGGGGGTGCGTGAGCGGGCGCGAAGCCGTGCCTTGCCGGGGGGCGGCCGTGTCAGCGCAGGTGTTGAAGCACCGCCAGCAAAACCACCACGACGGCCCCCAGCACGAGCGCCATGGCGCGCCAGAACACCATCGGGTTGCGCTCATACAGTGGCGGGCGGGCGCGGCCGAGGTAGGCTGCACTCGGCTGCCGCAGATCGTGCGCGAACTCGGACAAGGCTTCCTGCCTTTGGTGCGGGTTGGGGTGGACGGCGCGCCGCAGCACGGCGTCCATCCATGCCGGAATGGCGCGGTGTTCATCGAGCGCGCTGGCGTAGTGCAGCTGCATGAGTGCCGCCCGGGTGCGGATCCCCGCCACCTGCGTGCCATAGGGCTGCCGCCCGGTGAGCATCTGGTAGGTGATCACGCCGAGCGAGAACAGGTCCGATTGCGGCGTGCCGGGCTCGCCCAGAAAGTACTCGGGGGCCGTGTATTGCAAGGTGCCCGGAACGGTATCGCCGGCACCGGGCGCCGCGCTCTCGGCCAGGCCAGCGACGTGGACCGCGCCAAAGTCGATGATCTTCACGGTGCCCGAGGTGTCGATCATGATGTTCTCGGGCCGCAGGTCCTGGTGCAGCATCTCCATGCGGTGAAAGGCCTGCAGGCCGCGTGCGATCTGGTCCACGATGTCGCGCACCACCGAGAGTTCGGGCCTGGGGTGGTCAATCATCCACTGGGCCAGGGTTTGCCCCTGCACGTATTCCATCGCCACATAAAGGTACCCGCGCTTGCGTTCCGAGGGGGCGGGCCGCAGCACATGGGGGCTGTGAATGCGCCGCGCAATCCATTCTTCCATCAGAAAGCGGTCCAGGCTGGCGGCGTTGTCCTGCAGGTCGATGGAGGGTGTCTTGAGCACCGTCTTCTGCCCGCTGTCGGTGTCGATGGCCAGGTAGATGTGGCTGCGGTGGCTGCCGTGCAGCTCGCGCACGATCTGGTAGCCGTCCAGCAGGGTGCGGGGCTCCAGGATGGGCGGCAACCGCAGCGCGGCCCGCTGGCGCTGCAGTTCGCTGGCGTCCTGGTGGGGCAGCGCATCGATGCGCACGATCTGCAGGGTCAGGTTGTCGTCGCTGCCGCAGCGCAGGGCTTCTTCCACGATGGTGCGGGCGGCCTGGTCCAGATCGTCTGCGTGGGTTTCAATGGCCTGCGTGATGAAGCTGGCGCTGACATGTTCATGCACCCCATCGGTGGTCAGCACGAAGGTGTCTGCGGGCTCTACCGGCAGGGCCTGGTAGTCCACCTCCAGCTGCGGCTGAATCCCGAGCGCACGGCCCAGGTAGATCTGCCCGTCCGGGAGGCGTACCCGGTGGTCTTCGGTCAACTGCTCCAGTGCCTTGCCCTGCACGCGGTAGATGCGCGTGTCGCCCACATGAAACAGGTGTGCGGTGGTGGATTTGATGATCAGCGCGCTGAGGGTGCAGACGTAGCCCCGGTCTTTGTCGAAGCGGTAGGGGCTGCGCTGGGTTTGTGCGTGCAGCCACGAGTTGGTGGCCGCCAGCACGCACTGTGCCGAGCGCTTGACGCTCCAGGCGTCGCAGGTGCAGTAGTAGTCCTGGAGCAACCCGTGCACCGCCGCGGCGCTGGCGATCTGGCTGACATCGCTGCTGCTGATGCCATCGGCCAGGGCCACCACCACCCCCTTGGCGGCCAACACCTGCCCCTGGGGCACGCAGGCGCCGTGGAAATCCTGGTTGACCTCCTTGCAGCCCTTGTCCGAGTGCTGGCCAAGGCTCACTTTCAGGGTGTCGCTCATTGGTGCGCCATTCGTTCAGGGTGCCGGATTCGGGACAGCAGGAGCATTGCCGCGTTGGCACCCGGCGGATGCGGGGGGCTCAGACGAGCTTGCGCTTGGGGCCGGTCTTGATGTGGGTGGCGTACAGCGTGAGCCCGGTAAAGGCCAGGCCACCGACCAGATTGCCCAGCACCACGGGGATCTCGTTCCAGATGAAGTAGTCGAGGATCGAGAAGTTGCCGCCCATCATCAGGCCCGAGGGGAACAGGAACATGTTCACCACCGAGTGCTCGAAGGTCATGGCGAAGAACAGCATGATGGGCATCCACATCGCAATCACCTTGCCGCTGACGGTGGTGGAGATCATGGCGCCCACCACCCCGGTGGACACCATCCAGTTGCACAGCATGGCGCGAATGAAGATGGTGAGCCAGCCCATCAGGCCGTATTGGGCATAACCCAGGGTGCGCGCCTCGCCGATATGGCCGATCTTTGTGCCGATTTCATTCGGCGCCACCGAAAAACCATAGGTGAAGATGAAGGACATCATGAAGGCGACGGTCAGCGCGCCCAGGAAGTTGCCGGTGAACACCAGGCCCCAGTTCTTCAGAATGGCCTGGATCGTGACCCCCGGGCGCTTGTCCAGCCAGGCCAGCGGCGTCAGCACGAACACGCCGGTCAACAGGTCAAAGCCCAGCAGGTAAAGCATGCAAAAACCCACCGGGAACAGGATGGCGCCCACCAGTGCCGAGCCCGACATGACGGTGGCCGTGACGGCGAACACCGCCGCCAGTGCCAGGATGGCGCCCGCCATGTAGGCGCGGATCAGGGCGTCGCGGGTGGACATGTAGATCTTGGATTCGCCGGCGTCCACCATTTTGGTGACGAATTCGGAGGGGACGAGATAGGCCATGGGTTTCTTTCTGCGGTCTGTCTGGGAGCGGTGCCAGGGTTGCCAAGGGTGCGGTGGATGCCGGCCTGCACGCTAAGCGTGGCAAGCCAGCCGGGCTGGCGTGGGATCACGCCGCCGGGGTGCGCCGTTGCGGCCCTGCGATGGGGCGCGTTTCGCTCACGGCGTGGTGGGCCAGTTCGTGGGTGTTGAGCAGCACGGTGCCGTCCTCCACCCGCACCTGAAATGGGGGCGTGCAGCCCTCGTCGGGGGCGGCGGCCTGGCCGTCGCACAGGCCAATGGTCCAGTTGTGCATGGGGCAGGCCACGCTGGTGCCGAAAACAATGCCCTGGCTCAGGGGCCCGCCCTTGTGCGGGCAGCGGTCGAGCAAGGCAAAGATCTCGTTGGACGCGCTGCGGAACACCGCCACGTCCAGGCCTTTTTCGCGGGCCACGCGGCGCGAGCCCAGCACGGGGATATCGTCCACGCGGCAGATGGATGTCCATTCGGTCATTGCTATTCCTTTTGTGGCTTCTTGCGCCTGTCGGTAAAACGCTGAGGGCACTTTTGAGATGAAAACTTTCAGACCGCGGCGATCGGGATGAACTGCCGCTGGTCCACCGCTGCCTTGTCCAGCTCGAACCACGGATCGGGCTCGCCATCGAGCGCGAACTGCAGCTGCTCCCACAGCGCCTGGCGGCCGGCGTGGTCTTCGAGGATGCGTTTTTTCACGTAGTCGAGGCCCACGCGGTTCACGTAGTGCACGGTGCGCTCCAGGTACCAGCCCTCCTGGCGGTACAGCTCGCAGAACGCGCCGGTGTACTCCAGCACTTCCTCGGCGGTCTTGAGCTTGGTGAAGAAGTGCGCCACCTCGGTCTTGATGCCGCCGTTGCCGGCCACGTACATCTCCCAGCCGCTGTCCACGCCGATGATGCCCACGTCCTTGATGCCGGCCTCGGCGCAATTGCGCGGGCAGCCGCTCACGGCAAACTTGACCTTGTGCGGTGCGTACATGCGCCACATGGCGCGCTCCAGGTCCTTGCCCATCTGCGTGCTGTCCTGCGTACCCATGCGGCACCATTCGCTGCCCACGCAGGTCTTCACGGTGCGCAGGGCCTTGGCGTAGGCGTGGCCGCTGGGCATGCCGATGTCCTTCCACACCGCCTGCAGGTCTTCCTTCTTCACGCCCAAGAGGTCAATGCGCTGGCCGCCTGTCACCTTCACGGTGGGAATCTTGTATTTGTCCACCGCATTGGCAATGCGGCGCAGCTCGTCGGCCGTGGTCTCGCCGCCCCACATGCGCGGGATGACGCTGTAGGTGCCGTCTTTCTGGATGTTGGCGTGGCTGCGTTCGTTGATGGCGCGGCTTTGCGGGTCGTCCTTGGCGTCCTTGGGCCAGGTGCTGATGAGGTAGTAGTTGACGGCGGGGCGGCAGGTGGCGCAGCCATTGGGCGTCTTCCATTCCATGAAATGAAAGACATCGGCAATGGACAGCAGCTTGTTGGTGCGGATCGCCTCGCGCACCGCCTGGTGGCCGTGGTCGGTGCAACCGCAGATCGCCTTGGTCCTGGGCGTGGCGCTGTAGTCACCGCCCGCCGTGAACATGATGATCTGCTCGACCAGGCCGGTGCACGAGCCGCACGATGCGCTGGCCTTGGTGTGCTTGCGCACTTCATCGAGCGTGAACAGGCCCTTGTCCTTGATGGCCTTGCAGATGGCGCCCTTGGTCACGCCGTTGCAGCCGCAGACCTCGTCGCTGTCGGCCATGGCGGCGGCCTTGTTCTGGCCCTGGTGGCCTGCGTCGCCGATGTTGCTTTCGCCAAACATCAGCTTGTCGCGGATGTCGTTCACCGTGCGGCCGTCGCGCAGCAGCTTGAAGTACCAGCTGCCGTCCACCGTGTCGCCGTACAGGCAGGCGCCCACGAGCTTGTCGTCCTTGAGCACCAGCTTCTTGTACACGCCGCCAAAGGGGTCGCTCATCACGATCTCTTCGGTGTTCTCGCCGCCCTGGAAGTCGCCTGCTGAAAAAAGGTCGATGCCCGTGACCTTGAGCTTGGTGGATGTGAGCGAACCTTGGTAGCGGCCAATGCCGAACTCGGCCAGGTGGTTGGCCAGCACCTTGCCCTGCTCGAACAGCGGGGCCACCAGGCCATAGGCAATGCCCCGGTGCGCGGCGCATTCGCCCACGGCGTAGATGCGCGCGTCGGTGGTGGTCTGCAGCGTGTCGCTCACCACGATGCCGCGGTTCACATGCAGGCGCATCTTTTCGGCCAGAGCCGTGTTGGGTCGGATGCCCACGGCCATCACCACCAGGTCGGCGGGCACCTCGGTGCCGTCCTTGAACCTGACGCTGGCCACGCGACCTTCGGCGTTGCCCACCAGCTCCTGCGTCTGCGCCTTCATCAGAAACTGCATGCCGCGCTCGGCCAGCGACTTCTGCAGCATCTTGCCGGCCACATCGTCGAGCTGGCGCTCCATCAGCCAGTCGCCCACATGCACCACCGTCACCTGCATGCCGCGCTTCATGAGGCCGTTGGCGGCCTCCAGCCCCAGCAGGCCGCCGCCGATGACGACGGCGTGCTGGTAGGTGGCTGCGGCATCGATCATGGCCTGCGTGTCGGCAATGTCACGGTAGGCCAGCACACCCTTTAAATCTTTGCCGGGGATGGGCAGGATGAACGGGTTGGAGCCCGTGGCCATGATCAGGCGGTCGTATTCGGCGGTGATGGTTTCGCCCACGGCGTTGGTGGCGCGCACGGTGCGGTGCACGCGGTCCACGTCGGTCACGGTAAAGCCGGTGTGCAGCGTGATCTGGTTGTCCTGGTACCAGGCCCAGTCGTTGAGGATGATCTCGTCGATGGTCTGCTCGCCCGCCAGCACGGGAGACAGCAGGATGCGGTTGTAGTTGGGGTGCGGTTCGGCACCGAACACCGTGATGTCGTAGAGGTCGGGCGCAATCTTCAGCAGCTCTTCGAGCGAGCGGACGCCGGCCATGCCATTTCCCACCATCACCAGCCTGGATTTTTTCATCGTGACCCCCGTAGGCGTTTCGGCAAAACAAAAAGGCGTCCGCGCGGTGCACCGGCTTCGCAGCCAGCACTCCCGCAGGGACGCCATCGTCTTCGTCAGCCCGATCCGCCATTGCACCGGGCTCAACAGGTGGCCTACCTTGGCCACGCCCAGGGTTATGCAAGGCCTGTGCCAGCGATGCTTAAAATGGGTGGTTAAAGTGAAGCCCTGCTGCAGCGCTTGTTTGGCAAGCGTTTGCAGCTATCAAGTTAAAAGCAAGATCAGAGCCGATGTCGATATCGGTGCAGGGTCTGCGTGGCGGCCGTGCCAGCTTGGTGCATGGGCACCCCAGGGGGGATTCCCCGTCGGGTGGGCGCGAAAGCACCCCCTTCAGGAGCCGGGCGTTGCCATGCCGCCCGTGGTGTCGTCGCTCCAGCTGCCCCCCAGCACTTTGTACAGCGTGATCCGGTTGGCCTGCTCGGCCAGTGCCAGCGCGATCAGTGTCTGCTGCGCGCCGTAGAGCGAGCGCTGGGCGTCCAGTACGGGCAGGAAGCTGTCTGCGCCCAGGCGGTAGCGGGCTTCGGACAGCTGCAGTGCCTTCAGCGTGGCAGCCTGCAGCGATTGCTGGGCCTGCAGGCGCTCGGCCAGCGTGGCGCGGTCGGCCAGGGCATCGGCCACTTCGCGGAACGCGGTCTGCACGGCCTTTTCGTACTGGGCAACGGCGGTGTCGCGCGCGGTTTCGGCGATCTGCAGGTTGGCGCGGTTGCGGCCCGAATCAAAGATGGGCAGACGGATCTGCGGCGCAAAGCTCCAGGTGCCGTTGCCGCCGTCGAACAGGCCCGAGAGCGCGTTGCTGGCGGTGCCCGCCGACGCCGTGAGCGTGATGCTGGGGAAGAACGCGGCCCGCGCAGCGCCAATGCTGGCGTAGGCGCCGCGCAGCGTGTATTCGGCCGCGCGCACGTCGGGGCGGTTGAGCAGCACCGACGAGGGCAGGCCGGCCGGCACGGCCAGCAGCGCGGCGGCGGGTGGGGCGAGGGTGGGCGTGGGCTCTGTGGATGCCGATGCCGATGCGGCCGTGTTCACCCCCTCGGGCAGCAGCGCGGCGGGCACGGGCGCGCCCACCAGCAGGGCCAGCGCATTGCGGTCGCGCGCCACCTGGCTGGTGAAGGCGGCCACGTCGGTGCGGGCCGCGTCCACGGTGGTCTGGGCTTGTGCCAGCGTGAGGCCCGAGGCCGCGCCCAGCGCGTGGCTGCGCTCGGTCAGCTCAAACGACTTCTGGCGGCTGCGCAGCGTGTCTTGCGCCAGTCGCAGGCGCCGGCCATCGGCATCCAGCGTGAGCCAGGCGTTGGCCACCTCGGCCACCAGGCTCAGCTGCACGCTGCGGCGGCTTTCGGTGGTGCGCAAGAATTCCTGCAGCGCGGCCTCGTTGAGGTTTTTCACGCGGCCAAACAGGTCGATCTCGTAGCTGCTGAACCCGAGCTGCGCGCTGTACTGGCTGCTGATGGGCGAGCGGCCGCTGGTGGTCAGGTCCTGGGCGGTGCGTGTGCGCGTGCCGGCGCCAGTGGCCCCCACGGCGGGGAAGCGGTTGGATTGCTCCACGCCGTATTGTGCGCGGGCTTTTTCGATGGCCAGCACGGCCACGCGCAGGTCACGGTTGTTCTGCAGCGCCAGCGCTACCAGCTCGCGCAGGCGCGGCTCGTGCAGGAAGTCCTGCCAGCCCATGGGGCCGGAGTCGGGCACAGGGGTGCCGGGCTGCGCCTCAGTGCCCGGCAGCGTGGCCGGCACGGGCAGGGCGGGGCGCGCATAGTCGGGCGCCAGGCTGGTGCAGCCCGCCAGTGTCAGCAGTGCCAGCAGCGCCAGGGCGCCCACGGTGTGGTGGGGAGCGATCAGGGGGTGGCGGCTCATGCGGCGGCTCCAGTTTCACTGGCCAATGGTCTGGCTGCGCGGTCGGCAAAGTAACCGCGAATCAGCACAAAGAACACCGGCACAAAAAAGATGCCCAGCACGGTGGCCGACACCATGCCGCCCAGCACGGCCGTGCCAATGGCCTGCCGGCCGCCGGCGCCGGCGCCCGTGCCCAGGGCCAGCGGCAGCACGCCAAAACCAAAGGCCAGCGAGGTCATCAAGATGGGCCGCAGCCGCAGGCGCACGGCCTCCAGCGTGGCGTCCACCACGCTGCGGCCGCGCTCTTGCAGCTGGGTGGCAAATTCCACGATCAGGATGGCGTTCTTGGACGACAGCCCCACGGTGGTGAGCAGGCCCACCTGAAAGTACACGTCGTTCGACAGCCCGCGAAAACCGATGCCCAGCAAGGCCCCGACAATGCCCAGCGGCACCACCAGGATCACCGAGAACGGCACCGACCAGCTTTCATACAGCGCGGCCAGGCACAGGAACACGAACAGGATGGACACCGCATACAGCAGCGGCGCCTGCGAGCCCGACAGCCGCTCCTGGAACGAGGCGCCGGTCCATTCGTAGCCAATGCCCGAGGGCATTTCCTTCATGATGTCTTCGACCGCCGCCATGGCCACGCCCGAGCTCACGCCCGCGGCCGCATTGCCCACGAACTCATAGCTGGGGGCGCCGTTGTAGCGCTGCAGCTGCGGCGAGCCATAGGTCCAGCGGGTGCTCGAAAACGCCGAGAACGGCACCATCTGCCCCTGGTTGTTGCGCACCGTCCAGGGGGCCACGTCCTGCGGCAGCATGCGGAACGGCGCATCGCCCTGCATGTACACGCGCTTGACGCGCCCCTTGTTCAGAAAGTCGTTCACATAGGTGCCGCCCAGCGCGCTCGACAGGGTGTTGTTCACATCCACCGTGGCCAGGCCCAGGGCGCCGGCCTTGCTGTCGTCGATGTCCACGCCCAGCTGCGCGGTGTCATCGAGGTTGGTGCTGCGCGTGTTGCTCAGCTCGGGGCGCTTGGCGGCCAGGTCCAGCACCTTGTCGCGTGCAGCCACCAGCGCGTCGTGGCCCAGGCCGTTCAGGTCCTTGAGCTGGAAGTTGAACCCCGCATTGGCCCCCAGCCCGCGCACGGCGGGCGGCAGCAGCACGAAGATGCGCGCATCGCGGATGGCAGCCAGGTCCTTGGTGGCCTTGCGCGCAATGGCGTCGGCGCTCTGGTCTGGGCGCTTGCGCTGGCTCCAGTTGGTCAGCCGCACAAAGCCGCGCGCCGAGCTCTGGTCGCCGCCCGAGCCGGTGATGGAGTTGAAGCTGATCACATCGGGCTGGGCAGCAAAGTATTTTTGCACCTGCGCCATCACGGCCTGCAGCCGCGCGTTGGAAGAGCCCGGCGGCAACGTGATCTGCACCGATATCGCGCCCTGGTCCTCATTGGGCAAGAACGACGTGGGCAGGCGCAAGAACAGCACCGCCATGCCCGCGCAGATCAGCAGGTACACCAGCATCATGCGTTTGCCCCGGCGCACCACGCCGCCCACGCCGCGCTGGTAGCTGTCGGCCGTGCGGTCGAAGCGGCGGTTGAAGCCGACAAAAAAGCGGTCGATCCAGCCCGCAAGGCCCTTGCGCGGTGCGCCAAAGGGACTGTGCTGCCCCTTGGCAATGGGCTTGAGCAAGGTGGCGCACAGCGCGGGCGTGAGCGTCAGGGCCACCAGCACCGACAGCACCATGGCCGACACGATGGTGATGGAAAACTGCCGGTAGATCACGCCGGTGGAGCCGCCAAAGAACGCCATGGGGATGAACACCGCCGACAGCGTGAGCGCAATGCCCACGAGGGCGGGCGTGATCTCGGCCATCGATTTGCGCGTGGCCTCCTTAGGGGGTAAGCCTTCCTCGCTCATCACGCGCTCGACGTTTTCCACCACCACGATGGCGTCGTCCACCAGCAGGCCGATGGCCAGCACCAGGCCGAACATCGTGAGCGTGTTGATCGAGAAACCCGCTGCCGACAGCACCCCGAAGGTGCCCAGCAGCACCACGGGCACGGCAATGGCCGGAATCAGCGTGGCGCGGAAGTTCTGCAGGAACACGTACATCACCAGCACCACCAGCGCCATGGCTTCGAGCAGGGCCTTGACCACTTCTTCGATCGAGGCGCTGACGAATGGCGTGGTGTCGTAGCTGGTGAAGGGCTTGAGCTGGTAGGGAAAAAACGGCTGCAGTTCGGCGATCTTGGCGTTGACGGCAGTGGCCACGGCCATGGCGTTGGCGCTGTCGGCCAGCACCACGCCCATGCCGGCGCCGGGCCGGCCGTTCAGGCGCGAGGTGATGGTGAGGTTTTCCGCCCCCAGCTCGATGCGTGCCACGTCCTTGAGGCGCACGGCGGCGCCGTCGGTGGTGGATTTGAGCACGATCTGTTCGAACTCTTCTTTCGTCTGCAGCTTGCTGCGCGCCGTGATGGTGGCATTGAGCTGCTGCTCGCCCACGGCGGGCAGGGCCCCCAGCTGGCCCGCCGACACCTGCGCGTTCTGCGCATTGATGGCGCTGCCGATATCGGACGGCATGAGCGCATATTTTTCGAGCTTGCCCGGATCGAGCCACACGCGCATGGCATAGCCGGTACCCAGTGTGAGCACGTCGCCCACGCCGTCGATGCGGCTGATCACGTCCACCAGGTTGCTGGTGATGTAGTCGCCAATGTCCACCTGCGACACGCTGGGGTCGGGCGAGGTGAAGGTGATGATCATCAGGTAGTCGTTGCCGCCCTTGGTGACGGTGACCCCCCGGCTTTGCACGGCCGGCGGCAGGCGCGACATGGCTTGCTGCAGCTTGTTTTGCACCTGCACCTGCGCCACGTCGATGTTGGTGCCGGCATTGAAGGTGAGCGTGGTGCGCGAACTGCCCGAGGCGTCGCTGGTCGAGCCCATGTAGATCAGGTTGTCCAGGCCCTTGAGCTGCTGCTCGATCACCTGCGTGACCGATTCCTCGACCGTCTTGGCCGACGCCCCGGTGTACAGGGCGCTGATCGATACGCGCGGCGGCGCGATGTCGGGGTATTGCTCCAGCGGCAATGTCTTGATCGACATGGCGCCGGCCAGCATGATGATGATGGCGATGACCCACGCAAAGATGGGCCGGTTGATGAAGAACTGTGCCATGGCGGGCCGGCCCTCAGCGAGCGGCCGATGCGGCCGAAGCTGCGGGGGCCGCAGGCGTTGCGGCCGCAGAAGCCGGCGCTGCCATCGGCTTGGGTGCCACCTCGGTCGGCTTCACGGTATCGCCGGGCTTGATGCGCTGAAAGCCATCCACCACCACGCGGTCGCCGGCCGCCAGCCCGCTGCCCACCAGCCAGCGGTTCCCCACGGCCGTTTCGACGGTGATCTTGCGCCGCTCGATCTTGTCGTCCGCGGTGACCAGCAGCACGCTGGCGTTGCCGGCCGTGTCGCGGTTGACGCCCTGCTGGGGCACCAGCAGCGCCTGCGCGTTGATGCCGGTTTCCAGCACCGCACGCACATACATGCCGGGCATGAGCAGGCCGTCGGGATTGGGCACCACGGCGCGCAGCGTCACGGCGCCGGTGCCCGGGTTCACGCTCACGCCCGCAAACTGCAGCTTGCCGGTGTGGGGGTAGCGGCTGCCGTCTTCCAGCTGCAGGGTGATGGGCGCCTCGGCCTGGCCGTTTTTCTGGATGCGCCCGCGCGCCAGGTCGCTTTTGAGGCGCAGCACCTCGGTGCTGGACTGGGTGACATCCACATACAGCGGATCGAGCTGCGAAATGGTGGTGAGCGCGGCGGCCTGATTGGCGGTGACCAGCGCGCCAGGGGTGACGGTGGACGTGGTGGTGCGGCCCGCAATCGGCGCCTTGATGCGGGTGTAGCCCAGGTTGATGCGGGCGTTGTCCAGCGCGGCGCGGGCGACGGCCAGGTCGGAGCGGGTCTGCACCAGGGCCGCCTGGCTGTCGTCATGCACCTGCCGGCTCACCGCATCGATCTTCACCAGCTCGGCATTGCGCCGGGCGTTGACCTCGGCCGTGCCCACGTTGGCCTGCGCCTTGGCCAGCGAGGCCTCGGCGCTGGCCAGCGCCACCTGGTAGCTGGAGGCGTCGAGCTGGTACAGCGGCTGGCCGGCCTTGACCTGTGCGCCTTCGGTGAACAGGCGCTGCTGCACGATGCCGCCCACCTGCGGGCGGATTTCGGCGCTGAGGTAGGCGCTGGTGCGGCCGGGCAGTTCGGTGGTGACGGTCTGGCGCTCGGGCCGGAGGGTGACCACGCCCACTTCCGCCGGTCCCTTCGGCGCCACCGGTGGCGCCTTGTCGGAGCAGGCGCCCAGCAGCAGGGCGAGCCCCACCAGCGTGGCTGAAGCCAGGTGGCGGGGCGAGCGGGAGGGCTCAGGGGGTGAATGGAGGGCGGACGGCGTGGGGGCAGGCAGGTGGTCGGGGAAAAGAGGTGTCATGGGCGCGCGCAGTCCTGTTTGGCAAAACATTTTGACGCAAAAAGCGCGAGGGCATGGAAGCCCCGGGCGCCCAAGGGGATGGCGTGCTGTGACCAGCGTGGCGGCGCCCCCGGCGGGCCGACGACCACCCGGCATCGCCGGCCGTGCCGTGGGGGCCCGTTCAGCGCTTGCGCGGCTTGGCCCATGGGGGCCTGCCAATCAGGCAGGCTTGGAGGGCGCTGTGGCGTTGTCTTCGTCGCGAAAGCGCTGGAACAGCGTGGCCACCAACGGGCCCGAGATGTTGTGCCACACGCTGAAGATGGCGCTGGGCACGGCGGCCAAGGGTGAAAAATGCGCCGTGGCCAGCGCCACGCCCAGGCCCGAGTTCTGCATGCCCACCTCGATCGCCAGCGCCTTGCGCTTGGAAACATCCATGCCCGTGAGTTTGCCCAGCCAGTAGCCCAGCAGCAGGCCCAGGCCGTTGTGCAGCACCACCACGGCAAAGATCATCAGGCCGCTGGTGGCAATGCGGGCCTGGTTGCCGGCCACCACCGCCGCCACGATGGCCACGATGGCGGCCACCGACACCAGCGGCAGCACCGACACGGCCGCCTTCACCTTGTCACGCAGCAGCGATTGCGCCAGCACGCCAAAGGCGATCGGCAGCACCACCACCTGCACGATGGACCAGAACATGGCCGAGGCGCTCACTTCCAGCCACTGGCTGGCCAGCAGGTAGATGAGGGCGGGCGTCACCATCGGTGCCAGCAGCGTGGTCACCGAGGTGATGGCCACCGACAGCGCCACGTCGCCGCGCGCCAGGAAGGTCATCACGTTCGACGCCGTGCCCCCGGGGCAGCAGCCCACCAGGATCACGCCCACGGCCACATCGGGTGGCAGGTTCAGCGCCTTGGAAAGCGCCCAGGCCAGGCCCGGCATGATGATGAACTGGCCGAGCACGCCGATGGCCACGTCCAGCGGGCGCTTGGCGACTTCCTTGAAATCGTCCTTGGACAGCGTCAGGCCCATGCCGAACATGATGATGCCCAGCAGCGGCACGATGTAGGGGCCGATCCACTTGAATTGGGCGGGGGCATAGAACGCCAGCACGGCGAACAGAAGTACCCAGATGGCAAAAGTCTTGCCCACGAACTGGCTCAGACGGGCGATGGCCTGCATGGTGCATATCCTTGAAAGGCGCAGCGATCGCGGCGGCGCGGTGCTGGCGTGCAGCACGCGGGGCAGCGCAACGGCTGCGGAAAAGTCGAATGGGGGAGGAGGGCCCGTGGATGCCACGCGGTACGTGGCGATGGGCGTGCACAGCGCGCAGGTGGGCGCGCACAGCGTGCAATGGTCTGCAACGGCCGGGTGGGCTGCAACAGATCAAGGGTTAACCCTGATTGTAATAAGGGGTAAATCCCTTGTTCCTGACCCGGTTGTTGGTCCGGCAAGGGGTCACCGTGCACCTGGATGTCACCCATTGGGCCTACCATGTCTGCCGGGCCCGGTGGCCCATGCATTGTTGAAAGGATGCCTGTCATGAACTCCCCTGCCTCCCTTGTTGACGAACTGATGGCCCAGCTTCAGGGTGCGCCGTTGCAGCAGATGGCCCAGCAACTCGGCACCAGCCCGGCGCAGGCCGAGAGCGCCGTGGGCGCGGCCCTGCCGCTGCTGCTGGGCGCGCTGGGGCGCAATGCGGCCCAGCCCCAGGGCGCGATGGACCTTTTTGGTGCCTTGCAGCGCGACCACAGCGGCGGCCCCGACCTGGGCGGCCTGCTCGGTTCGCTGCTGGGCGGTGGTGCAGGCAGTGGCGGCGGCCAGCCCGATGGCGCGGCCATCCTGGGCCACATCTTCGGTGGCAACCAGCAGCGTGCCGAGGCCGGCCTGGGCCAGGCCACGGGGCTGGGGGCGAACGCCGGGCAGTTGCTGCAGATGCTGGCGCCCATCGTGATGTCGTTCCTGGCGCAGCGCATGAGCGCGGGTGGCATGGACGCTGGCGGCCTGGGTCAGGCGCTGGGCCAGGAGCCGGCGCGCGTGCAGCAGCAGGGCGGCCTGGGTGGCGGCCTGCTGGGCAGCCTGCTCGACCAGGACGGTGACGGCCAGGTAGGGCTGGGCGACCTGCTCAAGATGGGCAGTGGCCTGCTGGGCGGGCGGCGCTAGGGCGCCACCCATCTGCTCTGCTTTTGAGCACTATTGGCGCTTTATGGGCAAGCAATTTTGCCCAATATGGCTTCAAAATAATGGGCAACGCCAAGCCGGTCCGCGGCGTTGCCAGATGCCGCCAGGCAGGGCACTTGACGCTGCCGGTGTTGCGCACAAGGCAGGATGCGTTGAAACTCTTTCACGTCCGCCATCATTTTTGCAGGGAGGCCCTTCATGACAGCCGTTGCTGAAATTCTCAAATCCAAGAGCGACCACACCGTTTACGCCATCGCACCGCAAGACTCGGTGTTCGATGCGCTCCAGCGCATGGCCGACAAGCGCATCGGGGCGCTGCTGGTGATGGAGGGCGACACCATCGTCGGCATCGTCACCGAGCGCGATTACGCCCGCAAGATCGCCCTGCTGGGGCGCAAGTCCACCGCCACGCTGGTGCGTGATGTCATGACGACGGCGGTGATGTATGTGGGCCCCACCCAGACCAGCCAGGAGTGCATGGCGCTCATGACCGAAAACCGCCTGCGCCACCTGCCTGTGGTCGATGGCGACAAGCTGGTGGGGCTGATCTCCATTGGCGATCTGGTCAAGGACATCATTTCCGAGCAGAAATTCATCATCGAGCAGCTCGAGCACTACATCACCGGCGGCGGCCGCTGAACGCCAAATGCCCCGGCTGTGAGGCCGGGGCATTTGGCGTGCGCAGGGTGGGGTCAGGCCGCTTTCTCCACATGCCCCTGGCGGGTGTACAGAAAGTCGATCACGGCCTTGCGGCAGTGCACATAGCGCGGGTCTTCTGCCAGTTCCACGCGCTTGCGCGGGCGCGGCAGGTCCACATGCAGCACCTCGCCAATGGTGGCGGCCGGGCCGTTGGTCATCATCACGATCTTGTCGGACAGCAGCACCGCCTCGTCCACGTCGTGCGTCACCATCACCACGGTGCTGTGCGTGCGCGCCACGATCTCCAGCAGCTCGTCCTGCAGCTTGGCGCGGGTGAGGGCGTCGAGCGCGCCAAAGGGCTCGTCCATCAGCAGCACCTGGGGTTCCATGCACAGCGCCCGTGCAATGCCCACGCGCTGCTTCATGCCGCCCGAGATCTCGCCGGGGCGCTTTTGCGCCGCGTGCGTGAGGCCCACCAGTGCCAGCGCCGCATCGGTGCGGGCCAGCAGCTGGGCCTTGCTTTCGGTTTTGCCAAACACGCGCTCCACCGCCAGGTGCACGTTGTCAAAGCAGGTCAGCCAGGGCAGCAGCGAGTGGTTCTGGAACACCACGGCGCGCTCGGGCCCGGGGCCGCTGATTTCCTTGTTGGCGCACAGCAGCGCGCCGTGGGTGGGCGTGGTCAGGCCGGCGATCAGGTTGAGCAGCGTGGATTTGCCGCAGCCCGAATGCCCGATGAGCGCCACGAACTCGCCCTTGGCAATCGTCAGGTGGATATCGCGCAGCGCCGGAAACAGGCCCTTGGCGGTCTTGAAGGTCTGCGCTACGCCCTGGATCTCGATGAACTTGGTGGTCAGCGATGCGTTCATGATTTCACCTCTTCGAACGTGAAGGCCGTGGCCAGCTTGATGAGCGCCATCTCCAGCAGCAGCCCGACGATGCCGATCACGAAGATGGCAATGATGATGTTCTTGACGTTGAGGTTGTTCCACTCGTCCCACACCCAGAAACCGATGCCCACGCCGCCCGTCAGCATCTCGGCGGCCACGATCACCAGCCACGCAGTGCCCACGGCCAGGCGCACGCCCGTCAGCATGTAGGGCAGCACGGCGGGGAACAGGATCTTGGTGGCGATCTTCCACTCGCTCAGGTTGAGCACGCGGGCCACGTTCATGTAGTCCTGCGGCACGCGCTGCACGCCCACGGCGGTGTTGATGACCATGGGCCAGATCGAGCAGATGAAGATGGTCCAGATGGCGGCCGGGTTGGCCCCCTTGAACACCAGCAGACCGATCGGCAGCCAGGCCAGCGGCGACACCGGCCGCAGCAGGCTGATCAGCGGGTTGAACATGCGCGACAGGAAGGCAAAACGCCCGATGACAAAGCCCGCCGGAATGCCCACCAGCGCCGCCAGCCCGAAGCCCACCGCTACGCGCTGCAGCGAGGCCAGCACGTTCCAGCCCACGCCCTGGTCGTTGGGGCCGTTGCGGTAGAACGGGTTGCTGAACACTTCCAGCGCCTGCAGCCAGGTTTCGTGCGGCGTGGGGATGCTGCGGCCCGTGCTGGCCGACACCAGCGCCCACAGCCCCACCAGCAGCCCCAGGCCCAGCACGGGCGGCAGCACCGTCAGCCAGAAGCTGCGCGAGAGGGCGGCCCAGTCGCGCGCGGGCTTGGGCGTTGGCGGGTTGGTGGGCTGAGAGGTTTTGGGGGTTTTGGCGCCCGTAGATAAAACGCTATTTGCTATTGTTTTGGTAGCTTCTGGCGCGGACTCCCGCGGGGCATGAAAAACGGCACTGACCATGGTGATCTCCGGTTGTTCAGGCCTGCTCAGGCCTTGATCTTGAAGCCGTCGGCATACCTGGCGGGGTCTTTGCCGTCCCACACCACGCCGTCGATCAGCTTGCTCGTGCGCAACACGTCCTTGGGCACATTGACCTTCATGGCGCTGGCGACCGATCTGTACAGGTCCACCTGGTTCACCTGCTTGGCCACGGCCAGGTAATCGGGGTGGCTCTTGAGCAGGCCCCAGCGCTTGTGCTGCGTGAGGAACCACATGCCGTCCGACAGGTAGGGGAAGTTCACCGCGCCGTCGTTGAAGAACTTCATGTGGTTCGGGTCGTCCCAGGTCTTGCCCTGGCCGCCACCCACGCCGTTGCTGTAGCGGCCCAGGATGCGCTGGTTGATCGCGTCCACGCTGGTGTTCACGTAAGCCTTGCCGGCAATGGTTTCGGCCATCTTCATCTTGTTCGACAGGCTTGCATCGATCCACCGGCTGGCTTCCAGCACCGCCATCATCACGGCGCGCGTGGTGTTGGGGTACTTCTTCACAAACTCTGCCGTGGTGCCCAGCACCTTCTCGGGGTGGTCGCGCCAGATGTCCTGCGTGGTGTTGGCCGTGATGCCGATGCCGTCCATGATGGCGCGGTGGTTCCAGGGCTCGCCCACGCAAAAGCCGTCCATGTTGCCCACGCGCATGTTGGCCACCATCTGCGGCGGCGGCACGGTGATGAGCTTGGCACCCGACACCGGGTTGATGCCTGCCGCCGCCAGCCAGTAGTGCATCCACATGGCGTGTGTGCCCGTGGGGAAGGTGCCGGCAAAGGTGTACTCGCGCTTCTCCCGGGCCATCAGCGCTGAGAGCGAGGGGCCGTCCACCGCGCCCTTGTCGGCCAAGGCCCTGGACAGCGTGATCGCCTGGCCGTTGTGGTTGAGGGACATGAGCACCGCCATGTCCTTCTTGGGGCCCGCCGTGCCCAGGTGCACGCCGTATACCAGGCCATAGAGCACATGGGCAAAGTCCAGCTCGCCGTTCACCAGCTTGTCGCGCACACCGGCCCAGCTCGCCTCCTTGGTGGGGATGATGGTCACGCCGTACTTCTTGTCGAAGCCCAGCACCGAGGCCATCACCACGCTGGCGCAGTCGGTCAGCGGAATGAAGCCGATCTTGACCTCTTTCTTCTCGGGTGCATCCGAGCCTTGGGCGTGGACCAGGGCGCGCAGCGCGGGGCTCACCCCCACGGCGCCCACGGTGGCGGCCTGCAGCACGGTGCGGCGGTTGAGGCGGGTTTTGAGCAGATCGGTCATGGTGCTTCCCTTGTGACGTGACAAACAAAAAAGGCGTCCTCACGCCGCGCCTGGCTGCGTCATGCAGCTGTGCGCGGGTGGGGACGCCTTTGTCCGGTTTCTGGCCGCATCCGCCCGCCGTTGGGCAGAGCCGCCATTGCAGACCTGTGAAGGTCTTGCATGATGCATTGCAAGCCCTGTGCCAGCTAGTAGAAGTGATTTTTGCTATTGAATGATGAGCGTACTACGAAGTATTTACGGGTGCTACAGGTTTTGTTGCTGAAAGAGACCGGGGGCGGCAGTGCACCGGTGTTGTGCGGCGCACCATCAGGGCGCGGGGAGCTGAGGGCTGAAAACGGTCACGATCTGCCGTTCGTGACTGATCGGTTTCTGACGCAGCTCTATGCACTCAATCCACAGTCCCAGTTCGCGGCGTGAACGTAGGCCAGCGGTTGTAGCCGACTTCAGGATCGTTGGCCCGCAGCGTCTGGACGAAGTGAACCTCCATGCTATTGATCTCCGCCCTTGTCGCAGTCTTCGACTCCCACAAGATGTCTCGGGTGACCGTGAAGCTCTTCCGCAGTACTGGGGAGTGAATCGTCAAGGCGCAGCCTTTCACGCACATGAGAACGACTTTTCGGCTCTGTCAAAGACTGCCCTTTGCGGAGCAGAAAGGCAGCTTAGCTGACAGAGAATTAGCTCGCAGTAATCCGTTCCCTGGCGAGCCGGGTGCCTGCAGCAAGCGCCTGCAGCTTTCGCCAGGCCACGTCCCGATCCATCGGAGCCAAGCCACAGTTCGTACACGGGAAAAGTCTCTCCTTGGGCACGAACT
Source organism: Acidovorax sp. GW823-FHT02H02 (assembly GCF_058797075.1). NCBI lineage: Bacteria > Pseudomonadati > Pseudomonadota > Betaproteobacteria > Burkholderiales > Comamonadaceae > Acidovorax > Acidovorax sp. GW823-FHT02H02. The sequence goes on along the minus strand of NZ_JBXAJH010000001.1, from coordinate 236,714 downwards.
GCAGGGCTCGGCCGATAGTGTCAGCCACTTCTTCGGGTGTTTCTACTTCATCGCTCGCCACATCGATCACACCGACCAGTACGTCCTTACCTGGTAGCAGTGCCATGAGGTCGGGAGGTACATGAGAGTGGATACATTCCAAGCTCACCTGATCAATGCTGCTGCGGGCGAGCGCAGGAAACACCGTCTCATACTGGCGCCATTTCTCGCCCAGTGTGCTCTTCCAGTCAGTGTTGGCCTTGATGCCGTAGCCGTAGCAGATGTGTACCGCCGTTGTACACGTCAGCCCCTGCGCCGCTCTTTCAAGCGCCTTCACGCCCCAGTCGGCTGCATCCTTCATGTAAACGTTGAAGGCAGGTTCATCGAATTGGATGATGTCTACTCCGTCGGCTTGCAGCGCGAGAGCTTCTTGGTTGAGCAACTCGGCAAATGCAAAAGCCAACTTCACTTTGTCACCATAGAAACGGTCGGCGACCGTGTCTACGATGGTCATCGGACCAGGTAGCGTGAATTTCAGCTTCTTTTTGGTATGAGCACGCGCGAGTTGAGCTTCGAAGGCATGCACACGGCCCTTCAATCGCAGGGCAGCCACCACCTGCGGCACCATAGCGTCGTACCGGTTATCGCGTATGCCCATCTTCACTTTGTTGTCGAAGTCGATGCCTTCGACTTGTTCGAGGAAGCCGTGCACGAAATGCTGGCGCGATTGCTCACCGTCGCACACGATATCCAGACCCGCGTCCTCCTGGGCTTTGATCCAAAGCAGGGTCGCATCGGCTTTGGCTTGGAGCAACGCATTGCCTTCGGCCCTCCACTGAGGCCAAAGTTTGTGGGTTTCTGCGAGCCAGGCCGGTTTCGGCAAACTACCGGCGATCGAAGTTTCAAACATCAAAAATTCCTTCTGACAAAAAAATGGACAGACATAGGTGAGTCAACCGGTTTAGCGAGAACAGCCAATCCATGGTTTTTCTTGGGAAACAAAGCATGAAGAATCAACCGAAAGAGCGGTCAGCTCGCAGAGCTGGCAGTCCATCGATGCAGGACAGAACCGTACGGCTTGATGAAGTGCTCCTCAGCAAACTTGCCTTGCTGGACCGCAAGTTGACTGCGCTCTTCACGGTCGTAGACGATTTGCGTCGACGAGTAGTCCTGGTTGGTGAGGCTCGGCTGATAGAAGTTACCGGCGGCAGAGTTGGCGTTGTAGATCTCGGGCCGATAAATCTTCTGAAAGGTTTCCATGGTGCTGATGGTGCCGATCAGCTCAAGATTCGTGTAGTCGTCCAGAAGATCGCCGTAAAAGTAGAACGCTAACGGCGCGACGCTGTTTGGAGGCATGAAGAAGCGAACTTGCATACCCATTTTTTCAAAGTACCGGTCGGTCGCTGAAAGTTCGCTCTGTTGATACTCAACGCCCAGTACCGGGTGCTGATTTCCATTCCGCTGGTAACGTTTGCTGGTCGATACACTGATGCAGATGACAGGTGGCTTGCCTAAGTGCGCTTTGTAAGTGACCGAACTGACAAACTGTTTGAACAGCTTTCCATGCAATTCACCAAAACCTTCAGGAACACCGAATTGCGCCCGATCAGCGTTGTAGCCGGGAAGCAGGATGCTGAAGTCGTAATCGCGGACGTAGGAAGAAAAGTTGTTCCCAACGATCCCATCGATGCGTTTTCCCGTCTTCTTGTCGAGAATGCTGGTTTTCAGCACTTCAATCAACGGAAATGAAGCATTGCTAATGCTGGAAGCCATGCTCATCTCTACGGAGATGATCTCCAGTTCGACAGAGTAGCGATCTCCTGTCGCATTGTCCCAATGCGCTAGCTCATTAAAACGGTTGTTGATCATCCTCAGCGTGTTGCGCAAATTCTGCTGGCGACTCTTTCCCCGTGCCAGGTTGGCAAAGTTGGTGGTGATGCGCGTGCTGTCTGATGGGATGTAGTTTTCATCGAAAAGGATGCTCTTGAGTTCAAAGCGGAGTTCTTCGTTCATGGCGATTGCGTCTGGAAGTTGTTAGGTTGGCCAAGTCGTGAATCAGGCCACGTGCGCTTCAATGGTCAGGCGGGGCAAGGCGTGGCGCGCCAATGTCACCAACGGCATTGCCCGCTCGACCGCGAGCCTGGCCCGTTCGAGCAAGGCCCCGTTGCGTAGGCGGCCTTCCGCAAAGTCCTTGTCGGTTGCGTAAACACCTAGCGGCATCGTGCGCGTCTGGAAAAAGCTGAACAACGGGCGCAATTGATGGTCGATCACCAGGGCATGGCGCTCACTACCACCGGTGGCTGCTAGTAGCACTGGTTTGTCGATCAATGCATCCTGATCGATGAAGTCGAAGAAGTGCTTGAACAATCCCGAGTAGGCGCCGCGGTAGACCGGGGTGACTACGACGACCACGTCTGCTTGCTCGACTTCTACAAGCGCACGCTCTGCCGTACAAGGCAGTTGGGAGCGCAGGACCGCGCCGGCTAGTTGGGGAGCGATCAGACTCATCTCGATAAGGTGCTTTTCACACGGCATTTCATGTGCGATCAACTCCAGCAGGTGTTCTGCCAAGGTTGCTGCCTTAGAGGGACGTTGAAGCCCTCCGGAGACGGCGACTATGCGCGTGGTGTGTTTCATTCTGTCTTTCGTATCGACTGATTTCTGGTGCCTAGAGGCTTGATGGAGTGCGCAAGGTCAAGTCGCTTTGCCATCGTGCTGCGCCTGCAAGTTCGGTCCGCTGAATGCGGTGAGTTGTTTGACGGCCATGGGCTTCCTTTGAACTGCCAACGAACAATGGAAGCGAATGCTAGACATCAGTGATCATGAAGTAAAATGGTTTTATCTCACGATTTCATGAATATTTCTCATATATGTTGGAGCGCGCACATTTAGCCATCGTGGCCGAGGTCGAGAAACAGGGCTCCTTGACTGCGGCGGCTAACGTGTTGTGCCTCACGCAGTCGGCGCTGAGCCACAGCATGAAAAAGCTTGAGCAGCAGCTGGGCACTGACATCTGGCTGCGTGAAGGCCGTAGCCTGCGTTTAACCCAGGCTGGCCAGTACCTGCTTGCGGTGGCGAACCGGGTGCTGCCGCAGTTGAACTTGGCCGAAGAGCGCCTGCGCCAGTTTGCGCAAGGCGAGCGCGGCACGCTGCGTATCGGTATGGAATGCCACCCTTGCTACGAGTGGCTGCTCAAAGTGGTGTCGCCGTACTTGGCGGCCTGGCCCGACGTCGACGTGGACGTGAAGCAGAAGTTTCAGTTTGGCGGCCTGGGGGCGCTTTACGGCTATGAGATTGACATGCTGGTCACGCCTGACCCCTTGTTCAAGCCCGGATTGCACTTCGAGCCCGTGTTCGACTACGAACAAGTGCTTGTGGTGGCCTGCGACCATGCTTTGGCCAGCGCACCGCATATCACCCCCCGTGATCTGCTAAGTGAGGTTTTAATTACCTACCCGGTCTCGCCGGATCGGCTGGATGTTTACACCCAGTTTCTATCGCCTGCTGGTGTGAGTCCACGCCGGCATAAGACCATCGAGACCACCGACATCATGTTGCAGATGGTAGCCAGCGGGCGCGGCGTCGCCGCGCTTCCACGCTGGCTTGTCGAAGAGTACGCGTGCAAGATGCCCGTGAAGCCTGTGCGTCTAGGACCACAAGGGATTGCCAAGCAGATCTACCTTGGCGTACGCGAGTTGGACATGAACACCGATTACGTACAAGCCTTCGTGCTCCTGGCAAGAACGCTATCTCATTCTCAGGTGTAGCGTTTCTCTAGCTCGTCCCAGTCTGGCTTACCGACTAGGCGTTGACGCTCAGTGAACGATGTGACCAAGCCGCTGCTTTCAAGTACTTGCTTGTCGTCTCTTAGGGTGGTGAGCGTCTTATGCATGCCATGCACTGCGCCCTGTAACGCAGCGTTGGCGTAAAGCACGATACCGTAGCCCAGTCGGCCAAGCTCCTCGGCGCCGAACATAGGGGTCTTGCCGCCTATGACCATGTTCATCAGCTGCGGCTTGGCCAAGCGCTGGGGCAGTGCACGTACCTCCTCGGCCTTGGTTACGGCCTCTACAAAAAGGATATCCGCGCCTGCCTCTGCAAATTTTTGCGCTCGCTCTACGGCAGCCTCAAAGCCGTGCGTAGCTGCCGCGTCGGTACGCGCCATTACGAGGAAATCCGGATCGCGTCGTGCATCCACAGCGGCCTTGATCTTGCTCACCGCCTCTTCCGTCGAGATAACTTCCTTGCCCGAGAAATGACCGCAGCGCTTGGGTGAAACCTGGTCTTCCAACTGAATGCAGTCGGCACCGGCTCTTTCCAGCGTGCGTACGGTGTGGTACACGTTGAGCGCGTTCCCGAAGCCAGTGTCGGCATCTACTATGAGTGGCAGGCTCACCGCATCACGTATGCGGGCTGTGTGGTTGGCGATCTCTGAAAGACCCATGAAGCCCTGATCGGGCATACCGAACCACATGTTGGTAACTCCGGCACCGGTAACGTAGAGGGCCTCGAAGCCCAGGTCTTCCACGACCTTCGCAGACAGTGCGTTGAACGCGCCGGGTACCAGTACGCCGCGGCGCGCCTCGACAAGGGATTTGAGTTGCTTACGGGTGGACATCAAGTTATCACAATCTAAATTCAGAAACTGTCATTGGGCACGCGCACCCAGCCTTCCATGAGGATGCGCGCACTGCGGCTCATGACGGCTTTGGTAACGGTCCATTGACCGTCAACCAGGTTCGCCTCGGCGCCGACGCGCAGCTGGCCCGAAGGGTGGCCAAAGCGCACGCTGTGGCGCGCGCCACCGCCAGCCGCAAGATTCACCAGCGTGCCCGGCACAGCGGCCGCAGTGGCAATGGCGACCGATACCGTGCCCATCATGGCGTGGTGCAACTTACCCATGGAGAGTGCGCGAACCAGAATGTCCACATCCTCAGTTCGCACACGCTTGCCACTCGACGCGGTATAGCCGGCCGGAGGAGCCACGAAGGCGATTTTGGGTGTGTGCTGCCGAGTCGTGGCCTCCTCGGCCGTGTGGATAAGACCCATGCGCAATGCGCCTGCCACGCGGATGGACTCGAGGCGCGCCAACGCAGTGGTATCGCCGTTGATGGACTCGCGCAGCTCGGTACCGGTGTAGCCAATGTCAGCGGCATTGACGAAGATTGTGGGAATGCCCGAGTTGATCAACGTAGCCTGGAGCATTTCGATGCCCGGCACCTCCAATGCGTCCACTACCTGCCCCGTTGGGAACATGCCACCGTCACCATCGGCATCGTCTGCTGGTTCCATGAACTCGAGCACGATCTCTGCTGCTGGGAAGGTCACGCCGTCGAGTTCAAAGTCCCCTGTCTCCTGGACTTGCCCGTTGAGAACCGGAACATGAGCAACTATGGTTTTGCCGATGTTGGCCTGCCAGATACGCACAGTGCAGATGCCATCGCGCGGCATCGCTTCGACATAGCCTGCATGGATTGCGAACGCGCCGGCCGCTGTCGACAGGTTGCCGCAGTTGCCGCTCCAATCAACAATGTTTTTATCAATGGCAACTTGACCATAGAGGTAGTCCACGTCGTGCCCAGGGCGTCTGCTTTTCGAAAGAATCACACACTTACTGGTGCTAGACGTGGCGCTGCCCATGCCGTCGATTTGTGCAGCATAGGGGTCCGGACTGCCGATGACGCGCTGGAACAAGCGGTCTCGTGCTGAGCCCGCTTGTTGCGTTGCGGGTGGCAGGTCCTCAAGACGAAAAAATACACCCTTGCTGGTCCCTCCACGCATGTAGGTGGCTGGAATTCTGATTTGTGGTGAAGCGACCATCATGCAGCCCTTTTCTGCGCAAGGAAGTCCTGCGCGAAACGTTGCAAAACACCCCCAGCCTCGTAGACAGAGACCTCTTCGGCAGTATCGAGCCGGCAGTTCACTGGCACCTGCAGCGTCTCGCCGCTCTTGCGATGAATTACCAGCGTTAGTTCCGAATGCGGTGTGCGCGTCCCTTTGACGTCAAAGGTTTCCGTACCGTTAAGTCCAAGCGTCATCCGGGTGGTGCCGGATTGAAACTCCAGCGGCAGCACCCCCATGCCGAACAGGTTGGTGCGGTGGATGCGCTCGAAGCTCTCGGCAACCACCACCTCGACGCCCGCCAGGCGAACACCTTTGGCCGCCCAGTCTCGGCTAGAGCCTTGACCATAGTCAGCGCCGGCAATGATGATCAACGGCTGACGGCGGTTCAGGTAGGTCTCAATGGCTTCCCACATACGTACCACCTGTCCATCGGGCTCCACACGGGCAAGGGAGCCTTTCTGCACCTTGCCATCGACCACGGCCATCTCGTTGATGAGCTGCGGGTTGGCGAAGGTGGCACGCATGGCCGTCAGGTGGTCACCACGGTGCGTGGCGTAGGAGTTGAAGTCCTCCTCGGGCAGACCCATTTTGTGCAGGTACTCACCAGCCGCGCTGTCCATAAGAATAGCGTTGGAGGGGGAAAGGTGGTCCGTGGTGATGTTGTCGGGCAGGATTGCCAGAGGGCGCATACCTTTGAGCGTGCGGGGAAAGGCAGCCAGGGCGCCGACGCCTTCCGTATCCCAGTACGGAGGACGGCGGATGTAGGTGGACATCGGACGCCAGTCGTATTGGGGAGCCACACGTTCACCATCGTCCACCCGCAGGGAGAACATCGGCTCATACACGGAGCGGTATTGCGCGGGTTTGACTGCGGCCTGGACCACGGTGTCGATCTCTTCATCGCTGGGCCAGATGTCTTTCAGGCGGATTTCCTTGCCGTCCACAATCGTCAGGACATCGTTCTCGATGTCGAAGCGCACTGTGCCAGCGATGGCATAGGCCACCACCAGCGGCGGCGAGGCCAGAAATGCCTGCTTGGCATAGGGGTGGATGCGCCCGTCGAAGTTACGGTTGCCCGAGAGCACGGCGGTGGTGTATAGATCACGGTCGATGATTTCCTGCTGAATCTTGGAATCGAGCGCGCCGCTCATTCCGTTGCAGGTGGTGCAAGCGAAGGCGACGATGCCAAATCCCAATGCCTCCAGATCGCCTAAAAGCCCTGCTTCCTTCAAGTACAGTTCCACCGCCTTGGAGCCGGGCGCAAGCGATGTCTTGACCCAGGGCTTGCGCGTGAGGCCCAGCCGGTTCGCATTGCGCGCCAGCAGCGCGGCGGCGATTACGTTGCGCGGATTGCTGGTGTTGGTGCAGCTGGTGATGGCGGCGATGATCACGGCGCCATCGGGCATCCGGCCCTCGGCCTCATCGGCGCGGGCCATTTCGAGCTTGATGGCACCGGCAATGCCTCGATCCACCAACGCCGAGAGCGGCAGGCGACGGTGCGGATTCGATGGCCCAGCCATGTTGCGCACGACGGTCGAGAGGTCGAACTTCAGTACGCGCTCGTACTGCACATTGCGCAGGCTGTCGACCCAGAAGCCGGCTGTCTTGGCATAGGTTTCCACTAACTGCACCTGTTTCTCCTTGCGGCCTGTCAGACGCAGGTATTCCAAAGTCTGTTCGTCGATAGAGAACAGTGCAGCGGTGGCACCGTATTCAGGGCACATGTTCGAAATGGTGGCCCGGTCGCCAATGGACAGGCTCTCGGCTCCCTCGCCATAGAACTCGACATACGCGCCCACTACCTTTTCCTTGCGCAGGAATTCGGTCAGGGCTAGCACGATGTCGGTCGCGGTGATGCCAGGCTGCCGGCGGCCCTTGAGCTCTACGCCTACGATGCTGGGCAGGCGCATCCAGGAGGCGCGGCCTAGCATCACGTTTTCGGCCTCCAGGCCACCCACGCCGATGGCGATCACGCCCAGCGCATCTACGTGTGGGGTGTGGCTGTCGGTCCCCACGCAGGTGTCGGGAAATGCCACGCCATCTTGCACGTAGACCACGGGTGACATCTTCTCCAGGTTGATCTGGTGCATGATGCCGTTGCCTGCGGGGATCACGTCCACGTTGGCGAAGGCCTTCTTCGTCCATTCAATGAAGTGGAAGCGGTCCTCATTACGGCGATCCTCGATAGCGCGGTTTTTAGCGAAAGCATTGGGGTCGAAGCCGCCGCACTCCATGGCCAGGGAGTGATCCACGATCAATTGAACAGGTACCACAGGGTTCACCTGAGCTGGGTCGCCGCCTTCGTTGGCGATAGCATCGCGCAGGCCAGCTAGGTCCACCAGCGCCGTCTGCCCAAGAATGTCGTGACAGACCACACGCACGGGATACCATGGGAAGTCGATCTCACGCTTGCGTTCAATCAGTTGCAGAAGATAGTTGTCCAGTCGTGCCGGATCTGCCCGCCGCACAAGGTTTTCGGCATGTACGCGTGCGGTATAGGGCAGCCCTGCCCAGGCACCAGTTCGTAATGTCTCAACCGCCTCGCGCGCATCCATGTAGTCCCATTGCGTTCCCGGCAGCTTTTTGCGGTATTTAGTATTCATGAGATTGGGTGTTGATGACTCTTCCAGTGATTACTTGCGGCTCTCGATAGGAACGAAGTCGAGATCCTCTGGGCCGGTGTAGTTCGCACTGGGTCTGATGATCTTGTTGTCAACTCGCTGCTCCACAACGTGAGCGGCCCAGCCACTGGTGCGTGCGATCACGAACAGCGGCGTGAACATAGCGGTCGGAACTCCCATCATGTGATAGCTCACGGCACTGAACCAGTCGAGATTAGGGAACATCTTCTTGACTTCCAACATCACCGACTCCAACCGCTCCGCAATGTCATACATCTTGGTGGAGCCAGCTCCATCTGACAGTCGTTTCGCCACACGCTTGATAACCACGTTGCGTGGATCGCTCACGGTGTAAACCGGATGGCCGAACCCGATGACGACTTCTTTGCGCTCAACGCGGGCACGAATATCAGCTTCGGCTTCGTCCGGGTTGTCATAGCGCTTCTGGATTTCGAACGCAACTTCGTTAGCGCCGCCATGCTTAGGGCCGCGCAGGGCGCCGATAGCACCCGCGATGCACGAGTACATGTCACTACCCGTTCCAGCGATGACGCGCGCCGTGAAAGTAGACGCGTTGAATTCATGCTCAGCGTAAAGGTTCAGTGAAGTATGCATTGCACGCACCCAGCTCTCCGGAGGCGTCTCGCCATGCAGCAGATGTAGAAAGTGACCGCCAATTGATTCGTCATCGGTTTCTACGTCGATGCGTTTACCTTGCGTACTGAAGTGATACCAGTAAAGCAGCATTGAACCCAGAGAAGCCATGAGCCGGTCAGCAATATCACGCGCGCCGGGAAGATTGTGATCATCTTTCTCGGGCAGCACACAGCCCAGGGTCGACACACCAGTACGCATCACGTCCATGGGGTGAGCACCGGCCGGCAGTTTCTCGAGTGCGTCCTTCACACTGGCCGGTAGGCCGCGAAGGGCTTTGAGACGCGCCTTGTAAGCCTTGAGCTCTGCTCGTGTGGGCAGCTTCCCGTGAACTAAAAGGTGCGCGACCTCTTCGAACTCGCAAACCTCGGCGATGTCGAGAATGTCGTAGCCCCGATAGTGCAAGTCATTGCCGGTACGGCCGACCGTGCACAGTGCAGTGTTGCCTGCAGTAACGCCCGACAGCGCAACAGACTTCTTTGGTTTGAAACCCGTAGTTTCGGTGGTGCTCATGGTGTCTCCTGATGATGCGAAAGTGGATCAATGGGGTGGGGGTGACCGGCAGCGTCAACGGCGACCATTTCAAACACGGCCTGCAGGGTTTCGTCAGTCGGCGCACCAGGCGCTTGACTCAGACCACGGACGTACACGGTCATAGAAGTGCGGCCTACACGACTCACATGGGCGCGCAGCATGAGGCTGTGACCCACGGGCACCGGCACGCGGAAGTCGACACCGCTCACTGCAGCCACCACCACTTCACGTTGTGCTCGGTTGCGGGCGGCGAGGAAAGCCGCCTGGGCCAACCAACGCAATGCCTGACCCGCAAACAAAGTGTGATGGTGGTTGGCATGGGATGGCAGAACCATTGCATGCATCTCGGCGCTTCCGTTGAGGCTTGTCATAATTCGCAATTTACGCAAAATATGGATCCCGCTCCAGTCCTAAAAGGGCGAATTCATGCCAATGAAAAATTTAATAATTGCGAATTTTGCGAATTTGTTAATTGAAAATACGCTATGAAAAAAACCTTCATGGGAGTCCGCCTGCGTTCGATGCGCGCTGAACGCGGCCTATCGCAGATCGCTATGGCCCACGCTCTTGGGCTGTCACCGAGCTACCTCAACCAACTTGAGCAGAACCAGCGACCACTCACGGTATCTGTACTGTTGAAGATCCATCGCACGCTTGGAGTCGACGTTCAACAGTTCTCTGAGGACGAGGAGTCGCGGCTCGTGGCAGGCATGCAAGAGGCGTTGGCTGATGCCCCAGAGCCTGTGGCGTTGACCGAAGTCCGCGAGGTCGCGGCGCAGATGCCCAAGTTGGGAAGGGCTTTGTTGGCGCTCTACAGAAGGGGGGTGGAAGCCTCGGAGCAGCTTGACGCTATGGCTGCAACGTTTGGCGATGATCGCTCAGGCAATGTGCCACGACGTACGATGCCATTCGAGGCAGTACGCGACTTCTTCTTTGCACACAAGAACTATTTCGATCCCGTAGACCGCGCGGCTGAGACACTGGCGACCCAGATGCAGCAAAGTGGCATGGCACTTATTGACTGGCTCATTCAGCGACTGGTACATACACACGGTGTACGTGTACTGACTGTAGACGACGATGCGACTAGCAAGCGTCGATACGACAGCGAAATGCGAATACTCCGCCTCGCGAGCGTACTCGAGCGAAGTCAGCAAGCATTTCAGATGGCCACCCAGTTGGCGCTTTTAGAGCATGGGCCGCTTTTCGAAAAACTCACGACAGACGCCACTCTGGAGGGCGATCCTGCGGCACGCCAGCTCGCGCAGATTGGGTTGGCCAATTACTTTGCAGGCGCGCTGGTGTTGCCGTATGGCCGCTTTCTGCACGCAGCGGAGACCTTACGCTACGACATCGAATTGCTGGGCCAAAAGTTTGGCGTAGGTTTTGAGACCGTCTGCCATCGCCTCAGCACACTTCAGCGTGCCGAGGCTCCTGGCATTCCATTTTTTTTCGTGCGCATTGACCGGGCCGGCAATATTTCCAAGCGCCAGTCAGCCACGAATTTCCACTTCAGTCGCACAGGCGGCACCTGTCCGCTCTGGAATGTATACGAGGCCTTTGCGCAGCCCGAGCGAATCCTTCCGCAAATCGCACGCATGCCCGATGGGCGTAGTTACCTGTGGATAGCCCGCACAGTCTCGCGCGGTGGAGTAGGTTATGGCACGCCTCGACAGACCTTCTCGATTGGACTGGGGTGTGACGTGCATCACGCCACCCGCTTGGTTTACAGCAAGGGTTTAGACCTGAGCGATCCTGATGCCGCAACGCCCATCGGCATGGGCTGTAAGGTATGCGAGCGCGAGCAGTGTCAGCAGCGCGCATTTCCGTTCATTGGTCGACCACTGGAGGTGGACGTCAACCACAGTCGAGTGATGCCATACGGCGCCAAACCTCGTGCGGCGAGTGGAGGCTAGTGTTATGAGCAGTTTCTCTTTTACTCATTCCAAACCAGTCACTGCAAATACGAGGGGCTAAGGGCAGGGCAGCCTGGGCTCAACCTCGGAGGGGAGCGCATTTCCAATGCTGCTCTCTCTCTTGAAAGATGCGCCCTCGGGTACCCGGGAATACCCGGCAAGGGGAAGTCGCCCAGAGACGCCAGTATGGCAAAGGTTTTGCTGGCCGCACGCCTGCGCGCTGGCGCGGCAACGAAATGCTCAAACATCGCCGCAAGGCTGGCAAGGCCGCCGCCCGCGTCCATGCGTTCTTACTCGTGATGTGCATCATGGCCTTCGATGCGCAGGGCCACTTTGCCGAATTGCGCACCAGACTCCAGCTGGTTGAGTGCAGCGTGGATATCGCCCAGAGCATAAGTGCTGTCGATCAGCGGGCGCAGGCTGGTGCGATCCACGAAGCCGAGCATGTCGTGGAACTCCCCATAGCTTCCCAGGCTGGAGCCGAAGATCTGTAACTGGCGCACGAAGAGACGGCGCAGGTCGGCACCGGGTTGGTCCCCTGTGGTGGCGCCGCAGATGACGAGTCGGCCGCCGCGCACCAGCGACTTCATTGCCGATGGCCAGGTGGCAGCACCCGTGTTCTCGAACACCACGTCCACTCCCCGACCGCCAGTAAGGGCCATGGCCTGTTTCGCCACATCCTGGGTCTGGCTGTTGATTCCGTGATCGGCCCCGATCGCAAGGGCGCGTTCGAGCTTGGCGTCGTCGCGCGAGGTCACGAACACACGCGCGCCGATGGCCCTGGCCAGCTGCAGGGCGGCCAACGAGACGCCGCCGCCGATACCGAAGACCAGCACCGTTTCCCAGGGCTGCAGGCGCGCCTTGGAAAACAGCATGCGCCAGGCCGTGAGGTGGTTGACACCGAGGGCGGCCGCCTCGGCAAAAGTCAGGTGGGCGGGCTTGGGAAACACCTGTGTCGCCGGCACCTGAATCCATTGGGCGAACGTGCCATCGCGGTGCTCGCCCAGGAACTGGATGCGCGTGCACAGGGCGCTGTCGCCGTGCAGGCAGAACTCGCAACGGCCGCAGGCCACGCCGGGGTGAATGACCACCTCCTGGCCCGGGCGCAGCAGCGGATCGCTGGCGTCGCAGGCGTCCACCACACCGGCCGCGTCGAGGCCCAGGATCTGCGGCAGGCGGTGCGTGATGCCGGCGCCACTGTTGCGCATGTACAGATCTACCTGGTTGAGGGTGGCGGCCTGCACGCGCACGCGCACCTCGCCGGGTGCGCGCTCTGGGAGGTGGTGTTCACGCACCTCGACCACTTCGTTGCCGCCATGGCCGGAAATGAATGCTGCTTTCATGGTCTGGTTTGTCCTCGTGAAGTACCGTTCAAGATCAAAGCGCCGTCCCGCCCGGGCCGCCAAGGTCCAGCGCTTTGGCGTACGTGGCGAAGAAGTCCAGGCTGTGGGGGTTCTGCATGGCGTCCGGGCTGGCCACCTGGGACAGGCGGGCGCCCAGCAGCAGTTTGCGCACCGGCACTTCCATCTTCTTGCCGCTCAGCGTGCGCGGAATCTCGCCCACCTGGACCACCGCATCGGGCACATGGCGGCCCGATGCCTTGGTGCGGATCTGTTGCCGGATGCGCTCGGTCAGGGAGGCGTCCAAGGCCACGCCCGGCTGCAACACGACGAACAAGGGCATGAAGGAGGGGCGCCCCAGGTACTCCAGGTCCACGACCAGGCTGTCAAGCACCTCGGGGAGTTCCTCCACCACCCGGTAGATTTCCGCCGTGCCGATGCGGATGCCGTAGCGGTTGATGGTGCTGTCGGAGCGGCCATAGATCACCGAGCTGCCATAGGGCGTGAAACGAATCCAGTCGCCGTGGCGCCATACCCCGGGGTATATCTCGAAGTAGCTCTCGCGGTAGCGCCGTCCGTCGGGATCGTTCCAGAAGTACAGCGGCATCGACGGCATCGGCTGGGTGATCACCAGTTCGCCCACCTCGTCGATCACCGCCTGACCCTGTTCGTTGAAGGCGTAGGCGGCCACCCCCAGCTCCGCGCACTGGATCTCTCCGGCATGCACCGGCAGGGTGGGCGCGCAGGCGACAAAGCAGGCGGCGATGTCCGTGCCGCCGCTGACCGACGCCAGCCAGACGTCGGGCTTGACGTCGCGGTACACCCATTCAAACGCATCCACGGGCAGGGGTGAGCCCGTGGAGAGGATGGTGCGCAGCTTCTTCAGCGGCGCGTAATCCCGGGGGCGCAGCCCGTCCTTCCTGTGCGCGATGAGGACGGCCGCCCCCGTGCCGAACACGGCGACTTCCTGCTCGTCGATGAACCGCCAGAGGGTGTCGCCACAGGGCCAGGAGGGATGGCCGTCGTACAGCACGATGGAGGCGCCTGTGACCAGGGCGCCCACCAGCAGGTTCCACACGGCCCAGCCCGTGCTGCCCAGGAACAGCAGTCGGTCGCCGGGCCGCAGGTCGTTATGCAGCGCCATTTCCTTCAGGTGCGTGAGCAGGATGCCGCCATGGCCGTGCACCATCGCCTTGGGCAGCCCCGTGGTGCCCGAGGAATAGAGGATCCACAGCGGGTGGCCGAAAGGCAGGCGCTCGTAGCGGGGTGAGGCATCCCGGGCCACGGTCGCGTGCCAGCCCGTGCGTTGGCGCCAATCGACCGCGCGCTCCTGCGCCAGCGGCCCATCCACCTGCACGACATGCTCGACACTGGGCAACTCGGCCAGCAATTGCGCGACTTCCCGGGCCCGGTCGTGCGGCTTGCCGTTGTAGCGGTAGCTGTCCACGGCGAACAGTACCTTGGGCTCGATCTGGCGCAGGCGGTCCAGCACGACAGGCGCCCCCATGTCGGGTGCGCAGCTGGACCATACGGCGCCGATGCTGGCGCAGGCCAGAAATGCGATCACCGTTTCGGGGCGGTTGGGCATGTAGCTCGCCACGCGGTCGCCCGGCCCCACGCCCCAGCCGCGCAACGTGGCCGCCAGCGCTGCGGTGGCGCGCTCCAGCTCGGCCCAGGCAATGTGCTGCAGCGGCACATCCTCGCTGCGTGCGATCACGGCCGGTTGCTGGGACGTGGCATGGCGGAACACATGCTCGGCAAAATTCACCCGGGCCTTGGGAAACCACTCGGCGCCTGGCATGCTGCGCTGGCCCAGCGCGGGCTCGCGTTCGCCATCGGCCTGGATGTCGAAATAGCTCCAGATCGACTGCCAGAAGTCATCCAGGTGCTCGATCGACCAGCGCCACAGCCCGGCGTAATCGTGGGTGGTAACGCCTTGTTCCCGCGCCAGCCAGTCCTGGTATTGCACCAGGCGGCTGGACTGCAGTTGCTCGGGGCCGGGAGTCCAGAGGATGTCGGAGGTAGAGGGGGTCATGGTACTGGGCAGGGCAAGCTGAAAATCAGGGGGCGCTCAGCGCTGCGGCGGCGACCACCGCGGTGCCGGTGAGTTTGGTCTCGCCCGCCTGGTTGCGTGCGGTCAATGCCAGAGTCAGGCAGGGTTCACCGTGCTCGATGCAGTGGCCGGTTGCGCGGGCCTGGCAATGCACCTCGTCACCGATGTGGGTGATGGCTTCAAAACGTACGCTGAAGCGCCGCAGCGCCGCAGGCTCCGCCCAGCGGGTGAGCACACGCGCCAGGTATGCGGCCGACAGCATGCCGTGCGCGAAGACATCGGGCATGCCGGCCTGGCGGGCATAGTCCATGTCGATGTGCAGCGGGTTGTAGTCCCCCGATGCACCGGCATACAGACCCAGCTGGTGTCGGGTGATGGGGCCCGCCGCCACGCGGGGCAGGCCGTCCTCCGCAGCGGGAGCGGTGGCGCGTGGGGCGGGGTGCCCGCTTTCGGGCTGCGGCGGGCGGACGATCATCACGCTGCGCAGATCGGCCACGGGTGTGCCATCGCTGGCCTCGACACGGGTCTCCCAGACCATGAAGCCCAGGGTGCCGTCTTTTTTTTCATAGAGATCGGCAATGCGCGGCTTGAAGTGCAGCGTTTCCCCCGCAAAAGCCAGGCGGTGGTAGACGAAGTGCTGTTCCCCGTGCAACACATGCGCATAGTTGACCTGAAGGCGCTCGTACACCTCCATCGGCCGGGGGCCTGCCATTTCCAGGCAGAACAGGAAGGTGGGCGGCAGCGGCAGCGAAGGGTAGCCACGGGCCTGTGCCACGGCCTCGTCCCGGAACAACGGGTTTTCCTCCCCGGTCACCTGGGCGAACAAGCGCAGACGGTCGCATTCCACCCGGGCGCTGAATGGCGTGAGGTCTGTGCCCTTGAGCGAGATGTCCAGCATGGCGCCCCTTACTGCGCGGTCCAGCCGCCGTCCATGGCCCAGGTCACGCCACGCACATTGGCCGCAGCGGGAGAGCAGAAGAACAGGGCCAGTTGCCCGATGTCCTGCGTCGTCGTGAACTGCATGGACGGCTCCTTTTCACCCAGGCACAGGCGGGTGGCCTCCTGCTCGTCAACGCCCATCGCCTGTGCCCTGTCCACGCCCCCGAACCGGTCGCTGGCGAAGCGCATCAGATCGGCGATATCCGAGGGCCTGGTCAGATCGGCCGGATGGTGTTCAACCCGGCCGCCCAGTGCCGCCACTTCCTGCATGGCGGCCTGCACGTCGCCAAAGCCGTTCATCACCAGGTTGGCGCCCTGTTGGGCCAGGGCCTTGGCGATACCCAGGCCGATGCCGCTGGTGGAGCCCGTCACAAGGGCGGTCTTGTTGTTGGGGTTCATGGTGTTGGTACAAGATGGCCACCACCTGGCGGCGGTGCGGCACATGGAGCGCCCAACGGCGCCACTGCTGCCACCACCCGCCGCGCAGGCGCGGGAGTTACTTCCACAGCGCGCAGCGCGACTCCGCCTTGGTGGTGAAGACCTCTTCGCCCGGCATGGTGGCGATCCGCTTCACATAGTCCCAGGGCATGGTCGATTCGGCGGGCGCCTTGACCTGCATGAGGTACATGTTGTGCACATAGCGGCCATCGGGGCGCACATGGCCCTGGGCGTAGAAGTCCTTGAGCGGGGTCTTCTTGAACCAATCCATGACCTTGTCGGCATCCGTGGTCTTGAGGGCCTGCACTGCCTTGAGCCATTGCATGGTGGCCGAGTAGTTGGCCGCCTGGATGTCGGTGGGCATGCGCTTGGCCTTCTCGAAGAAGCGGCGGCCGAACTGGCGGCTCTCATCGTCCAGGCTCCAGTCCCAGCTGGTGGTGAACAGCAGGCCCTCGGCGTTCTTCAGGCCCATGCTGTGCACGTCCACCAGGAACAGCATCAGGCTGGCGACCTTCATGCTCTTGCCGATGCTGAACTCGCGCGAGGCCTTGAGTGCGTTGATCATGTCGCTGCCACCGTTGGCGATGCCCAGGATCTGCGCCTTGGAGCTCTGCGCCTGCACCAGGAAGGACGAGAAATCCGCGGCACCCAGCGGGTGCTTGACGCCACCTATGACCTGGCCGTTGTGGGCCTTGATCACGCTCGTCGCGTCGCGCTGCAGGGCTTCGCCGAAAGCGTAGTCGGCGGCAAGAAAGAACCAGTTCTTGTAGCCCTGCTTGAGCAGGGCGCCCGCCGTGCCCTTGGCCAAGGCCGTGGTGTCCCAGGCGTAGTGGATGGTGTAGGGCGAGCACTGCTCGTTGGTCAGCGCCGAGGTTCCGGGGCCGTTGGCGATGAACACGCGCTTCTTTTCCTGCGCGAGCTTGGCCATGGCCAGGGCGGCGGCCGAGTTGGTGCCACCCACGAGCATGCTGATGTTCTGGGTGTCCATCCACTCACGCGCCTTGGAGGCGGCGATGTCGGCCTTGTTCTGGTGGTCGGCGCTGAGGAGTTCGATGGGCAGGCCGTTGACCTTGCCGCCGAAGTCGTCGATGGCCATCTGGATGGCCATGGCGCCGTTCTTGCCGTCCAGGTCGGCGTAGGCGCTGGACATGTCGGTCAGAAAGCCGATGCGAATCTTGTCCTGTGCCTGGGCGGGCAGGCTCATCAGGCCAGCCAGGCCGAGCGCGATGGCGAGATGGCGGGAATGCAGGGGCATACTTGTCTCCTTCTTGGGTTGGTGGGTTGGTGGGGGGGAGTGCCGTCACTTCCTTGGAAAACGAGGCGGAGCACGTGTCTGCGCAGCGCCGCCCCGAGGCATGGGCTTAGTATTTATCCGTAAATAACATTGACTGGTAGCTCAATCTTGCGCAGAGCGATGATGGCCGCAGCAAGGTGGTTGAGCGCCAGGAAGGTGTGTTCGAGCTTCTCGTAGCGCACCAATAGTTTCCTGAATCGGTTGAACCAGCCATGGCAGGCCTCGACCACCCAGCGGCGGGCCTTCTTCTTCGGGTCTCGCTTCTTCTGCGCCGCTTCGCTCTTGCGGCTGACCACATGCGGGATATAGCCATGGGCCAGAATCACGGTCATGGCGCCTTTGCCGCGATAGCCCGCATCGGCGCACAGATGCTTGGAGCGGCGCTGCTTGGGAGTCGGACGTTTGACCACGATGGCATTGAGCACGGCCTCAATCTGCGTCACGTCGTGCGCGTTGGCTCCCGTCACGACGAGGGACAACGGGACGCCACGCCCGTCCACCAGCAGGTGGCGCTTGCTGCCATTTTTTCCCCCGGTCCGTCGGATTGGGGCCAACCGCCTCTTGCGCCAGTGGCGCCTTGAACATCGCCCCGTCAATGCTCTGCCAACGCCAGGCAATACCCTGCAGGTCGTCGTATTCGGCCAGGCCCGCCTTCCATAACGACTCAAAGAACCCGGCCCTGGACCATTGCATGAATCTCTGGTGCACCGCGCTGGCACTGCCAAAGCGCTCGGCTGGCAACGCCTTCCATTGGCAGCCCGTCCTCAGGACGTAGACAATGGCCTCGAAGACCAATCGCGGCGCCTTGGGTGGGCGCCCCGCTCCCGCACTGCGCAGGTATTGCTTGTTCGGGTCGCGCACTGGCTGCGGCACCAGGGGCTCTACCCGGGCCCAGAATTCATCCGTCACTTCCCACGAATGGGCATGGGCCTTGGCCATCTGTCTGTCCTGCGCCGAGTGAAGGTCGGCTCAGGTTTGGAGTTTACTTAATTTACGGATAAATCCTTAGAAGGCGTGGCGCAGTCCGACCATCAGGCCGGTCTGGTTCTGGCCCGCGACGGGCGCCAGCGCGGTGTTGCTCACGCCCACCGAGGGCGAGAAGCGCGCGCTGCCGTCGTTGCGCAGGGCGCCCACCGTGGCGTAGGCGGCCGTGCGCTTGGAGAAGGCATGGGTGCCGCGCAGCGCCAGCATCTTGCTGCCGTCGTCGCTGTCCTTGTAATCGACCACGCGCCGCAGGCCATAGATCAGCGCCAGTCCCGAGCGCATCACGATGAGCAGGGCGCCGTACACCAATCGGTTGAAAAGATTGATCGTCAACATGTTCTTGTCTCCTGGTGCGGGTGCTCGGATCCACGTTGTGGCCACCGGCTACCCGTTTGTTGCTATGTTTTTAATAGCTTATAGTGTTTAAATTCATTGGCCTGGATGGAGAAAGCGCTTGGCAAACTATCGGGGCACCTCAGCGGTGCTGGAAGTCCGGCTTGCGCTTATCCAGGAAGGCGTGCATGCCCTCATGCGCATCGCTGCTCGCGAAGCGGCCGTACAGCGCGCGGCGCTCGAACAAGATGCCCTCGGTCAGCGGGCTTTCCCAGGCACGGTTCACCGATTCCTTGATGGCCGCCAGCGCGGGCAGCGAGAACGACGCGATCTGCGCCGCCAGCGCCAGGCTGCGCTCCAGGAGTTCTGCGTCGGGAACGACGCGCGAAACCAGGCCGTAGCGGTCGGCCTCCTGGGCGTCGAGCATGCGCGCCGACAGGCACATGTCCATGGCCTTGGCCTTGCCGATGGCGCGCGGCAGGCGTTGCGTGCCGCCGGCGCCGGGCAGCATGGCGAGCTTGATCTCGGGCAGGGCAAAGCGCGCCGACTCGGCCGCCACGACGATGTCGCAGGCCAGCGCCAGCTCGCAGCCGCCGCCCATGGCGTAGCCCGCCACGGCGGCGATCACGGGTTTGCGGACGGCGCGGATGGTTTCCCAGTTGCGCGTGATGAAGTTGCCCTGGGTGACGTCCATGTACGTCCAGTCGGCCATGGCCTCGATGTCCGCCCCGGCGGCAAAGGCCTTGTCGCTGCCCGTGATGACGATGGCGCCGATGCCGGGGTCGGCATCGAAGGCCAGGAGGGCCGCGCCCAGTTCGTCCATCAGTGTGTCGTTCAGGGCGTTGAGCTGCTGGGGCCGGTGCAGGGTGATCAGGCCTGTGCGGCCGTGCGTTTCCACGCGGATGGGGTGGTCGTCCGTCATGCGGTGTCTCCGGTGGGGCGGATCAGCCCTGGGCGCGCATCAGCTCGCGCAGCTTGAACTTCTGGATCTTTCCGGACGGCGTGGACGGCATGGTGTCGGTGACTTCCAGCCGCTCGGGGATGTACTGCAGGGCCACCTTCTGGTCTTTGAGGTACTCCACCATGGTGGGCAGGTCGAAGGTCTGGCCCGGCTTGGGCACCACCACGGCGCAGGCGCGCTCGCCCAGGCGCTCGTCGGGGTAGGCCACGATGGCAGCCATGGCCACGGCGGGGTGGCGGTAGAGCAGCGACTCGATCTCCACCACCGGGATGTTCTCGCCGCCGCGGATGATCACGTCCTTGCTGCGGCCGGTGATGCGGATGTAGCCTCGCGCGTCTATGCGTGCCAGGTCGCCGGTGTCGAACCAGTCTTCGGCATCGGTCCCGTTGAGGTGCGCGCGGTGCAGATATCCGCCGAAGTTGGAGCACGAGCGCAGCATCAGCCGGCCGGTCTCGCCCACGGGCAGGTCATTGCCATCGACATCGACCACCTTGACCTCCACGCCGGGCAGCGGGCAGCCGTCGGTGGAGAAGGAGCGCTCGTCCTCGTCGTCGAGCTGGGTCAACGTGACGGCGCCGTTCTCCGTCATGCCCCAGGCGGACACGATCTTGGCTCCCAGCGCGACGCGGGCCTGCTCCACCAGCGGACCGGGGATGGGCGCGCCGGCGCACAGGAAGGTGCGCAGCGTGGACACGCCCTGGCCCGTCTCGGTGACGGTCTTGGCCAGGTCGGTGAGGAACGGGGTGGAGGCCATGGTGAAGGTCACGCCTTTCTTCTGGATCAGTTCGATCGCCTTCCTGGGCTCCCAGATGTCCTGCAGCACCACGCTGGCCTTGAGCATGACGGGCATGATCAGCCCGTACATGAAGCCGGTCTGGTGCGCCATGGGCGAGGCCATGAGGATGATGTCCTCGGCGTCCAGGTGCAGGCGCTGGGCGTAGGGGATGATGTTGGCCATCACCGTGTTGGCCGAGTGCATCACGCCTTTGGGCTCGCCAGTGGTGCCCGAGGTGTAGATGAGCTGCGTGATGTCGTCCGGACCCGGGCGGTGGCGCGTCAGGATGTCCTGCGCGTCGGGCGCTTTTTCCCATTCCGGGCCGCTCAGCAGCGCTTCGAAGCTGTTGGCGCCGGTGCCGTCCACCGCCACCAGGTGCTGCAGGTGCGGCAGGCTGGGTCGCAGGTCGGTGACCATCTTTTCGAAATCGAAGCCGCGGAAGGTCTTGGGTGCGATCATGACCTTGGCTTCGCCGTGCTTCAGCATGAACGACAGCTCGCGCTCGCGGAAGATGTGCATCAGCGGGTTCATCACCGCGCCGATGCGGGAGCAGGCCAGGTAGGTCAGCGTGAACTGCCACCAGTTGGGCAGTTGGCAGGCCACGATGTCGTTCTTGCCCACGCCCAGCCGCGTGAGGCCTACGGCGATGCGGTCGGTCATGCGTGCCAGCTCGCCGTAGGTGAAGCGCCGGAATTCTCCCGTTTCCACGCGCAACGCCGTCAGCGCAAGCTTGTCGGGGCAGGTGGCGGCGCAGGCGTCCAGGTCATCGTTGATGGTGCGGTCGTGCCAGAGGCCCCGGGTGATCATGCGCTCGCGGCGCGGGGGCAGCAGTACGGCGTCGAATTGCATGGTTTGTCTCCTTGATTTTGTGTGGGCAGCTTCAGGCGGGTACGTTCTTGCGTCCCGCCCGCGTCCGGGCGATGATGGTTTTCATGATCTGGGCCGTGCCGTCGCCGATCTGGAAGCCCAGCACATCGCGCAGGCGCTGTTCCATCAGGCCGCGGTCGTAGCCGCCGTGGCCAAAGCACAGCAGGCACTGGTGGATCACGTCGTAGGCCAGTTTCGGGCCCCACCACTTGGCCATGCCGGCCTCGGCGGTGTGCGGCAGGCCCTGGTCCTTGAGCCAAAGGCCCTGCAGGCACAACAGGCGCGCGCCTTCGACCTCGGTGTCGTATTGCGCCAGCGGATGCGTCACGCCCTGGAAGGCCGACAGGGGCTGGCCAAACGCCTGGCGCTCGGTGATGTAGCGCCAGGCCTCTTCCAGTGCCACGCGCGCCACGGCCAGGCATTGCAGGCCGATGAGCGAGCGCGAAAAATCAAAGCCGTGCATCACCTGCACGAAGCCCTTGTTCTCGTCGCCCAGACGGTGGCTGACGGGCACGCGCACGTTCTCGAAGAAGATGGAGCCGCGGCCAATGGCGCGCTGGCCGTGGCAGTCGAAGCGGTTGGTGGTGATGCCGGGCGTGTCCATCGGCACCAGCAGGGCCGTGACGCCATGCGCGCCGGATTCGGGCGTTCCGGTGCGGCCGAAGACCACGGCGATGTCGGCCTGATCGGCCGCCGAGATGGAGGTCTTCTCGCCGTTGATGAGGTATTCGTCGCCCACGCGCTCGATGCGCAGACGCAGGTTGGCCGCGTCCGAGCCGCCGCGTGGCTCGGTCAGCGCGATGGCGCAGATGGCCTCGCCCTGCACCAGCTTCTGCAGCCAGGGCTTGACCACTTCGGGCTGGCCGTATTTGGACAGGATCTGCGCGTTCAGCGAAGCCAGCAGGTTCAGGTACGAGAAGCTCAGGTCAGCGCGCGCGATCTCTTCGTGGATCACGCCGGCCGCCAGGCAGCCCATGCCCAGGCCGCCAAACTGCTCGGGCAGTTCGGGCACGATGAAGCCGAGCTCGCCCATCTCGCGCAGCAGTGCGCGGTCCAGCACGCGGGTGCGGTCACGCTCCTGGAAGCCGGGGGCGACCTTTTCCTGCGCGAAGCGGCGCACCGTCTCGGCGAGCGCCTGCAGGTCTTCGTTGATGTACGGGTTCGGGTTCATCGCCATGTCTTCCGTTGTTACTTGGCGTACTTTCGGAACTCGGGCTTGCGCTTGTCCTTGAGCGCGTTCACACCCTCGCGCGATTCCTCGGTGTCGTAGAACAGCTTGAGTGCGTACATTCCCAGGCCCGCAATGCCGGCCTGGTGTGCCGTGTCCATGTTGAAGCTGCGCTTGGCGATGGCGATGGCCGTGGGGCTGCGCTCACAGATGGTCTCGGCCCATTCCTGCACGGTGGCGTCGAGCTGCTCGTGCGGCACGCAGATGTTGGCCAGGCCCATGGCCACGGCCTCCTGGCCCGAGTAGCGCTTGTTCAGGTACCAGATCTCGCGCGCCTTCTTCTCGCCCACCACGCGGGCCAGGAAGGCCGTGCCGTAGCCCGGATCCACCGAGCCCATCTTGGGACCCACCTGGCCGAAGACGGCCTTGTCGGAGCAGATGGTCAGGTCGCAGATGGTGCACAGCACGTTGCCGCCGCCGATGGCAAAGCCCTGCACGCGCGCGATCACGGGCTTGGGCACGTCGCGGATGGCGGTGTGCAGCTCCTCCATGGGCAGGCCGATGGTGCCGCGCCCGTCGTAGTTGCCGTCGTGCGCCGACTGGTCGCCGCCGGTGCAAAACGCCCGGTCGCCGGCGCCGGCCAGCACGATGGCGCCCACGCTCTTGTCATAGCCGGCCTTGTTCAAGGCCTTGATGATCTCGTCGCAGGTGGTGCCGCGGAAGGCGTTCATCTTCTCGGGCCGGTTGATCGTGATCCAGGCCACGCCGTTCTTCACTTCGTACAGGATGTCTTCGAATTGCATGATGTGCTCCTTGGAAAAATGGATGGGACCGGCGCGGGGTCAGCCGTGCATGGTCAGACCGCCGGAGACGCTGATGACCTGGCCAGTGATGAAGGCCGCGTCTGCGCTGCCAAAGAACACAATGGCGTTAGCCAGGTCTTCGGGCTGTCCCAGGCGGCCCATGGGGATGGCGCTCTTGAACGCCTCGATCAGCTTGGCGGGGTCGCGCGCGCCTTCGGCCACGCCTGCCAGCAGGGCGGTATCGGTGGGACCGGGGCACACCACGTTGACGGTGATGCCCTGGCGGGCATGCTCGCGCGCCAGGGTCTTGGACAGCGCCACCAGGCCGCCCTTGCAGGCGGCATAGACGGCCTCGCCCGAAGAGCCGCCCCGCGCGGCGTCGGAGGCCACATTGACGATGCGGCCGGCCTTGCGCTCGACCATGCCTGGCAGCACCGCGTGGTGCATGTGCAGCGCGCCCGTGAGGTTGATGGCGATGAGCCTGTCCCACTCCGCCGGAACCGTCTTGACGAACGGCTTGAACACGTCCCATCCGGCGTTGTTGACCAGCACGCCGATAGGGCCGAGTTGGGACTCGGTGGCGGCCACGGCGGCGTCCACCTGGTCGCGCTGAGTGATGTCGCAGGCAAAGGCGGCCGCCTGGCCGCCTGCCGCGCGGATGTCGGCGGCCACTTTTTCAGCGGCGGCGAGGTTCATGTCAAACACGGCCACCTTGGCACCTTCCGCTGCAAAACGCCGGCAGGTGGCGCTGCCGATGCCACCGCCGCCGCCGGTCACGATGACGGTCTGATTCTTGAGTCCTTGCATGTGCTTTCTCTCCTGGTCAGGGGTTGCTATGCTTGCCGTGTTAGGGATTGCGACAGGCATTTAAGTAAATATGTTGCATATAGTAGGTCTGATATTTCCTGAAAACAAGACCGGAAACCAAGAGGAAAATAATGGAAAACCCTAGACGTAAAAGAGATTATGCGAAATCTGAACTGGCCAACAGGCTTTTCTTCAGACTCTATCAATGTGCAAATATGTTGCATAAAACTGGCTCTCGTGCAGTCGAATCCGAGGGGTTGACAACGCAGCAGTGGGCGGTGCTGGGTGCGCTGTCGCGCGAGCCCGCGGGCATGAGCATCGGGGCGCTGGCGCGCTATCTGATGATGAGCCGGCAGAACCTGGCCGGCCTGATCAGTCGCATGGAGCGCGAGGGCCATGTGAGTAGCGCCCCTGACGGGCGTGACCGGCGTTCACGCCTGGTTGCGATGACGCAGGCAGGGCGCCACACTTGGGAGCATGCAGCCCAGGTCAAGATCGAGGCCTACTACGCGCAGGCGCTGGAGGGTTTTTCGGTCAGCGACCAAGTGCATGCGCTGCACTATCTGCTGAAGCTGTTGGACAACATGCAGCGCATCGATGCCGCGCAGGGTGCGGCAGAGGGAGAGGAGCCCGTTTGAGAAGCGTCAGGCCGCCAGTTCGCCCCCGATGGCGGCAGCGGCAGGCCTGTCTTCGCGCAGGCTGGGGCCTCGCTCACCTTGATGCAGCCCGCCTGGCCCGCACCTTCATCGGTCGAGTGGCAGCTGGCATCACCTGGGGCTTGTTGGTCTCGGAACGTGTTCACGATCTTTTCATGGCCGCGCAAGTGCCTTGCCGGAATGGGGTGCAAGGCGCGGTGCGCAGCCAATAGCCCGTGCTATTGGCAAGCGCCGCAACGCCGCAGACCGCCCGGCAAGGCACTTGCCCGCAGGGTTGGGGCGAAATCGGGCTATTGGACGCCCCGGCATTGCGTCAAGCATCTCCGGCGCAAACGAGATGCGAGCGGATTGCCTTGTATATAAAACCTCATTTTTATATCAAGAAATAGCTAAAGAACCGACTTCCGGCGGCATGGCTGTTTACACTTGCTGTCCAGTTCAGGGTTATCCCGTATTTTTGGGGCCCTGCCGTGTATTCATCCGTTGAAAGAGCCCCCCTCATGTTGAAGAAGACCCTGTCCGCACTGGCCCTCGCCGCCCTGGCCGTCAGCGCCCATGCCGCCGACGTACTGAAAGTGGCCGCCACGGCCGTGCCGCACGCCGAGATCCTGAATTTCGTGAAACCCCAGCTCAAGGCCCAGGGTGTGGATCTGCAGGTCAAGGAGTTCAGCGACTATGTGCAGCCCAACATGGCCGTGGAGGACAAGCAGCTCGATGCCAACTTCTTCCAGCACCAGCCCTACCTGGACAGCTTCAACAAGGACCGCAAGACCAGCCTGGTGCAAGTGCCGGGCGGCAAGGTGCATGTGGAGCCCTTCGGCGCCTATTCCAGCAAGATCAAGAACCTGAAGGACCTCAAGGACGGCGCCACGGTGGCCATTCCCAACGATCCGTCCAATGGCGGTCGCGCCCTGATCCTGCTGGCCAAGCAGGGGCTGATCGGGCTGAAGGACCCCAAGAGCCTCACGCCCACGCCGCTCGATGTGGTCAAGAGCCCCAAGAAGCTGAAGTTCAAGGAACTCGAAGCGCCGCTGCTGCCCCGTGCGCTGGCCGACGTGGACCTGGCCCTGATCAATACCAACTATGCGATCGAAGCCAAGCTCAACCCCACCAAGGACGCCTTGTTCATCGAAGGTGCCGACTCGCCCTACACCAACATCGTGGCTGCCCGTGCCGACCGTGCCAACGACGCCAGCATTGCCAAGCTGATCAAGGCCCTGCACAGCGCCGAGGTGAAGAAATTCATCCAGGAAAAATACAAGGGTGCCGTGGTTCCGGCGTTCTGAGCGCGCCTGCACGATCTCTGCGCAACCTGCAAAGCGCTGCCTTCGGGTGGCGCTTTTTTTCCTGGGCGGTTGGCGCCTCAGCCCAGCAGATCGACCATGTCGAGCATCCGCCTGGCTACTTCGCCCAGCTTCAGGCCCTTGTCCATGGCGGTTTTGCGCAGTTTTTCGTAGGCCGCCTGTTCGGTGAGGCCCTGGCGCTGCATCAGCACGCCCTTGGCGCGGTCGATGGTCTTGCGGTCCTGCAGCTCGGTTCTGGCGTCGGCCAGTTCGGTGCGCAGTGCCTGCTCGTGCGCAAAGCGCGCCATGGCCACATCCAGGATGGGGCGGATGCGCTGGGGCGCCAGCCCGGCCACGATGTAGGCCGACACGCCGGCGGCCACGGCGTCTTTCACATGCGTGGTGTCCTCGTCATTGGTGAACATGACGATGGGGCGGCGTGCGTCGCGGGTGGCCATCACCACATGTTCGAGGGCGTCGCGGGCCTCGCTTTCTGCGTCCACGATGATCAGGTCGGGCTGCAGCTGGGCCAGCCGCTCGCCCAGAAACACATCGGCCGGCAGCGTGGCAATGAGGTTGAAGTTGTTTTCCAGCAGGCCGATGCGCAGCGCCCGCGAGCGTTCCGCCTGTGCGGCGGCGTGTTCGTCGTCGGGGTCGGCAATGGCCAGGTCGGGGGCCACCACCACAATGCGCAGGGCGTCGGTCATGCCGCAGCAACAAGCAAGATTTACGCCACATGTTGGTGCGCCGGGATGGTGCACGCTGTGGGCGTTGGCTGTGAGTTGGCGGTGGACCCGACTGGGCAGGCGCCGGGTTTTACACTCGGGGCATGAGCTTGCTGATCCTGGGTATTGAATCTTCGTGCGATGAAACCGGCGTGGCGCTGGTCCGCTCCACCGGCGGGGTGGCCGTGCCCAGCTTGCTGGCGCATGCCTTGCACAGCCAGATCGAGATGCACCAGGCCTATGGCGGCGTGGTGCCCGAGCTGGCCAGCCGCGACCATATCCGCCGCGTGCTGCCGCTGACCGAGGCCGTCATGGCCGAAGCGGGCCAGCACCTGGCCGACGTGGATGTGGTGGCCTACACCCGCGGGCCGGGCCTGGCCGGTGCACTGCTGGTGGGCGCTGGCGTGGCCTGCGCGCTGGGCGCCGCACTCGACAAGCCCGTGCTGGGCGTGCACCACCTCGAAGGGCATTTGCTGTCGCCCTTTTTGAGTGCCGACCCGCCGGAATTTCCCTTCGTGGCCTTGCTGGTGTCGGGCGGCCACACGCAGCTCATGCGGGTGGACGGCGTGGGCCGCTACGAACTGCTGGGCGAAACCATCGACGATGCGGCCGGCGAGGCGTTTGACAAGTCGGCCAAGCTCATGGGCCTGGGCTACCCTGGCGGGCCCGCGCTGTCGCGCCTGGCCGAGCAGGGCGACCCGGCGGCCTTCAAGCTGCCGCGCCCCTTGCTGCACAGCGGCAACCTTGATTTTTCCTTTGCCGGGCTCAAGACCGCCGTGCTCACCCAGGCCAAGAAGCTCGGGGATGCGCTGGAGGCGCGCAAGCCCGACCTGGCCGCGAGTACCGAGGCGGCGATTGTGGAAGTGCTGGTGAAAAAAACGCTCACGGCCCTGAAGCAGACGGGCTTGAAGCGCGTGGTGGTGGCGGGTGGCGTGGGCGCCAACCGGCATTTGCGCGCCCAGCTCGATGCGGCTTGCGCGCAGGGCAAGGTGCGCGTGCACTACCCCGAGCTGCACCTGTGCACCGACAACGGCGCCATGATCGCCATGGCGGCCGCCATGCGGCTGCAGGCGGGCCAGCAGATGGCCAACCGCGCCTATGCGTTCGACGTCAAACCCCGCTGGCCGCTGGACGCCCTGGGGGGCTGAATTGCGGGGGCGTTGACCGGCGCCGCTACGCAGGGATCGTTCGGGTGCAATGTGCGGCAGCTTTACCCGGGCTTCACTTGGCTGTAGCGGGCAGGACATGACTGAACCGCACAATGGGGCCTGCCATGCACGCTGCCTCTATGCCATGAATGAACGTTCCTTTGCCACCGCAGCGCATCCTGCGCAGCGCGCCCCTTTTCGCCGGATGGGCGCTGTTTCACCCTGGTGGTTGACCTCGGCCGTGGCCCTGCTGGCCGGCTGTGCCAGCCTGGCGCCACCCGACAGCCGGCAGCCGCAGACACCGGTGCCGCCCGCATGGTCCGCGCCAACTGCTGCGGACATGCCCGCCACCTCCCTGGCGCAATGGTGGCAGCGGTTCAACGACCCGCAGCTCACGCAGCTGGTCACGCAGGCCCTGCAGGCCAACACCAGCGTGCGCAGCGCGCAAGCCGCCTTGCAGCAGGCGCGCGCCCAGGTGGATGTGCAGGCTGCCGGCCTGCTGCCCAGCGTGGGGGCTTCGGCTTCGGCGCAGCGCAGCCGGGCCTCGAACAGCACGGGCAACAATTTTCAGGCGGGGTTTGACGCCAGCTGGGAGCCCGATGTATTTGGCCGCCTGCGCAGCGGCGTGAACGCCAGCCAGGCCGATGCCCGGGCCGCCGAGGCCAGCCTGGCCGACGTGCAGGTGTCGCTGGCCGCCGAAACCGCCGTGAACTACGTCGAGCTGCGGGGCCTGCAGCAGCGGCTGGCCATTGCGCGCAGCAACCTGGCGAGCCAGCAGGAGACGCTGCAGATCACCCAGTGGCGCCTGCAGGCCGGGCTGACCACCTCGCTGGTGGCCGAGCAGGCCCGTGCGGCGGCCGAGCAGACGGCAGCGCAGATTCCCGCGCTCGCATCGAGCCTGGCACAGTCGCGCCACAGCCTGGCCGTGCTGACCGGACAGGCCCCGCTGGCGCTCGATGCGCTGCTGGCAGAGCCCGCCGCCGTGCCCCAGCCCGCGCAAGACCTGGCGCTGGCCATTCCTGCAGAAACCCTGCGCCAGCGGCCCGATGTGCGCGCTGCCGAGCAGCGCATTGCCGCCGCTCTGGCCCGGGTGTCGCAAGCCGATGCCGCGCGCTACCCCGACTTCAGCATTTCGGGCAATCTGGGCCTGCGCGCCCTCACGCTGGGCGCCCTCGGCAATGGCAGCTCCGTGGTCAGCGCCTTGCTGGCCAGTGTGTCGGTGCCCGTGTTCGATGGTGGCGCGGCGCGGGCGCAGGTGCGTGTGCAGGAGGCGGCGCTGGCGCAGGCCCGCGTGGCCTATGAAGCCTCGGTGCTCACGGCGCTCAAGGATGTGGAAGACGCCCTGGTGGCCCTGCAAGGGGACCGCGAACGCCTGGTGCGGCTGCAGGCGGCCGCCGACGCCGCGGGCAATGCGGACTTGCTGGCCCGCCAGCGCTACAGCAGCGGCCTGATCGACTTCCAATCGGTGCTGGAAACCCAGCGCACGCTGCTGTCCACCCAGGACAGCGTGGCCGCCACCGTGGCCAGCGTGTCGGCCGACCATGTGCGGCTGTACAAGGCGCTGGGCGGTGGCTGGCAGTAGCGCCGTCCCCTCACGCCCGCAAACCGCGGTTGGACCGCCACCAGATACCTCCAACAGACACCGAATTCGATGGCCATGAACTCTCCTGAAAAGAACGCATCCCCCGCCAGCCCTTCCACTGCCGCCGATCTGCAGGCGCTGCTCGGCGGAGGCAAGCCGCGCCGCTGGTGGCAACGCTCCTCCCTGTGGCTGGGGGTGGCAGTGCTGGTGGCCGCGGGGGGCGGCCTTTATTACTGGCAGAGCCACCAGCGCGCCAGCGCAGCCCCGGTGTATGTGACCGAAGAGGTGGTCCGGGGCAATCTCACGCTCAACGTGTCGGCCAACGGCACCTTGCAGCCGACGCGGGCGGTGACCATTGGCAGCGAGCTGTCGGGCACCGTCAGAAACGTGCTGGTGGACGTGAACGACAAGGTCAGAAAGGGCCAGGTGCTGGTCGAACTCGACACCGCCAAGCTCGATGCGCAGGTGCTGCGCTCGCGCGCCTCGCTGGCGGCGGCGCAGGCGCGGCTGGCGCAGGCGCAGGCCACCACCAAAGAGGCGCAGGCCGGTTTTGCGCGGCTGGAGGAGGTGGCGCGCCTGTCGGGCGGCAAGGTGCCCTCGGCCGCCGAGCTGGATACCGGCCGGGCCACGCTCGAACGGGCCCGCGCCGATGAGGCCAGTGCCCGAGCCTCGGTGGACGACGCCCGGGCGGCGCTGTCCACCGACACCACCAACCTGTCCAAGGCCTCGATCCGCTCGCCCATTGACGGCGTGGTGCTGACCCGTTCGGTCGAGCCCGGCAACGCCGTGGCCGCCTCGCTGCAGGCCGTCACGCTGTTTACGCTGGCCGAAGACCTCACGCGGCTGCGGCTCGATGTCAGCGTGGACGAGGCCGACGTGGGCTCGGTGAAGCTCGACCAGAAAGCCAGCTTCACGGTCAGCGCCTACCCGTCGCGCCGTTATCCGGCCAAGGTCACGCGGGTGTCGTTCGGCTCCACCAAGACCGACAACGTGGTCACCTACATCACCTGGCTGGAGGTGGACAACGCCGACCTGAGCCTGCGCCCCGGCATGACGGCCGCAGCCACCATCACCTCCACCGAGCGCAACGATGTGCTGCTGGTGCCCAACACGGCGCTGCGCTTCACGCCCACCGTTGCGGCAGAGGCGGCGGCGAAGCCTGCGTCGTCGAGTGGCGGCATCATGTCGCAGCTGATGCCGCGCATGCCGCGCTCGGGAACGCGCCGACCCGGCGCTGGCGGCGATGCGGCCGACGGCGCGGGCCGTACCCGCCAGGTGTGGGTGCTCCAGGACGGCGCCGCGCATGCCGTGACGGTGCAGGTGGGCATCAGCGATGGCCGCCGCACCGAGGTCAGCGGCGAAGGCCTGGCCGAGGGCATGGCCGTCATCACCGACCAGCGCGCCACCGGGGCCGCGAAATGAGCGAGGCCGCAAACGCCCCGGGTGAGGGCGGCCGGCTGCCCGGCAATGCGCCGCCGCTGATCCGCCTGCGCGGCGTGACCAAGGTGTATGGCGAGGGCGCGCTGGCCTTCCAGGCGCTGAAAGGGGTGGACCTCGACATCACCCAGGGCGATTTCGTGGCCATCATGGGCCCCAGCGGCTCCGGCAAATCCACCGCCATGAACACCCTGGGCTGCCTGGACCGGCCCACCGCCGGCGAATACCTGTTCAAGGGCGTGCATGTGGAATCGCTCTCGCGCGACGAGCGCGCGCGCCTGCGCCGGCAGTATTTCGGCTTTGTGTTCCAGGGCTTCAACCTGCTGGCGCGCACCTCGGCACAGGAAAACGTCGAGCTGCCCCTGCTGTACCGGGGCGAATCGGCCACGGCCCGCCACGCCGCTGCGGCCCGCGCGCTGGATGCCGTGGGCCTCAAGGGCTGGGAGCACCACACGCCGTCCGAGCTGTCGGGCGGGCAGCAGCAACGCGTGGCCATTGCGCGCGCCATCGTCACCGAGCCGGCCGTGCTGTTGGCCGATGAGCCCACCGGCAACCTCGACACCCAGCGCAGCCAGGAAATCATGGAGCTGCTCTGGCGGCTCAACGCCGAGCAGGGCATCACCGTGCTGATGGTCACCCACGAGCCCGACATGGCCGCCTATGCCCGGCGCATCGTGCGCTTCGTCGATGGCCGGGTGGACAGCGATGCGCCCAACCCGCACCCCGTGGGCTTGCGCGCCCATGCAGCGGTCGAGCCTGTCGTTCCTGCACCCGAGGTTTCCTGATGCTGCTCAACACCCTTTTGCTCGCCCTGCGCTCGATCCGGCGCAACCTGATGCGCTCGTTCCTCACCATCCTGGGCATCGTGATCGGCGTCAGCGCCGTCATCACCATGGTCACGCTGGGCAATGGCGCCACCATGGCGGTGCAAAACCAGATCTCGGGCCTGGGCACCAACCTGCTGCAGGTCCGCCCTGGCCAGCGCATGGGCCCAGGCGGTGGTTCCGGGGCACCCGCATTCAAGGACACCGATGCCGATGTGATTGCCCAGCAGATTGGCGGCATCCTGGCCGTGGCACCCGAGGCGCGCACCAGCGCCACCGTGGTGGCCGGCGGGCGCAACTGGACCACCAGCATCATCGGCAGCACCAATGGCTGGCTCGAAACCGGCAACTGGGCCGTGCGCACCGGACGTGTGTTCACGGACGCCGAGCTGCGCGCCGGTGCCGCCGTGTGCCTGATTGGCGAGACCGTGCGCCGCGAGCTGTATGGCACACGCGATGCCGTGGGCGAGCAGCTGCGGGTGAAGGCGTTTTCATGCGAGGTGGTGGGCGTGCTGGCCTCCAAGGGGCAGGGCGCCTTCGGCAATGACCAGGACGACACCGTGCTGGTGCCGCTGCGCACGCTGCAGCGCCGCGTGACCGGCAACACGCGCGTCAACACGCTGCTGGTGTCCATGCAGGACGGCAGTGACCCCGAGCGCGTGAAGGCCAGCCTCACGCAACTGTTGCGCGAGCTGCGCAAGCTGTCGGATACCGACGAGGACAACTTCAACGTGCTCGACACCAAGCAGCTGGCCGACACGCTCTCGGGCACCACCAAGGTGCTGACCATGCTGCTGGGCGCCGTGGCTGCGGTGAGCCTGCTGGTGGGCGGCATCGGCATCATGAACATCATGCTGGTGAGCGTGACCGAGCGCACCCGCGAGATCGGCCTGCGCCTGGCCATTGGCGCCCTGGAACGCGAGGTGCTGCTGCAGTTCCTGATCGAGGCCGTGGTGCTGGCAGCCCTGGGCGGGCTGATCGGCATCGTGCTGGCCACGGGCGCCTCGGTGGGCCTGTCGGCCCTGATGGATGTGCCCTACCTCTTCAACCCCGGCGTCAACCTGCTGTCGTTCGTGTTCTCGGCGGGGATCGGGGTGGTGTTCGGCTACTTCCCGGCCCGCCGCGCGGCGCGCATGGACCCGATTGATGCGCTGCGGCACGAGTGACGCAGGCGCGGTGATGGATCGCGCCGCTTGATGCTAATTCGTACCGTTTTTTTGTCGAATGGGGAGCAGCCGGAGGCTGCCCCTTGCCGCCGCTCAGTGCACGACCAGCTGCACTGACTTGTCGGCGGGTACCTGCCGCACCAGCGTGAGCGTGAGCACGCCGTTCTCCAGCTTGGCCGTGCTGGCGGCGGCGTCAATGGCATTGGCCAGCTCCCAGGCGCGCTGCAACTGGCGGGGTGCGCCTTCCACGCTTTGCAGCTGGACCACATTGCCGTCGATGCTGATCTGCAATTGCTCGCGCGCCAGGCCGGGCACGTCCAGTTGCAGCGTGGTGGCCTTGTCATCGCGGGCCACGGTGACGCCGGCGGTGCTGGCGCGGGCCGGTGTTGCGAGAGTGCCCATCAGGAAGCGTTGCAGCGCCAGGTCAGAAGAACGGGGTGCACTGGCGTAGGCGGCGCGGCGGATCATGGGGGCGAAAATCATGGGGTGGCTCCTATACACTGCGCGGCTCTCGACGTGGTCGCCGCATGCCAAAGAGGTGTGTGCGGCCCCGCCGCATTTCAAGGAGAAAATGGCATGAATAAATTGCGCTCCCCGGGCTTGAAATCAGGCGCAGCGGCATTACGTCCATCCGTTTGGGCCGTGCTTGCCGCCTTGGCAGGCGTGCTGGCCCCGGTGTCTGCCGGCTGGGCGCAGGCCCCGGCACCTACGGCGGCAGTAGCGCAGGCCAGGCCCGTCAAGATGGCCCTGATCGAAAGCCTCTCGGGCCCGTTCGCCAATACCGGCGAGGCGGTTTTTCGCAACATCTACTGGGCGGTCGAGCGCGTGAATGCGCGCGGCGGCGTGCAACTGCCCGCAGCGGCCGGTGGTGCCCGCCCGCTGGCGCTGGAGCGCTACGACAGCAAGGGCCAGAACGAAGAGGCCCTGTCGGCCCTGCGTGCGGCCATCGATGATGGCGCGCAGGTCATCCTGCAGGGCAATTCGTCGGCCACGGCGGCGGTGCTGATCGATGCCATCAACAAGCACAACGAGCGCGAGCCGGGCAAGCGCGTGCTGTTCCTCAACTACTCGGCGGTCGATCCCATCCTCACCAACGAAAAATGCAGCTTCTGGCATTTCCGCTTTGACGCCCATGCCGACATGCGCATGGCCGCCCTGATGGAGGTGGTGCGCGAGGACAAGGCGCTCAAAAGCGTGTACCTCATCGGGCAGGACTACAGCTTTGGCCAGGCCGTGCTGCGCGAGGCCAAGCGGCAGCTGGCCGCGCAGCGCCCCGACGTGGCCGTGGTGGGCGATGAGCTGCACCCCATCGGCCGGGTCAAGGACTTCGCGCCCTATGCCGTCAAGATCAAGGCCAGCGGCGCGCAGGCCGTGGTCACGGGCAACTGGGGCAACGATCTCACGCTGCTGGTCAAGGCCGCGCGCGAGGTGGGCTTTGACGGCAGCTTCTACACCTTCTATGGCAACGCGCTGGGCGCGCCGGCCGCCCTGGGCGATGCCGGTGTGGGCAAGGTGGTGGCCGTGGCCGACTGGCTGCCCAACGTGCCGGGGGCGCAGAGCGAGGCGTTCTACCAGTCCTTTCGCACGCGCTTTCCCAAACCGCAGGACGACTATGTGCACATGCGCATGCAGCTCATGGTCGAGGCGCTGGCCCAGTCCATCGAGCGCGCGGGCAGCACCGACGTGGTGGCCGTGGCCCGGCAGATGGAAAAAGCCAGCGTGCAGCTGGCAGGCCAGGGCGGCAGCATGCGCGCGTCCGACCACCAGTTCCAGCAGGCCCTGGCCGTGGGCGTGATGGACAAAAAGGGCGCGCCCGGTGTGAAGTTCGATGTGGAAGGCTCAGGCTACGGCTTTCGCGTGGTGCGGCAGATCCCCGCCGCCCGGGCGCAGCAGCCGCACAGCTGCAGCATGCAGCGGTATTGAGCGGGTCTGCGCGGTGGGCGGGGCGCTCCCTGCGCAGGGCGCTGTACCCACCTCAGCGGCGAATCCTGTAGCCTGTCTTGAAGACCCACCACACCAGGCCCAGGCACGCCGCCATGAACACCAGCGTCATGCCCACGCTCACGCCCATGTGCACGTCGGCCGCGCCATAGAAGGCCCAGCGCAGGCCGCTGATGAGATAGACCACCGGGTTGAACAGCGAGACCGTCTGCCAGAACGGCGGCAGCATGCTGATGCTGTAGAACGCACCGCCCAGGAACGTCAGCGGCGTGATGACCAGCAGCGGAATGATCTGCAGCTTCTGGAAGCTGTCGGCCCACAGCCCGATGAGAAAACCGAACAGGCAAAAGGTGATGGCCGTGAGCACCAGAAAGCCCAGCATCCACACCGGGTGGGCGATTTCGTAGGGCACGAACAGCCGCGCCGTGGCCAGAATCAGCGCACCGACCATCAGCGATTTGGTGGCCGCGGCGCCCACATAGCCCAGCAGCACCTCGACCCAGTTGACCGGTGCGCTCAGCAGTTCGTAGATGGTGCCCGACCACTTGGGCATGTAAATGCCAAAGGCCGAATTGGAAATGCTCTCGGAGAGCAGCGACAGCATCAGCAGGCCCGGGATGATGAAGGCGCCATAGTCCACGCCGCCAATGTCGCCCATGCGCGAGCCGATGGCCGAGCCGAAGACGATGAAATACAGCGAGGTCGAGAGCACGGGCGCAATCAGGCTCTGCGCCCAGGTGCGAAAGGCGCGGTGCATCTCGAAGCGGTAAATGGCGCGCACGCCGTGCAGGTTCAGGCCCATCATTGGCTGGCTTTCCGTTCGTGGACGAGGCTGACGAAGATGTCTTCGAGCGAGCTCTCGGAGGAATGCAGGTCCTTGAAGTCGATGCCGTGCTCGCCCAGCGCGCGCAGCAGCGCAGCGATGCCGGTGTCTTCCTGCTGGGTGTCAAAGCTGTAGGTCAGTGCATGGCCGTCGGCCGACAGGGCCAGGGGCCAGCGCGCCAGCGCATCGGGCACGCGTTCCATGGGGTGCTGCAGCGTGAGGGTCAGCTGCTTTTTGCCGAGCTTGCGCATCAGCACGTCTTTGTCTTCCACCACGATCAGTTCGCCCTGGCGGATCACGCCAATGCGGTCGGCCATGTCTTCGGCTTCCTCGATGTAGTGCGTGGTCAGGATGATGGTGGTGCCGGCGCCCTGCAACGCGCGCACCAGGCGCCACATGTCGTGGCGCAGCTCCACGTCCACGCCGGCGCTGGGTTCGTCGAGGAACAGGATTTTCGGCTCGTGCGACAGCGCCTTGGCGATCAGCACGCGGCGCTTCATGCCACCCGAGAGCGCCAGGATCTTGGTGTCCCGCTTGTCCCACAGCGACAGGTCTTTCAGGATCTTTTCGATCAGCGCCGGGTTGGGGGCCTTGCCAAACAGCCCGCGGCTGAAGCTCACTGTGGCCCAGACGGTTTCGAACGAATCGGTGTGCAGCTCCTGCGGCACCAGGCCGATGGCGGAGCGGGCGGCACGGTAGTCGCGCACGGTATCAAAGCCGTCGGCCGTCACGCTGCCCTCGGAGGCATTGGTCATGCCGCAGATGATGCTGATCAGCGTGGTCTTGCCAGCGCCGTTCGGGCCGAGCAGGGCAAAAATTTCGCCACGGCGAATATCCAGGTTGACGTTCTTCAGCGCCTGGAAGCCACCCGCGTAGGTTTTGCCGAGGCCGCGCACGCGCACGATGGCGTCTGCAAAAGGGGTCGAAGGGAGGTTGGCAGACATGCGGTAGGTGAGTGAAAGAGGTGGGGCAGCTTAGCGTGCCCGCGCTGCCGCCACCTCGCGCCCCAGCTCGATCACGGCCATGGCGTAGTAGCTCGACCAGTTGTAGCGGGTGATGGCATAGAAATTTTCGGTGCCCGCCACGTAGCTGGGTGCCTCGTCGCCGTTTTGCAGTTCCACCAGGGCCAGCGGCCCGGCGTGCTGTGCGCCGGCGGCATCCAGCACGGCGCCCTTGGCCTGCATGCTGGCGGCGCTGAAGCTCGGGAGGATGTCGGGGGCCAGCAGCTCGTCGAGCTGCACCCGGGCGGGGTCGGGGTCGAACTGCACGCTGTAGTGCGTGGGCATGCCTGGCTTCCAGCCGTGGGCGATGAAGTAATTGGCCACCGAGCCGATGGCGTCGGCGGGGCTGTTGAACAGGTCCACGCGGCCATCGCCGTCGAAATCAATCGCGTAGCGCACCCAGCTCGATGGCATGAACTGCCCCAGGCCCATGGCGCCGGCATAGCTGCCGCGCGGCTCGAACGGGTCCACGTTGGTGCGGTGCGTGAGGCTCAGGAACTGCTCCAGCTCACGCCGGAAGAACTCGGTGCGCTCGGCGGCGCGCGGGTGCGCGGCGGGGAAGTCGAAGGCCAGCGTGGCCAGCGCATCCATCACCCGGAAGTTGCCCATCTGCTGGCCGTAGATGGTTTCCACGCCGATGATGCCCACGATGATCTCGGCGGGCACGCCGAATTCGCGCTCCGCCCGTGCCAGCGTTTCGGCGTTGTCCTGCCAGAAGCGCAGGCCCGCGCGGATGCGCACCGGGTCGATGAAACGGCTGCGGTACACGCGCCAGTTCTTGGCCGTGCCTTTGGCGGGCGGCAGCATGAGCCTGGGCACCTGGGGCAGAAAGCGGGCCTGCCCGATGGCCTGGCGCACCCATTCGCGGTCGAGGTCGCGGCGCCCGGCCAGGTCGTCGGCAAACTGCAGCGCGTCGGCGCGGGTGGCGTAGGGCGTGCCGTCGTTTGCCGTGGCGCTGCGGGCGGTGGCTGCTGTGCGGGTTTTGCCGGATTTATGGTTTTTTTGGGCTGTGGCGCTTATGGGTATTGCGCAAGCAGCTATTAATAAAAGAGCGGTTGAGGCAGTTTTCAGCATGTGGTTGGGCTCATCGGCGCGCGCTGGGGGCGGGCCAGGAAAGGGTTCGGAATTCGCGGCGCAGGGCGCGGAGCTGGCTGGCAGCGGCAGCGGGCTGGGCGGCATAGCGCCATTGCTCCAGTCGCAGCAGCCAGCCGGCCACGCCCTGCGCGGCATCGCCAAATTGTGCCTGCACCCGTACGGC
Organism: Acidovorax sp. GW823-FHT02H02; assembly: GCF_058797075.1. Taxonomy (NCBI): domain Bacteria; kingdom Pseudomonadati; phylum Pseudomonadota; class Betaproteobacteria; order Burkholderiales; family Comamonadaceae; genus Acidovorax; species Acidovorax sp. GW823-FHT02H02. The sequence continues at coordinate 198,560 of NZ_JBXAJH010000001.1, read as the reverse complement.
CATGGCCCGGGGAGGCAGGGTGTCGGGCAGGGTCAAGCCACTGCTGGCCAGGCGCTGGCGGGCGCGGGCCAGCAGGCGCAGCCAGGGGTCGTGCTGGCTGCGCTCCCACAGCGTCCAGCCGGCGCCACCCAGCGCGGTCAGCCCTACCAGCGCGCCCAGCACGGTGGCGAGGTCTTGCCAGCTGGGCGATGCAAACCCCAGTGCCTTGAGCAGGTTGAGCTGGCGGCTTTGCGTGTAGTTGAGCACCCACTGGTTCCAGCCGTTGTTGACGGCTTCCCATAGGGCACGCAGGTTCTGCGCCACGCCGGGGCTCATCACGGTGCCCATGGCGGTGGCCAGCGCACCGCGCGGGGCCTGCAGGCGCTCGAAGGCGCCGGTGCGCCCGGGGGCGACGGCGCTGGTGGGGTCCACGCGCACCCAGCCGCGCCCAGCCATCCACACTTCGGCCCAGGCGTGGGCATCGCTCTGGCGCACGGTCCAGTAGCCGTCCACGGCGTTGCGTTCGCCACCCTGGTACCCGGTGACGATGCGCGCCGGAATGTCCATGGCGCGCATCAGCACCACGAAGGCCGAGGCGATGTGTTCGCAAAAGCCTTCCTTGCGGTCGAACCAGAACTCGTCGGCCGTGTGCTGGCCGTACACGCCGGGCTCCAGCGTGTAGCGGTAGCCACCGGTGCGCAGGCGGGTGAGCGCGGCGTCGATCAGCGCGGGCGTGGCGTCGCGGGCCGGGTCGGGGGCGATGCGCGGGTTGCGGCGCAGTTCCTGGGCCAGTGCCAGCGTGCGCGGGTTGAAGCCCGGGGGCAGCTCGGTGTAGGCGCGCAGCGCGGGGGTGGCGGCGTCGGGCCCGTGGCGAAACTGCGGGTGGCTTTCGGCGCGGTAACGCGTCACGTCGGTGATCGGGCGGCTGGTGAGCCATTGCAGGTCGTCCGTCATGAAGGCGCCCATGCCGGCCACGGCGGGCTTGGCGCGCGCGGCATCCAGCACCAGCAGCCAGGGGCGCTTGTGGGGCTCCAGCGTCACCTCGTAGCGCAGCGCGGCGCCCTGCACCTGCAGCTGGGCCGGGGTGGCAGGGCGCTCCATCGATCGCGTGCCCACGCGGTACGACAGGGGGTGCCACTCGCTGCCGTCAAAGGTGGAGAACACCGGCCCGCGAAAATACAGATCGCTCTGTGGCGGCGCGGCACCGCCGGGGGTGTCGAAGCGCACGCGCAGCGCCACGCTGTCGTCGAGCGCCAGCTCGGCGATGTTGCCCACCTTCATCACGCCCGACAGCCCGCTGCGCCCGGCCAGGGCGTCGCTGGGCATGCCCCACAGCGGCGCCATGCGCGGAAACAGCAGGAACAGCGCCGCCATGATGGGCGCGCCCAGCAGCGCCATGGCGCCGGCCAGGCGAAACACGTGCGCCAGCGGCGGGCGCCCTACCGGCATGTGGGCATTGACCAGGGCCGTGAGCAGCCCCAGCAGCGCCACCAGCATGGCCACGGCCGTGGGCAGCGATTGCGAGAAGAAGAAGTTGCTGAGCATGGTGAAGAAGCCCAGGAAAAAGACCACCATGGCATCGCGCCGCGCACGCAGCTCCAGCGTCTTGAGCGCCAGCAGCATAACGATGAGCGTCACGCCCGCATCGCGCCCCAGGATGGTTTGGTGGGTGAACAGCGTGCCGGCCACCGCCACCGCCAGCAAGCCGGCCACGGCCCAGCGCCCCGGCAGTTGCCGGCCGTTCCAGGCCAGCCAGCCGCGCCACAGCAGCACGGCGCCCGCCATGAGGCTGGCCCACACCGGCAGGTGGGCGACTTGCGGGGCCACCACCCAGGCAATCACCAGCAGCAGAAACAGCGTGTCCCGCGTGTCGCGTGGCAGGGTGGCAAGGGTCTGGCGCAGGGTCATGGGGTGTGGCGTGGCGCCTGCGCAAGCGGCAGGCAATCGCTTTGAAAAGCAGAACCTGCAGCGCTTTCGGGATGGGCGCTGCAGGCCTTTTTGCAACCAATTGACGGGGCGAGGCTCAGCACAGCGCCAGGGCCTCCAGGCAGCGCTGGCGGTGGGCCGCACCGGTGTCCGGGGCCAGTTCCATGCCAGGCAGGCGCAGGCCGTAGTCGATGCCCAGCCGGTCGGCCTGCAGCACCCAGGCCGTCAGGCGCGAGACGCGCGCTTCGTGGCCGGGCAGGGCGGCGTGGGCCAGGTCCAGCCAAAGCTCGTGGCGCTGGGCCTGCTGGGCGTCGCGGCTGACGAGGTCGTCCGTGCCCGTGGCCAGCGATTTGGCGGCCTTCTTCCAGACCACCAGCTTGAGGGGGTCGCCGCGCCGGTAGGCGCGCACACCGTCGAATTCGCCAATGCCCTGGGTGCTGGCGCTGCCCGTGCCGCTGGCACGCGGCTCGCCGGGCGGCAGCGGTGGCGCGGGCACCTCGGGGGCGGGGTACACCAGCACCTGGGCGGCCGGGCGCCAATAGCTCCAGACGCGGAAGGTGCCCAGCGGAAAGCGGGTTTCGGCCACCAGGGTGGGCACGCGGTGCAGGCCCCGGCGCTCGGGGCGAAACGCCACCTGCACGCTGGCGCTGCCTTGCGCGGGCACGTCCGTCAGCGCCCAGTCGTGCGTGCGCTTGCCATCGCCGTGTACCGACAGCGCAATGGCGTGGCGTGCGGTGCGCCGGTCACTGAACAGCTGCACCTCGAACGCCGTGCTGCCGCCCAGGAAGTGCGCATCGGGCGCCTTCAGGTGCAGCGTGATGCCGCGCAGCGTGGCGTGGCTCAGGTGCATGCCCACCACTGCGCTGCCGGCCAGCAAGAAGGTCAGCAGGTAACCCAGGTTGAGCTGGAAGTTGATGGACGCCACCAGCAGCACCAGCAGCGTGCAGGCCAGCATCCAGCCCGCGCCGGTGGGCAGGATGTACACATTGCGCTGCGTGAGGACCAGGGTGTCGGACAGCGGCAGGCGCGCTTCCCACCAGCGCCGAAAGCGCGCCCGCGCCAGGCTCAGCGGGTTCAGGCCGGACAGGCGCGCGGGCGGGGAGGGCACGGCGAGCGTGGGTGCTGCGGCATCGGCGGCAGAGGCGGGCGGCATGGCGTGCAGGCTCAAGGCAGGGGCACCGACTCGACCATCGCACGCACTTGCTCCACCGCGCCGCGCCGCGCATCGCCCACGGGCACCAGGCGGTGCGCAATGGTCTGCGGCAGCACCGCTTGCACGTCGTCGGGTGCCACATAGTCGCGCCCTTCGATAAGCGCCTGGGCCTTGGCGGCGCGCACCAGCGCAATGCCCGCGCGCGGCGACAGCCCCTGCAGAAACCAGCGGCCCGTGCGGGTGGCGGCAATCAGGTCCTGCACATAGTTGAGCAGCGGCTCGGCGGTGTGCACGGCCAGCACCTGGCGCTGCAGTTGCGCCAGCTCGTCCTGCGACAGCAGGGGCAGCAGGCTGTCCACCAGGTCGCGCCGGTCGCTGCCGGCCAGCAGCAGGCGCTCGGCGGCACGGTCGGGGTAGCCGATGGAGATGCGCATCAAGAAGCGGTCGAGCTGCGACTCGGGCAGCGCAAAGGTGCCCAGCTGGTCGTGCGGGTTCTGGGTGGCGATCACGAAGAAGGGGTGCGGCAGGGCACGCGTTTCCCCCTCCACCGACACCTGTTTTTCTTCCATGGCTTCGAGCAGGGCGCTCTGCGTCTTGGGGCTGGCACGGTTGATTTCGTCGGCCAGCAGCACCTGGGCGAACACCGGACCGGGGTGGAAAACAAAGGCCTCCTTGCCGCGCTCGTACACCGACACGCCAGTGAGGTCGCTGGGCATGAGGTCGGCCGTGAATTGCACGCGCGCGAACTGCAGGCCAAACGTGCGCGCCAGCGCGTGGGCCAGCGTGGTCTTGCCCACGCCCGGCACGTCTTCTATGAGCAGATGCCCGCCCGCCAGCAGGCAGGCCACGCAGTCCTGTACCTGGGCGCTTTTGCCCACAATCACCGTGTTAAGCTGGTCCAGAAGAGACTTGATTTTGAGCTGTGCATGCATGGCGCCACGTTATCTGAAAAAAGCGACACGGGGATTTCACTGTGAGCAAGACAGGCTATTTCACCCATCCCGATTGCCGAAAGCACGAAATGGGGCCGGGGCATCCCGAATGCCCCGAGCGGCTGGACGCCATCGAAGACCGCCTGCTGATCACCGGCGTGGCCGATGCCCTGGAGCGCTACGAAGCGCCCGAGGCTTCGCTGGCCGATATCGAGCTGGCGCACAACCGGCTCCATGTGGCGGCCATGCGCGGCCTGTCGGACCTGCTCAACGAAGATCTGATGGCAGGTGGCCCCGCCTACTCGCAGCTCGATACCGACACCTCGATCAATGCGCACACCTGGAAGGCCGCGTTGCGCGCCGCCGGTGCGGCCCTGGCCGCCACCGATGCGGTGATGGCCGGTGAAATCAGCAACGCGTTTTGCGCGGTGCGCCCGCCGGGCCACCACGCCTGCCGTGACAAGGCCATGGGCTTCTGCTTTTTCAACAACGTGGCGGTGGCGGCCAAATACGCGCTGCAGCGCTACAAACTGCAGCGTGTGGCGGTGGTGGACTTCGATGTGCACCACGGCAACGGCACGGAAGACATCCTGGCCAACGAACCGCGCGCACTCATGGTGGGCATCTTCCAGCACCCGTTCTATCCCTACAGCGGCGACCAGAATCCTGCGCCCAACATGGTGAATGTGCCGGTGCCGGCCTACACGCGCGGCATGGATATCCGCGAAATCATCGAGATGATGTGGATCCCGCGCCTGGAAGCCTTCAAGCCCGAGATGATCTTCATCAGCGCAGGTTTTGACGGCCACCGCGAGGATGACATGGGGCAGCTGGGCCTGGTCGAGGCCGACTACACCTGGATCACCCACCGGATCATGGACATCGCCCGGCGCTATGCCAAGGGCCGCATCGTCTCGTGCCTGGAAGGCGGCTACGTGATGGGCCCCCTGGCGCGCAGCGTGGAAGCCCATGTGCGTGTGCTGGCTGATCTTTGAATTCCCCCTGAGCCGCCTGCGGCGTCTTCCCCCTGAGGGGGACGCCATCCGTGGCCTGGCAAAGCCAGTTCCACGGTGGCACTGGCTTGGGGTCCGCGTGGGTTGCGGGCGGCCCAGCTCTTGCGACACATAGGAGTAAAGACATGACGATTTCGAATTCTGATGAATTGCTGCAGACCACCCGCGACGCGCGCGGTGTGGTGACCCTGACCCTGAACGATCCCGCCCGCTTCAACGCGCTGGGCGCGGAGATGCTGGCCGCGCTGCAGCAGGCGCTGGACGCCGTGGCCCGGGATGACAGCGTCCGCGTGGTGGTGCTGGCGGCCGCGGGCAAGGCGTTTTGCGCCGGCCACAATCTCAAGGACATGGCGGCCCATCCCGATCTCGCCTGGTACCAGCAGCTCTTTGCGCAATGCAGCCGCATGATGCTGAGCATCCACAAGCTGCCGGTGCCCGTGGTTGCGCGGGTGCAGGGCATGGCCACCGCGGCCGGTTGCCAGCTGGTGGCGCAGTGCGATCTGGCGGTGGCGGCCAGCAATGCCAGCTTTGCCACCAGTGGCATCCATTACGGCCTGTTTTGTGCCACGCCCAGTGTGCCGCTGGTGCGCAATGTGCCGGCCAAGCGCGCCATGGAAATGCTGCTCACCGGCGACTTCATCGACGCCCCCACGGCGCTGGCGCAGGGACTGGTGAACCGGGTCGTGGAGCCCGAGGCGCTGGATGATGAGGTGGAAAAACTGGTGCAATCCATTGTGCAAAAACCACGCACTGCCGTGGCCATGGGCAAGGCGCTGGTCTACCAGCAGCGCGAGCTGGGCGTGGACGCGGCCTACCAGCTGGCCGGCCAGGCCATGGCTGCCAATATGATGGATGCGGCGGCGCAAGAGGGTGCGCGGGCATTTGCCGAGAAACGTGCTCCCGCCTGGAAGTCCTGATGCCCATGCAGTCTGACGTGCCGATCTTCGACGATGTGCAGCAGTGGTTTCGGGCATTCGCGCAGCCCACCGTTCTGATTGAGCTGGGTACGCTGGCCGTTTGCGTGGCGCTGGCCTGGCTCATGGTGTCTGCCGTGCGCCGCGCGCTGCATCGCAATGAGCCGGGCTCCATCCTGTTTGGGCGCAAGGTGGTAGATGGCGTTCTGTTTCCGCTGACCTTGCTGGGCCTGGGTTATGCCGCGCGGGCGGTGCTGGCACAGTGGGTGCCATTGGCGGCGTTCAAGGTGATCATTCCGGTGCTGATCTCGCTGGTGGTGATCCGCGTGGGGGTCAAGGTGCTGCAGGCGGCCTTTCCGCAGGCCACCTGGGTGCGCCCGATCGAGCGCACCATTTCCTGGCTGGCCTGGCTGGTCATGGTGCTGTGGGTGACGGGCCTGCTGCCGCTGGTGCTGCAGCAACTCGACGAGATCACCTGGAAGGTGGGAGCCACCACGCTGTCGGTGCGCACCATGATCGAAGGCTTTGTCACGGCCTGCGCCGTGCTGATCGTGGCGCTGTGGATCTCGTCGGCGATCGAGTCACGCCTGCTGCGCTCGGTCACGGGCAGCGAGCTGTCGGTGCGCAAGGCGTTCAGCAATGCCGCGCGCGCCCTGCTGATGTTTCTGGGCCTGATCCTGGCGCTGTCTGCCGTGGGCATCGATCTCACCGCCCTGTCTGTGCTGGGCGGTGCCGTGGGCGTGGGCATCGGCTTTGGCTTGCAGAAGCTGGCGGCCAACTATGTGAGCGGCTTTGTGATCCTGGCCGAGCGCAGCTTGCGCATTGGCGACAACGTGCGCGTCGATGGCTTCGAGGGCCGCATCACCGACATCACGGGACGCTACACGGTGATCCGTTCGGGCGTGGGGCGCGAATCCATCGTCCCCAATGAGATGCTGATCACGCAGCGGGTGGAAAACCTCTCGCTGGCCGACCCGCGCGTGTGGATGTCCACGGTGGTCAGCGTGGGCTACGACAGCGATGTCGATCTGGTCACCCGCCTGCTGGGCGAGGCGGCCCTGGTCAACCCGCGCGTGCTGCACGACCCGGGGCCTGCGGTGGCGCTTTCGGCTTTTGGCGTCGATGGGCTGGAGTTCACCGTGGGGTTCTGGATCACCGACCCGGAAAACGGCTCGCTGGGGCTGCGCTCGGACATCAACCGCGCCATTCTTGCGGCACTGCGTGCGCACCGGATCGACATTCCTTTCCCGCAGCGTGTCGTGCACCTGAGTCCATAGGACCGGCCTGCACCGCCGGAGGCCCGCCCAACCCCGGCGGTCGCCTGAATCCCGACCCGCAGGTGACACAGGGGCTGGACAAAGGGTGGACACACTGGCCTATAATCCACAAAAAGCACGATCGTTCGTTTTGTGTCTTTGCATCGCCCGTCGCAGCGATTTCGCTGCAGTGCGGCATAGAATGTTTCGTTTAACGTAAACGTCAATTCAACCAACTCTATTGAGGAGTCGCAGCAATGAAGGTCCTGGTCCCAGTCAAACGCGTGGTGGACTACAACGTGAAAGTCCGCGTCAAATCGGACGGCAGCGGAGTGGACATTGCCAACGTGAAGATGAGCATGAACCCGTTTGACGAAATCGCCGTTGAAGAGGCGGTGCGCCTGAAAGAAAAAGGCCTGGTCGCCGAAGTCATTGCCGTCAGCTGCGGCGTGGCGCAATGCCAGGAAACCCTGCGCACCGCCATGGCCATTGGTGCCGACCGCGCCATCCTGGTGGAGACGAACGAAGAACTGCAGCCCCTGGCCGTGGCCAAGCTGCTCAAGGCCCTGGTGGACAAAGAACAACCGGGCCTCATCATCCTGGGCAAACAAGCCATCGACGACGACGCCAACCAGACCGGCCAGATGCTCGCTGCCCTCGCTGACCTGCCCCAGGCCACCTTCGCCAGCAAGGTTGAACTCACGGCCGACCAAGTCAGCGTCACCCGCGAAGTCGACGGCGGCCTGGAAACCCTGCAGCTTTCGCTGCCCGCCGTCATCACCACCGACCTGCGCCTGAACGAGCCCCGCTACGTCACCTTGCCCAACATCATGAAGGCCAAGAAAAAGCAGCTCGACACCGTCAAGCCCGAAGACCTCGGCGTCGATGTAGCCCCGCGCCTCAAAACCCTGAAGGTGACCGAACCCGCCAAACGCGGCGCCGGCATCAAAGTGGCCGACGTCGCCGCCCTGGTCGACAAACTCAAGAACGAAGCCAAAGTCATCTAAGGAGCACAAGAAATGACCACCCTCGTTATTGCCGAACACGACAACGCCACCATCAAGGGCGCCACCCTCAACACCGTCACCGCCGCAGCCGCCTGCGGTGGCGAAGTCCACATCCTGGTCGCCGGCCACAACGCAGGCGCCGCCGCCCAGGCCGCTGCACAAATTGCCGGCGTCGCCAAAGTCATCCACGCCGACGCCCCCGGCCTCGAACACGGCCTGGCCGAGAACGTCGCAGCGCAAGTGCTGGCCATCGCAGGCAACTACAGCCACATCCTGTTCCCCGCCACCGCAGGCGGCAAGAACGTCGCCCCCCGCGTGGCCGCCAAGCTCGACGTCGCCCAGATCAGCGACATCACCAAGGTGGTGAGCCAAGACACCTTCGAGCGCCCCATCTACGCCGGCAACGCCATCGCCACCGTGCAAAGCGCAGACAGCGTCAAGATCATCACCGTGCGCACCACCGGCTTTGACGCCGCAGCTGCCACCGGTGGCTGCGCCGCAGTGGAAACCGCAACCGCCACCAACGATGCAGGCAAGAGCAAGTTCATGGGCAGCGAAATCGCCAAGAGCGACCGCCCCGAGCTGACCGCCGCCAAGATCATCGTCTCGGGTGGTCGGGCCCTGGGCAGCAAGGAAAAGTTCGACGAAGTCATGACCCCGCTGGCCGACAAGCTCGGCGCTGCTCTGGGTGCCAGCCGCGCAGCGGTGGACGCGGGCTACGCCCCCAACGACTGGCAAGTGGGCCAGACCGGCAAGATCGTGGCGCCGCAGCTGTACGTGGCAGCGGGCATCTCGGGGGCGATCCAGCACCTGGCGGGCATGAAGGACTCGAAGGTGATCGTGGCGATCAACAAGGATCCCGAGGCGCCGATCTTCAGCGTGGCCGACTATGGGCTGGAGGCGGATCTGTTTGCGGCTGTTCCGGAACTGGTCAAGGCGCTTTAAAGCCTGTCCGCCCGCAAAAAGGCATCGCTTGCGATGCCTTTTTTTTGACATTGCATCCTCTCGGAGAACCCCATGAGCTACACCGCCCCCGTCAAGGACATGCTGTTCAACATGCAGCACCTGGCCCATATTGAACAGATCGCGCAGATCCCCGGCTTCGAGGACGCCGGCCTGGACACCGCCGCTGCCGTGCTGGAAGAGTGCGCCAGGTTCACCGAGGGCGTGCTGGCTCCGCTCAACTTCGAGGGCGACAAGAATCCGTCGTCCTGGAAGGACGGCGTGGTCACCGCCACGCCGGGCTTCAAGGACGCGTTTCGCCAGTTCACCGAAGGCGGCTGGCAGGGCCTGCAGCACCCGCAAGACTTCGGCGGCCAGGGTTTGCCCAAGACCATTGGCGCGGCCTGCACGGAAATGCTCAACAGCGCCAACATGAGCTTCGCGCTGTGCCCGCTGCTGACCGATGGCGCCATCGAGGCGCTGCTGACCGCCGGCAGCGACGAGCTCAAGGCTATCTACCTCGAGAAACTCATCTCCGGCCAGTGGACCGGCACCATGAACCTGACCGAGCCGCAGGCCGGCTCCGACCTCGCGCTCGTGCGTACCAGGGCCGAGCCGCAGCCCGACGGCACGTACAAGGTTTTCGGTACCAAGATCTTCATCACCTGGGGCGAGCACGACATGGCCGAGAACATCGTCCACCTCGTGCTGGCCCGCGTGGCGGGAGCGCCCGAGGGCGTGAAGGGCATCAGCCTGTTCGTCGTGCCCAAATTCCTCGTCAACCAGGATGGCAGCCTGGGCGCGCGCAACGATGCACATTGCGTGAGCATCGAGCACAAGCTGGGCATCAAGGCCAGCCCCACGGCTGTGCTGCAGTTTGGCGACCATGGTGGCGCCGTGGGCTACCTGGTGGGCCAGGAGAACCGTGGCCTGGAATACATGTTCATCATGATGAACGCCGCGCGCTATGGCGTGGGCATGCAGGGCATCGCGGTGGCCGAGCGCGCCTACCAGAAGGCCGTGCAGTACGCCAAGGACCGCGTGCAGAGCCGCCCCGTGGACGGCAGCATCAACGCCAGCGCAGCCATCATCCACCACCCGGACGTGCGCCGCATGCTCATGACCATGCGCGCCACCACAGAAGGCTGCCGCGCCATGGCCACCGTGGCGGCGGCTGCCTATGATGCCGCCCACCACCACCCCGATGCCGAGGTGCGCAAGCAGAACGCCACGTTCTATGAATTCATGGTGCCGCTGGTCAAGGGCTACAGCACCGAGATGAGCCCGGAAGTCGCCAGCCTGGGCGTGCAGGTGCACGGCGGCATGGGCTTCATCGAGGAAACGGGCGCGGCGCAGTACTACCGCGACGCCAAGATCCTGACCATCTACGAAGGCACCACCGCCATCCAGGCCAACGACCTGGTGGGCCGCAAGACCGCGCGCGACGGCGGCCAGACGGCCAGGGCGATTGCCGCGCAGATCGAAAAAACCGAAGCCGAACTGCTGGCCAGCGGCACCCCCGCCGCCAAGACCGTGGCGCGCCGGCTTGCGGCGGCACGCCAGGCCTTCCTGGATGTGGTGGACTTCGTCATCGGGGGCGCCAAGGTCAGCCCCAATGCGGTTTTTGCCGGCAGCGTGCCTTATCTCCTGCTGGCAGGCAAGCTCGTGGCGGGCTGGCAGCTGGCGCGCAGCCTGCTGGTGGCCGAGGACCTGTTGCCCAAGGGACAGGACGAAGCCTTCCTGCGCGCAAAAATCACCACGGCGCAGTTCTATGCCGAGCACATCCTGGTCAAGGCACCGGGCCTGCGCGACAGCATTGTCGAAGGCGCCGCCAGCGTGACCGATCTGGCGCTGGACGCCTTCTGAGACTGCCTGCCCTGTGAAAGCTCCCTGCGGTGCAGGGACTGTCTGCTAAAAAATGATAGCTGCTAGCGCTTTTGGAATAAGCGCTAAAGGCATGTTTCATTCATATTTTCGGAAAGTTGTTGCCATGTCGAAACTGCCCCCCGTGTTGCAGAACCTGTCACTGCCCGTGATCGCATCGCCGCTGTTCATCATCAGCAACCCCAAGCTGGTGATCGAGCAGTGCAAGGCCGGCGTGGTGGGAGCCATGCCCGCGCTCAACGCCCGCCCCGCCGAGCTGCTGGACGAGTGGCTGGCCGAGATCACCGAAGCCCTGGCCGCCTACAACCAGGCCCACCCCGACAAGTCTGCCGCGCCCTTTGCCATCAACCAGATCGTGCACAAGAGCAACGACCGGCTGGAGCATGACATGCAGGTCTGCGCCAAGTACAAGGTGCCGATCATCATCACCAGCCTGGGCGCCCGCGAAGACGTGAACCAGGCCGTGCATGCCTGGGGCGGCATCGTGCTGCACGACATCATCAACAACAAGTTCGCGCACAAGGCAATTGAAAAGGGCGCCGACGGCCTGATCGCCGTGGCGGCCGGCGCGGGTGGCCATGCGGGCGTGAAGAGCCCGTTTGCGCTGATCCAGGAGATCCGCCAGTGGTTCGACGGCCCGGTGGCGCTCAGCGGCTCCATTGCCAGCGGCGGCGCGGTGCTGGCCGCGCAGGCCATGGGTGCGGACTTTGGCTACATCGGCTCGGCCTTCATTGCCACGCACGAGGCGCGGGCCTCGGATGCCTACAAGCAGGCCATCGTGGAAGGCAGTTCGGACGACATCGTCTACAGCAACCTGTTCACCGGCGTGCACGGCAACTACCTGGCGCCGTCGATCCGCGCGGCGGGCATGGACCCGGACAACCTGCCCGAGTCCGACCCGAGCAAGATGAACTTTGGTGGCGACGCCAAGAAGGCGTGGAAGGATATCTGGGGTTGCGGGCAGGGTATCGGGGCGATCAATGCAGTGACCAGTACGGCGGAGCTGGTGGCCAAACTGCGGGGTGAGTATGAGGCGGCGCGGGCGCGGTTGAAGTTGTAATTTTGGCTGTGGCGCTTGTGTGTCTTGCGCTGGCAGCTATTGTTTTTGTGGTTTTGACTATGCCTTGGCTGAGGTCGGAGGCCGGGTCTCGGCCCGGCGGCCGACTCACTTTCTTTTGCTTCGCCAAAAGAAAGTAAGCAAAGAAAAGGCGACCCTGCTGTCTGCGACGGGTTTTTGGGGTCAGAGCCCCAATTCACCGAGCCTACGGCTCGCCCCGAAGGGGTGCGGTGCTACGCATCGCAGTGAAATGGGTGTCTGACCCCAAAAACCCGCAACCTGGGGTGCTCGGTCGCGGGGCGCGCCGTGGAACTCACTTCGCTGCTGCACAGCTGCGTTCAGACAACCACGGCGAGTCAGTTGACGAAGCGGGTGTGTCCTGCGGCACACCCGCTCACCCCGCGCCCTGCGCGCCCCAGGCGCAGCCAGAAGGGCTTGGGGCAGCCAAACAACCAACAGCCCCACGGGCCATCGCTGCGCTCGGCCCCCTCTCGCGGGCGCAAGCGCCTCGCGCTGCGCAACCTGGGCCGAGCGCAGCGATGGCCCGAACGGATGTTTGGCCGCTACCCCATCTGGCTGCGCCTGCGGCGGGGCGGTTGCGGGGTGAGCATGGGCGCCAGTGCGCCCATGCCTCGTCAACTGACTCGCCGTGGTTGTCCGAGCGGCGCGCAGCGCAAAGCGAGTTCCACGGCGCACCCCGCAACCGCTCCGACGCAGGTTTGCCCCCACGCATAGCGTGGGGGTCGCAGACTGTGGGTCGCCTTTCTTTTGGGTACGTTTCTTTGGCGAAGCAAAGAAAAGTACCTCGCCCGCCGGGGCGAGACCCGGCCTCCGCCCTCAGCAAACGCACGCAGCAAACTGCAAAAACAATAGCTACGAGCGCAATCCAGCAAATTGCCGAACCCCAATCCAACCCCAAAACTCACAACCCGTAAGTCAACTCCCGCGCCTTCCCCCAGAACACCCGGTACATGAAGATGGTGTACAGAATGATTGCCGGCAGCGTGATCGCCACCCCCACCCCGATCACCGCCAGCGATTCGGTGGCGCTGGCCGCCTCCCACACCGTCAGCCGGTCGATCACGATGTAGGGATAGATGCTGTAGGCCAGCCCGAAGAAGGCCAGTACGAAGATCAGCACGGTGGCCGCGAACACGATCCAGCCATAACCAGCCGCTACCACGCGCGGTGCTGCCAGCACATGGCGGATGGCAAAGAACGCCGCCACGCACGCCAGCGGAATCGGCAGCAGGGCGAACAGCTCGGGCAGCACAAACCATTTGTCGAACACCGTGCGGCTGACCAGCGGCGTGGCCAGCGAGATTCCCATGAGCGCGAAGCCCATGGGCCACAGGGCGCCCTGGCCCCAGCGGGCGGCCTTGCGCTGCAGTTCGCCATCGGTCTTCATGATGAGCCAGCCCACGCCCAGCATGGCGTAGGCGGCGGGCAGGGTGAGCGCGATGCCGGTGGCAAACAGCATTCCCCACAGGTCACGCTGAAAGCCCGTGATGTAGGCGCCCAGCATCCAGCCCTGGGACAGCGTCGTGACCAGCGAGCCGGCGGCGAACACGCGGTTCCAGGTGGCCTTGTGGGCGTCGCGGGCCTTGACGCGAAAGTCGAATGCCACGCCGCGCAGCACCAGGCCCAGCAGCATCACCGCCACGGGCAGGTACAGGGCCGACAGCACCATGCCGTGCGCCATCGGAAAGCAGATCAGCAGCACGCCGATGCCCAGCACCAGCCAGGTCTCGTTGGCGTCCCAGAAGGGGCCGATGCTGGACACCATCACGTCTTTTTCGGCATCGGTGGCGAAGGGCAGCAGCATGCCAACGCCCAGGTCGTAGCCGTCCAGGATCACATAGGCCAGCAGCGCCAGGCCCATGATGGCCATGAAGATCAGGGGCAGGGCCGTGGCCCAGGTCAGCGTTTCCATGGGGGTTCCTCAACTGGCTTGAGCGGGTGCCGGGGGCGCCACGGCGGGCAGGGGCAGGGTCGAGTGCTCGGCCATGTACTTGATCACGCCGACATAGGCCGTGAGCAGCAGCACATAGACCGTGAGATAGGCCGCCAGCGTGCCGGCGACCATGGCGGGTGCGTGCGGTGCCACGGCGTCTGCCGTCCTGAACAGGCCATAGACCAGATAGGGCTGGCGACCGATTTCGGTCACGTACCAGCCGGCCAGCGTGGCCACCCAGCCCGAGAACGCCATGCCCACCAGCGTGTACAGCAAGGGGCGGGGCAGGGTGGCAAGGTCGTGTGCGCGGCGCCGGTACAGCACCCAGGCGGCCACCCAGGCAACGGCCAGCATCAGCAGGCCCAGGCCCACCATCACGCGAAAACCCCAGAAAACGGGCGCCACGGGCGGGTGGGCGCCGGGAAATTCGTTCAGGCCCTTGAGTTCCGCGTCGGCGTCGTGCGCCAGGATCAGACTGGCCCCCTTGGGGATCTGCAGGGCGTAGTCGGTGCGGCTTTCCTTCTCGTTGGGCCAGCCGAACAGTGTGAGGGGAGCGCCTTTTTCGGTGTGCCAGATGCCTTCGATGGCGGCGATCTTGGCGGGCTGGTGCTGCAGCGTGTTCAGGCCGTGCAGGTCGCCCATGAAGATCTGCAGCGGAATCACGAGGGCCACGGCCGTGATGGCGGTGCGCAGTGCCTTGCGCGTGCCCTCGGTGGCCGTGCCCTTGAGGAGCTGCCATGCGCTCACCCCGGCGATCAGAAAGCCTGCCGTGAGGGCCGAGGCCAGCAGCTTGTGGCCCAGGCGGTAGGGGAACGAGGGGTTGAACACGATGGCCAGCCAGTCCACCGCATGGAACTTGCCATCGATGATTTCGTAGCCGGCGGGCGTCTGCATCCACGAGTTCAGGCTCAGGATCCAGAAGGCCGACAGCGTGGTGCCAAAAGCCACCATCAGCGTAGCCACCAGGTGCACACGGTCGGACACGCGGCCGCGGCCGAACAGCATGATGCCCAGGAACGTGGCTTCGAGGAAGAAGGCGGAGAGCACCTCATAGCCCAGCAGCGGCCCGGCGATGTTGCCCGCGTGTTCCATGAAGCCCGGCCAGTTGGTGCCGAACTGGAAGCTCATGGTGATGCCCGAGACCACGCCCATGGCAAAGGTCAGCGCGAACACCTTGGTCCAGAAATAGTAGGCCTGCTCCCAGCCCGCCGCAGCCGGAGTGCCACGCGTGGCGTCGTGGCGCAGGCGGAAGAACACCAGGAACCAGCACAGCGCGATCGTGATGGTGGGAAACAGGATGTGGAAACTGATGTTGGCGGCAAATTGCAGCCGCGACAGCATGAAGGTGTCCATCGTCAAACCCCCTTGTCCTTGGCGGCGGCGCCTTTGCCGGTGAGCCGGTCCTTGAATTCGAGCACGCGGGTGACGGCCGTGCCCATGCCCATCAGCTGCATCGCCGTTTCGGGGGCGAGGCGCTGCACGTCGTCAAACCAGGTCATGAGCCGGTCGATCAGCTCGTGCATGTCGCGCATGCGCTCCTGGGCATGGCGCTCTTCGTCCGACGTGGGCGCTTCGAGCAGCGCCATGCGCAGCATGGACAACGTGGGCTCGATCTCGCGGCGGCGGCGTTCTTCGGCCAGCACGCGGAAGATCTCCCACACATCCTTGGGCGCCTCGAAGTACTCGCGCCGGTCGCCGGGCTGGTGGCTGAGCTTGACCAGGCGCCAGGATTGCAGCTCCTTGAGGCCCATGCTCACGTTGGAGCGCGAAAACTCCAGGGCTTCGGCAATCTCGTCCGCATTCAGCGGGCGGGGCGACAGGAAGATGAGGGCATACATCTGGCCCACGGTGCGGTTGATGCCCCAGCGGCTGCCCATTTCGCCGAAATGGGCCACGAACTGGCGATTCAAAGGAGGTAAATGATTGACATAGGTCATGGACACGCATTGTGCCTGTGATTTATCGAATTTTCAGTAATTACTGAAAATTCGATAAATTCAAGAGATGTTGAAAAAAGCGATGACCTGGGTACCTGCCGAGCGGGTCCCGGTACGGGCTCCAGCACGCGTTTGCCAGAAAGTGGACAATAGAAGGTTTTTCGCCCCGCGCCATGGCAGGCACCCTGCCGCCGCTCTGCTTTTCTGCATGACCTCTGCTCACTCCCGCACGCCGCTGATCGACATGGCCAAGGGCCTTGCCTGCGCCGCCATCGTGTGGCATCACCTTGCTTTTTATGGCCCCATGTCGGACATCGCGCAGCCGCTGGCACCGGATTTGATGGCTTGGCTGTACGAGTACGGGCGCATGGCCGTGCAGGTGTTTCTGGTGCTGGGCGGTTATCTTGCAGCCAGCAGCCTGGCGCCCCGGGGGCTGGCGCGGTTTGACAGCGCCAGCCAGCAGATCGCACGGCGTTTCGTGCGGCTGGTGGTGCCCTATGCCGTGGCGCTGTTGCTGGCCGTGGTGGTGGCGGCGCTGGTGCGCAACTGGACGGATCACCCCTCGGTGCCCGGTGCGCCCGATCTGGCCCAGCTGGTGGCCAATGCGCTGCTGCTGCAGGACATCGTGGGCGAAGAGGCGCTGTCGGCGGGCGTATGGTACGTCGCCATCGACTTTCAGCTTTTCGTGTGTTCCGTGCTGCTGTTCGCGCTGGTGCGGGCGTTTTGCACCGGAGAGCGGACGCACCACGCCGCCTGGGCGGGGCGTGCGCTGGTGGTGGGCGGCACGGCCGCCTCGTTGCTGGCGTTCAATCGCCAGCCGCAAATCGATATGTGGGCCCTGTATTTCCTGGGCGCCTATGGTATGGGCATGATGGCCTATTGGGCAGTGCAGGCACCGCGCGCCGGCGGGTGGATGGCGGCCATTGCCGTGCTGGGTGCCGCCGCCCTGGCGCTGGATTTCCGGGAGCGTATTGCCGTGGCGCTGGTGACGGCGCTCGCGCTGGCATGGGCGCTGCGGTCACCCCGCTGGCGGCAGTGGCCGGGGCTCGCACCGGTGGTGCGGCTCGGGCAGCGGTCGTACTCGGTGTTTCTGGTGCACTTTCCGGTGTGCCTGCTGGTCAATGCGGTGGTCGGCCACCTGTGGCCCGAATCGCCCGCCTGGAATGCGCTGGGCATGCTGGCGGCCTTCGCCTTGTCGCTGATGGCGGGGTGGCAGCTGTATGAGCGTGTGGAGCGCCATGTGCCGTCCTGGAGCACGGCGCTGCGCTGGCAGGCCGGGCTGGTGGGCACCGGCATGCTGGTGGCGGTGACCACCAGCCATTGGGGCCTGATGGCGTGATTGCTCCTGCCGTTCAGCGGTGCAGTTCGCCCGCACTCTCGGGCTGGTAGACGATGCTTTTCACCCGCACGGTCATGGCCTTGCCGCCAGGGCCGGGCCAGGCCAGTTCATCGCCCACCGACAGGCCCAGCAAGGCACTGCCCACGGGGGCAAAGATCGAGATGCGGTCGGCGCTGCCGTCCATGTCGCGTGGGTACACCAGTGTCAGGCAGAACTCCTTGCCGGTTTCCTGCATCGTGAACTGCACCGTGGAGTTCATGGTCACCACATTCGGCGGAATTTCCTCGGGCGCCAGCACATCGGCGCGGTCCAGCTCTGCCTGCAGGTCGGCCTTGCCCGGGAAAACGCTGGTCGGAATCGCCGCCAGCAATGCCTCAATGCGGTCCAGGTCCAGGGATGACAGGATGATCTGGGGTTTGCGCGCCATGCAGTACCTCGAAAGCTAGTTGTAAAGGCCGGGACTGTAGTGGATCGCGAATCTCGCACTGCATAGCGTGGTCAAAGCGGGTGCGGTTTCTTGCATGGATAAGCTAAAAAACTGTATATTTGTACAGTTATGCAAAGTGAAGCCCACCCCGATGATCTGCCCGGCGGCTTGCCGCCCGAAGCGCGCATTTCCATCCACGCCATTCGCGGCCGGGGTGCCGCCACGTTCATGCCCCACCGGTTCATGCACGATACCCGCACGGCAGTGGATGATGGCTGGGATTTCCCACTGGAGGATGCGGGCCAGGCCGTGCCGCCACCCACCCGCGTGCACCTGGAAACCGCACGCAGCGCGCTGTGCGCCAACGACTCTCCCGACATCTTTTTTGACCACTCGGTCAACCCCTACCGGGGTTGTGAGCATGGCTGCGTCTATTGCTATGCCCGGCCCACGC
Source organism: Acidovorax sp. GW823-FHT02H02 (assembly GCF_058797075.1). Taxonomy (NCBI): domain Bacteria; kingdom Pseudomonadati; phylum Pseudomonadota; class Betaproteobacteria; order Burkholderiales; family Comamonadaceae; genus Acidovorax; species Acidovorax sp. GW823-FHT02H02. The sequence goes on along the minus strand of NZ_JBXAJH010000001.1, from coordinate 180,386 downwards.
ACAGTTATCTGAACCTGTCGCCAGGGCTGGATTTCGAGACGCAGATCATTGCCAAGCACAACATTGCCGCGGTGTTGCGCTCCGAGCTGTCACGCCCTGGCCATGTGCCGCGCCTGCTGAATATCGGCTCGGCCACCGACTGCTACCAGCCGGTGGAGCGCGAGCTGCGGCTCACGCGCGGCGTGATCGAGGTGCTGCGCGATGCGCGGCATCCATTTTCGCTCCTCACCAAGAGCAGTGGGGTCGAGCGCGACCTCGACCTGCTGGTGCCGCTGGCGGCGCAGCGCCTGGCGGCGGTGTATGTGACCATCACCACGCTGGATGCGCAGCTGGCCCGGCGCATGGAGCCGCGCGCGGCCGCGCCGCACCGGCGCCTGCGCACCATCCAAACCCTGGCCGAGGCCGGCGTGCCCGTGGGGGTGAGCGTGGCGCCGCAGATTCCCTTCATCACCGAAGACATGGAGCAGGTGCTGGAGGCCGCGCGCGATGCGGGTGCGCGCAGCGCCTTCTACACCGTGCTGCGCCTGCCCTGGGAGCTGGATGCGCTGTTTCGCGAATGGCTGGCGCTGCATTACCCCCAGCGCGCCGCCCGCGTGATGGCCCGCGTGCAAGATCTGCACAACCTCGACAACGCCCAGCGCGGCGCAGGCAAAACCTACGACAGCGACTACACGACCCGCATGAAGGGCAGCGGCCTGTGGGCCGACCTGCTGCGCCAGCGCTTCACCGGCGCCTGCCGCAGGCTGGGGCTGAACCGCGAGCGCGTGGAACTGGACCTGGACCAGTTTCGCCCGGGGCTGGCTCGGGGGCAGGGCAGCCTGTTCTGAGCCGGCTGCGCGGCTGTGGCGCCGAGAGGGTGAAGGCTGGTGCGAACTATCCTTGCCACAGCCGCTGCACCACCTGCGTGTACAGCGGAATGCCCAGCACGATATTGAGCGGAAACGTCACCCCCAGCGACAGGCTGACATACAGCGAGGGTTCTGCCTCGGGGATGGCAAAGCGCACCACCGCGGGCACGGCGATGTACGACGCGCTGGCCGCCAACACCGCCAGCAGCACGGCGTCGCCCACGGGCACCTGCAGCAGCCAGGCCAGAGCAACCGCCAGGCTGGCATGCAGCAACGGCCCCAGCACCGCATAGGCCAGCAGCCAGGGCGATTGCCGGCGCACGGCGGGCAGGTTGCGCGCGGTAGAAAGTCCCATGTCCAGCAAGAACAGGCACAGCATGCCCTTGAACAGGTCGCCCGAGAAGGGCTGCATGGCTGCCTTGCCTGCATCGCCCGTCACCAGGCCAATCACCATGGCACCCAGCAGCAGCAATTGCGTGCCATCGGTAAACGATTCGTGCAGGATCTTGCCTATCGCCAGGCGCGGCCCCGGTGGGGCCGTTGCTGTGCCACCGTTGCCCATGGCCCCCGCGCCCAGGGTTGCCCCACCCACCGATGCCATCGCCACCACGGGCTGCACGCGGGTGATGGGAATTGCGGCAGTTGCCGGCGCCGCCTGACGCTGCCGCAGTGCATTGGCCAGCATCACTGCCAGGATGATGGCTGGTGACTCCATCAGTGCCATGACGGCCGCCATGTAGCCGCCGTAGGGCACCGATTGCGACTCCAGGTACTGCGTGGCCGTCACAAACGTCACCGCGCTCACCGATCCATAGGTGGCCGCCACGGCCGCTGCGTTGAAGCCCGACAGCACGCGCCGCAGCACCACATAGCCCGCCAGCGGCACCACCACGGCCAGCAGCACCGCCAGCCCCAGGCTGCTGGCAACGCTGGGAGTAAAGCCCGATGCCGCCAGCGCAAAGCCGCCCTTCAGGCCCAGCGCCATCAGCAGGTAGATCGACAAGAATTTCGAGATGGCCGCAGGCATCTCCAGGTTGGAGCGGACCAGGCCCGCAAACACCCCCAGGGCAAAAAATAGGACCGCAGGGTCCAGCAAGCTGTGCATCGTTCAACTCCTTTGGCCGGAATGCTATGCAGTCCATAGTGCAAAGTAAAATCGATTCGAATGCAGTCATCCATAGATAAAAATCGATGAATATCACGTTTCGCCAGTTGCGGCTTTTTCTGGCGCTGGCCGAAACCGGCAGTGTCAGCGCCGCCGCCAGGCGCATGCACGTCACGCAGCCCACGGCATCGATGCAGCTGCGCGAGGTGACGCAGGCCGTGGGCATGCCGCTGTACGAAGTGGTCTCGCGCCGGGTTCACCTTACCGAGGCCGGGCAGGTCCTGGCCCGCACGGCGCGGGCCATTGCCGGCGAGTGGGATGCGTTCGAGCAGCGCGTGGCGGGCGCCAAGGGGCTGACCAGCGGGCGCCTGAAGGTCGCCGTGGTGAGCACCGCCAAATACTTCATCCCCCGCCTGCTGGGCAGTTTCTGCAAGCTGCATCCGCAGATCGACATTTCGCTTGAAATCCTCAACCGCGACCACGTCATCACGCGCCTGCGCAGCAACCTGGACGATCTCTACGTCATGTCCATGCCGCCGGCCGACCTGCCGCTGGAGGACCAGATCCTGATGCCCAACCCGCTGGTGGTCATTGCCGCCGCCACCCACCCGCTGGCGCTCAGAAAGCGCGTCACGCTGGCGCAGCTGCAGGGAGAGCGGTTCATCCTGCGCGAAAAAGGCTCGGGTACCCGCATGGCCACCGATGCGCACCTGCGCCAGCGGGGTTTTACCCCGACCGCTGTGCTGGAGCTGGGCAGCAACGAGGCCATCAAGGAATCTGTGGAGGGGCAACTGGGCGTTTCCATCCTCTCCCGCCATGCGCTCGGTGCGCACCACGAGGGTCTGGCGGTTCTCCCGGTGCAGGGCTTTCCCATCCGGTCGCAGTGGCACCTGGTCTGGCCTCGGGGCAAGCAGCTGTCACCGATTGCCCAGGTGTTTCAGGGGCACTTGCTGAGCGAGGCGATAGGGTGGCAGGGGGCGCGGTGAGGCCGCGCGTTGTCAGCCCGCCGGGCGGCAGCCTGCAAACATGTCCAGCGCGGGGTTGTAGGCGCTGGTCTTCACGTCCATCAGGCCCAGCACCGAATGGAAGTAGTGGTCATGGCTGATGCGCCGCTCGGTCAGGTCCTTTTGCAGGCAGCCCGTGGTCAGATGGGTGCGTGACTGCATGGCGGGCGAGAGCCAGGTGATCCAGGGCACATGCTTTTGCACATCGGGTGCGATGGCATAGGGCAGGCCATGCAGGTAGATGTTGTTCTCGCCCAGAGATTCGCCATGGTCCGCGACGTACATCATCGCTGTTTGCGCTTGCTGGGATTGGGTTGAAAGCCAATGGAGCACGGAATCGAGGAACTGGTCGGTCTGCACGATGCTGTTGTCGTAGGCATTCACCACCTGCTCCTGCGTGCATTCCTGCAGGGCGGTGGCGGTGCATTCGGGCTGGAACTTCTTCAGGGCCTGGGCCGATCGCTTGTAGTAGGCCGGGCCGTGGCTGCCCATCTGGTGCATCACCAGCACGGTGCCGCGGTTGCGCTGCTCGGCGGGCAGTTCAGCCAGGCGCTTGTCCAGGTCCTTGAGCATGATGGGGTCGAGGCACTCGCCGTCAGGGCACAGGGCCGGGTCTGGCAGGGCCGTGGTATGCACCTGGCCGACGCGCTCGCACACGCCCTTGCAGCCGGCCTGGTTGTCCAGCCACAGCACGGCCAGACCCGCGTGGTGCAGCACATCGATCAGGCTTTCATAATTGGCCTTGCGTGACTCGAAGCCGCTGCGCCCCAGGTGCGAGAACATGCAGGGCACCGAGGCCGCCGTGCTGGTGCCGCACGACCACGCGTTGCGCGCCGTGACTAGGTCACTGCGGGCCGACAGCAGCGGCGTGGTGGGGCGGGCGTAGCCGTTCAGGCCGAAGTTCACGCTGCGGCCGGTTTCGCCCAGCACCAGCACCAGCAGGGGCGGCTTTTGCTGGCCTGCGTAGCTGGCGCCCAGCTGTGCGTCGCGGCCCAGGGGCATCAGCGTGCTGGTGTCCAGCCGCAGCGGCTTGGTGGCAATGCTGCCCAGCGCGTACACGCTGTTGAGCGGGTTGATCAGGTAGCGCAGCTTGGTGTGGTTGCGCATGGTGGAGGCGAATTCCTGGAACACCAGCAACAGGCAGACCACGATGACCACGATGGCCCCCACCAGCAGTGCGCCGTTGTGTGCCATGTGGCGAAAGGCATGCATGCGGCGCACCGGCCGGCGGTAGAGCCACAGCAGGGGCGGTGCCGTGAGGGCCAGCACGGTGGCCAGCATGCGCCAGTTGAGCAGGTCGCCGGCCTCTTTCACATCGGTCTGCATCACATTGACCAGCATGCTGGCGTCGATGGCGATGCCATAGGCGAGCATGAAATAGGCGCCGAAGGCGGCCATGAGCAGCATCACGGTGATGGCGGGCTTGAGCGTCCAGCGCCAGGCCAGCAGGCTGAGCAATGCGGCGTTGCCCGCCGCAACAATCACGGCAAACGCCAGCGCAAAGCCCCAGCCGCGCAGCGTGCCCTGGCCGGGCAGCGCCGCCACTTCACGCCACAGCGGCACATTGCATGCGGTGGCCAGCCAGGCGCTGGCCAGCACCACGACCCATGCGGGGTGGATGTCTCGGGTGGCATGAGGAGGGTGGGTGACAGCGCGACGGCCGAACACAAGGCGCTGCAGGCGCTGCAAAGACAAAAGCATGGAAGGATTGTCCGTAGCGCTGCTTAACTGGAAATTAATGCTCAGGCCAGCGCGGTGGCGTGGTGCCGCAGGTGGTCGGCCAGGAAAGTCTGGACGAAATAGTAGCCATGGTCGTAACCCGCGTGCTTGCGCAGCGTGAGCGGCTGGCCGACTTGTGCGCAGGCCTCCTCGAACCGATGCGGATGCAGCTGGGTGGCCAGAAACTGGTCGGCCAGACCCTGGTCGATCAGGATGCCCTGGGGATAGGGCGCGCTGGTTTGCTGGCCCATGAGCACACTCGCGTCATGGGCGCCCCAGGTGCTTTCATCCTGGCCCAGGTACCCGGTGAAGGCGTTGTGCCCCCACGGGCACTGGGTGGGCGCGCAAATCGGCGCAAAGGCCGAGACGCTGCGGAACACACCGGGGTGACGCAAGGCGAGCGTGAGGGCGCCGTGACCCCCCATCGAATGCCCGAACAGGCCCAGGCGCTGGTCGTCGAGGGCAAACTGCGCCGCCACATCGGGCAGCAATTCCTTGACGAGGTAGCTTTCCATGCACCAGTGGCCGGCCCAGGGCATCTCGGTGGCGTCCAGATAGAAGCCGGCGCCCACGCCGAACTCCCAGTGGTTGCTTTCTCCCAGGATGCCCGCACCGCGCGGGCTGGTGTCGGGGGTGAGGAGGGCCAACCCCAGTTCGGCCGCCAGGCGCTGTGCGCCGGCCTTGATCGCAAAGGTTTCCTCGTTGCAGGTCAGGCCGGCCAGGTAGGTCAGCAGGGGCTGTTTCTGCCCGGCCAGCGCCTGCGGGGGCAGGTACAGGCCAAAGCGCATCGGCAAGCCGATTTCGGAGGAGTTGTGCTTGTAATAGCGCTGCACGCCACCAAAGCAGGCGTGTTCGCTGGTCAGTTCAAGGTCAGTGAAGGTCATGGATATCAAATTTGGTAGCTGCAAGCGCTTATGGATAAAACGCTAGCGGCTGATTCCATCAATAAATAACCACGCCGCGGATGGATTCGCCGCGCTTCATCAGGTCGAACCCCTTGTTGATGTCTTCCAGCGGCATGGTGTGGGTGATCAGGTCGTCGATGTTGATCTTGCCCTCCATGTACCAGTCCACGATCCTGGGCACATCGGTGCGGCCGCGCGCGCCGCCGAAGGCCGAGCCTTCCCATTTGCGGCCGGTGACCAGCTGGAAGGGGCGGGTGCTGATCTCGGCTCCGGCCTCGGCCACGCCGATGATGATGCTGCGCCCCCAGCCCTTGTGCGTGCATTCGAGCGCCTGGCGCATCACGGTGGTGTTGCCAATGCACTCGAAACTGTAGTCGGCGCCGCCGTCGGTGAGCTGCACGATGGCATCCACCACGTTCTCCACCTCCTTGGGGTTGATGAAGTGCGTCATGCCGAACTTGCGCGCCATCTCCTGGCGGGCCGGGTTGATATCCACGCCGATGATCTTGTCTGCACCCACCATCCTCGCGCCCTGGATCACATTCAGGCCAATCCCGCCGAGGCCAAACACCACCACGTTGGCGCCGGCCTCGACCTTGGCGGTGAAGATCACCGCGCCGATGCCGGTGGTGACGCCGCAGCCGATGTAGCAGACCTTGTCGAAAGGCGCGTCTTCACGGATCTTGGCCAGCGAGATCTCGGGCGCCACCGTGTAGTTGCTGAAGGTGCTGGTGCCCATGTAGTGGAAGAGGGGCTTGCCGTCCATGCTGAAGCGGCTGGTGGCGTCGGGCATCAGGCCCTTGCCCTGCGTGCCGCGGATCAGCTGGCACAGGTTGGTCTTGCGCGACAGGCAGAACTTGCACTGGCGGCATTCGGGGGTGTAGAGCGGGATGACATGGTCGCCCTTCTTGAGCGTGGTCACGCCCGGCCCCACGTCCACCACGATGCCCGCACCTTCGTGGCCCAGGATGGCGGGGAAGATGCCTTCGGGGTCGGCGCCAGAGAGCGTGTAGTAGTCGGTGTGGCAGATGCCGGTGGCCTTGATCTCCACCAGCACTTCGCCGAATTTCGGCCCTTCGAGGTCCACGGTTTCAATGGTCAGGGGCTGGCCTGCTTGCCAGGCGACGGCGGCTTTGGTTTTCATGGGGGTTCCTCAGGTGACGGTGTCGCAGCACTATACGGGCCACCGGCGGTGGTGACCACAGGCACAAAAAAACCCGCCGGAGCGCGGCGGGCTTTGGGGCTGCCGGGGCGCGCGGGGCGCCGCCGATCAACGGGCCGTCAGGGGCGGAACATCACGGCGCACCGAGCCGGTGAACAGCTGGCGTGGGCGGCCAATCTTGTACTCGGGGTCGCTGATCATTTCGTTGAGCTGGGCAATCCAGCCAACGGTGCGGGCCAGTGCGAAGATGCCGGTGAACAGGTTCACCGGAATGCCCATGGCGCGCTGCACGATGCCCGAGTAGAAGTCCACGTTGGGGTACAGCTTGCGCGAGACGAAGTAGTCGTCTTCCAGGGCGATCTTTTCCAGTTCCTTGGCCAGCTTGAACAGCGGATCGTTCTCCAGGCCCAGCTCTTTGAGCACTTCGTTGCAGGTTTCCTGCATGAGCTTGGCGCGGGGATCGTAGTTCTTGTAGACGCGGTGGCCAAAACCCATCAGCTTCACGCCGGAGTTCTTGTCCTTGACCTTCTCCATGAACTCGCCCACCTTGGACACGCCGCCCTGGCGCTGGATGTCTTCCAGCATGTTCAGGCAGGCTTCGTTGGCGCCACCGTGGGCAGGGCCCCACAGGCAGGCCACGCCGGCCGAGATGGCCGCAAACGGGTTGGTGCCCGACGAGCCGCACAGGCGCACCGTGGAGGTGGAGGCGTTCTGTTCGTGGTCGGCGTGCAGGATGAAGATGCGATCCAGGGCGCGTTCGAGCACCGGGTTGACCTTGTAGTCCTCGCAGGGCGTGCCGAACATCATGCGCAGGAAGTTGCCGGAGTACGACAGGTCATTGCGCGGATACATGTAGGGCTGGCCGACGCCGTACTTGTAGGCCATGGCAACCAGCGTGGGCATCTTGGCGATCAGGCGGATCGCGGCGATGTCGCGGTGCTGCGGGTTGTTGATGTCCGTGCTGTCATGGTAGAAGGCCGACATGGCGCCCACCAGGCCCGTGAGCACCGCCATGGGGTGCGCGTCGCGGCGGAAACCGCGCAGGAAGAACTGCATCTGCTCGTTGACCATGGTGTGGTCGAGCACCAGCTTGTGAAAGTCGGCGCGCTGGGTGGCGTTGGGCAGATCACCCTTGAGCAGCAGGTAGCAGGTGTCCAGGTAGTCGCACTGCGTGGCCAGCTGTTCGATGGGGTAGCCGCGGTACAGCAGTTCGCCCTTGTCGCCGTCGATGTAGGTGATGGCAGACTGGCACGATGCCGTCGACAGGAAACCGGGATCGTAGGTGAACATGCCGGTCTGTGCGTACAGCTTGCGGATGTCGATCACGTCCGGGCCGATGCTGCCCTGGTAGACCGGCATTTCCACGCTGGGGCTGCCGTTGCTGAACGACAGGGTGGCTTTGTTGTCTGCTAGCTTCATTGTTACTTTCCTTTGGGTTTCCGATGATCCGGTCTGGGGCTGTCTATTCAGGGCCAGGGTGCTATTGCACGGCTGCGCTGCCGCCTTGCCGCAGCATGCCCAGCACTTCGTGCACTTCTGCGGTGTCCAGCGGGGCCTGGGGCTCGCGTCGGCGCAGCAGCAGGTCCAGCAGGTCGTTGTCCGCCAGGTCCATCAGGGCCATCAGGCCGTCGGCGTGGCGTTGGGTGAGCTGGGGCTCGAAGCGGGTGAAAAACTGCTCGATGAACAGGTCGTTCTCGAGCAAGCCCCGCCTGCAGCGCCAGTGCAGCCTGCTCAGTGCGCGTTCATCAAGCAGCGGCGAGGCTGCTGCGCAGGCGGTGGTGGAAGTTTCACCCATGGCTTGATGCTCGCTTCAGATGGCGCGACGCACCATCAGTTCCTTGATCTTGCCGATGGCCCGCGTGGGGTTCAGGCCCTTGGGGCACACGTCCACGCAGTTCATGATGGTGTGGCAGCGGAACAGGCGGTAGGGATCTTCGAGGTTGTCGAGGCGCGCGCCCGTGGCGTCGTCGCGGCTGTCGGCGATGAAGCGGTAGGCCTGCAGCAGGCCGGCGGGACCCACGAACTTGTCGGGGTTCCACCAGAAGCTGGGGCAGGACGTGGAGCAGCTCGCGCACAGGATGCACTCGTACAGGCCGTTGAGCTCCTCGCGCTCTTCGGGCGACTGCAGGCGCTCGCGGTCGGGTGCCAGTTCTTCGTTGATCAGGTAGGGCTTGATCGAGTTGTACTGCTTGAAGAACTGCGTCATGTCCACGATCAGGTCGCGGATCACGGGCAGGCCCGGCAGCGGCTTGAGCACGATGGTGCCCGTGAGGGTGTTCATGTTCGTCAGGCAGGCCAGGCCGTTCTTGCCATTGATGTTCATGGCATCGGAGCCGCAGACGCCTTCACGGCAGGAGCGGCGGAACGACAGGGTGGGGTCCTGTTCCTTGAGCTTGATCAGCGCGTCCAGCAGCATGCGCTCATGGCCGTCGAGTTCGATCTCGATGGTCTGCATGTAGGGCTTGGCATCCTTGTCCGGATCGTAGCGGTAGATTTGGAATGTGCGTTTTTGCATGTTTCTTCTCTCGTGACGATTTAGAACGTACGGACCTTGGGAGGAACGCTGTCCACTGTCAAAGGCTTGAGGTTGACGGGCTTGTAGTCGAGGCGGCTGCCTTCGCTGTACCACAGCGTGTGCTTGAGCCATTCCTTGTCGTTGCGGCCCAGCGGGAAGTCGGCGTGGTCGGCGGGGTGCTCGTAGTCGTACACGGTGTGGGCGCCGCGGCATTCCTTGCGGGCGGCGGCCGACACCATGGTGGCCTGGGCCACTTCGATCAGGTTGTCCACTTCCAGCGCCTCGATGCGCGCGGTGTTGAACACCTTGGACTTGTCCTTGAGCGTGACGCCGGCGACCTGCTTGCGGATCTCGGCGATCTTCTTGACGCCCTCGTCCATGCTGGCCTGGGTGCGGAACACGCCGGCATGCTGCTGCATGGTGGTGCGGATGTCGCCGGCCAGGGCCTGGGCGTAGATGCCGTCGCTGGACTTGTCGAGCTGGTTCAGGCGCTCCAGGGTGCGGTCGGCCGCATCCTTGGGCAGGGGCTTGTGCTCCTTGTTCCTGTTGTTGAACTCGACGATGTGGCGGCCGGCGGCCTTGCCGAACACCAGCAGGTCCAGCAGCGAGTTGGTGCCCAGGCGGTTGGCGCCGTGCACGCTCACGCAAGAGCATTCGCCCACGGCATACAGGCCGTTCACCACGGCGTTGTGGATGCCGTTGGCCTGGGTGATCACCTGGCCGTTGATGTTGGTGGGCACGCCGCCCATCTGGTAGTGGATGGTCGGCACCACGGGGATGTCTTCCTTGGTGATGTCGACGTTGGCGAAGTTGACGCCAATCTCGTACACCGAAGGCAGGCGCTTGTGGATGGTGTCCGCGCCCAGGTGGCTGAGCTTGAGCATCACATAGTCCTTGTTCGGACCACAGCCACGGCCTTCCTTGATTTCCTGGTCCATCGAACGCGAAACGAAGTCGCGTGGCGCCAGATCCTTCAGCGTGGGCGCATAGCGCTCCATGAAGCGCTCGCCGTTGCTGTTGAGCAAGATGGCGCCTTCGCCACGGCAGCCTTCGGTCAGCAGCACGCCGGCACCGGCCACGCCGGTGGGGTGGAACTGCCAGAACTCCATGTCCTGCAATGCAATGCCGGCACGGGCCGCCATGCCCAGGCCGTCACCGGTGTTGATGAAGGCGTTGGTGGAAGCCGCGAAGATGCGGCCGGCGCCGCCGGTGGCCAGCAGCACGGTCTTGGCTTCCAGGATGTACAGGTCGCCGGTTTCCATTTCGAGAGCGGTCACACCCACCACGTCGCCGTCGGCGTCGCGGATCAGGTCCAGGGCCATCCACTCGACGAAGAAATTCGTCTTGGCCTTGACGTTCTGCTGGTACAGCGTGTGCAGCATGGCGTGGCCGGTGCGGTCAGCGGCGGCGCAGGCGCGCTGCACGGGTTTTTCGCCGTAGTTGGCGGTGTGGCCGCCAAAGGGGCGCTGGTAGATGGTGCCGTCGGGGTTGCGGTCGAACGGCATGCCGAAGTGTTCCAGCTCGTACACCACCTTGGGGGCTTCGCGGCACATGAACTCGATGGCGTCCTGGTCGCCCAGCCAGTCGGAGCCCTTGATGGTGTCGTAGAAGTGGTAGTGCCAGTTGTCCTCGGACATGTTGCCCAGCGAGGCGCTCACGCCGCCCTGGGCGGCCACCGTGTGCGAACGGGTGGGGAACACCTTGGACAGCGAGGCCACGTTCAGGCCTGCGCGGGAGAGTTCAAGCGCGGCGCGCATGCCGGAGCCGCCGGCGCCGACGATGACGACGTCGAACTTGCGCTTGGTGATGTTAGCGTTGGTGTAGCTCATTGTTTTTTGCCTTCAGTCGCGGGAATCAAAGACGCCACAGAACCTGGATGCCCCAGCCGGCGCAGCCGACCAGCCAGACGATGGTGAAAATCTGCAGCACCAGGCGCAGGCCCAGCGGCTTGATGTAGTCCATCCAGATGTTGCGCATGCCGACCCAGACGTGCCAGATGAGCGCGATGATCACGGAGAACGTGAGCACCTTCATCCACTGGCTGGAAAAGATGGAGGCCCAGCGGTCATAGCCGATGGGGCCCTTGGTCAGGACCAGCTGTGCGAGCACGATCAGTGTGAACAGTGCCATCAGGACGGCGGTGACGCGCTGGCTCAGCCAGTCGCGCAGGCCATAGTGGGCACCTACGACGGTGCGTTTGTAACCGTAGTTTTCGGACATGGTGGGTTTCCTCTCAGTCGTGGCGCGGCACGCCGGAACCGGCGCTGCCGCGGGGTGAATCAATACAGGCCGAACAGCTTGGCTGCCAGTACCAGCGTCAGGGCAATGCTGATGACCAGCGTCGTCAATGCAGAGGTCTTGCCGAACTGCTTGTTGACGGCCTCGTGGCTCACATCCATCCACAGGTGGCGCATGCCGGCAATCATGTGGTGCAGGTAGCCCCAGATCAGCGCCAGCGCGACGAGCTTGATGAACCAGCCAGGAGCGAAACCCAGGCCTGTGTTGAACGCGGCCTTGAAGGTGCCAAAGGAGATTTCGGACGACACCGAGGTGTCGAACATCCACAGGACGAACGGCAGCAGCAGGAACATGACCGCACCGCTGGCACGGTGCAGGATCGAAACCCATGCAGCCGGCGTCATGCGGTAAGTGGTGAGGTCCTTGAAGGCGTTGATGTTGCGGAATTCAGGCCGTTTTTTGGCAAGCTCTGTCATGGCGGGGTGCTTTCGTGGATGTAACGACTTTGTAATTGGGAGATGCAAAGAACGCAAAATTCTATTGCAACGCAACAAGTGGGGTTTTCCATTGGTGCAATATTTTGACGTTTCTGCTCAAGTGCCAGCGTGCTGTCAGCTCAATTCGTTGTGGTAATGATGGGTGTCGGTGCGGTAAAGACCCCGCCGTAACTCCATGGGAACATCGTTGTAGGTGTAAGCGACGCGCTCCACGCTCAAAAGGGGCGTGCCCACGGTGGTTTGCAAAAGCCGCGCCTGCTCGCCATCGGGCAGCACGGCGCGGATTTTTTCTTCGGCCCGGACCATGCGAACGCCATAGTCGAGTTCAAACATGGCGTAGGTCGGGCCCTGGTAGCCGGCCATGTGTTCTGCCGTCAGGCCTTTGAAGGCCTGGCCGGGCAGCCAGATGTCTTCGAGAATGGTGGGTTCGCCTGCAAACGACAGGATGCGCCGCGCCTGCACCACCGGGTCGCCGCTGCGCAGCGCCAGGGCGCGTGCCACGTCGGCACTGGCGCGCACGCGCCGGCATTCCAGTACGGTGCGTTGCGCCGGACCCTCCACCCGGGCATCGCCGCTGTCGGGCAACAGCTTCAGAAAGCGGTATTGCACATGCTGTTCGGCATGGGTGGCCACGAAGGTGCCCTTGCCCTGGCGCCGCACCACGAGATTTTCGGCCGCCAGCTCGTCGATGGCCTTGCGCACCGTGCCCTGGCTGACGCGAAAGCGTGCCGCCAGGTCCATTTCGCTGGGAATGGCTTCGCCGGGCTTCCATTCACCCTGTTGCAGGCTCTGCAGGATCAAGGCCTTGATCTGCTGGTACAGCGGACTGAACGCCGGTGTTACTGCGCCGGCGCCACCGAGGTGTGGCGCTGGTGCATCAACGTTGAATGGAGGCGAGGACATGGCTGGGGGCAGGGTGGATCGGCTTTGCGAGGCGGCTTCGCGGGTGGATAGCCGGGCTCGATCATATCTTATATAAGACATAAGACAAATTGACCTATCGCAGCAATCGGCGGTACACTCCAAGGCTGTTTTGCGGGGCACGGGCTGCTGGTAACAGGCGCTGGTGCTTGCGTTGCACCTTTACCTGTTTTTTTCCCACTTCCTGGAGTTTTCACCATGAGCAAGAAGCCCGTCCGTGTTGCCGTTACCGGCGCTGCTGGTCAAATCGGTTACGCCCTGTTGTTCCGCATCGCCTCCGGCGAAATGCTGGGCAAGGACCAGCCGGTCATCCTGCAGTTGCTCGAAGTGCCCGTGGAAGGCCCTCAAAAAGCCCTCAAGGGCGTGATGATGGAACTCGATGACTGCGCGTTCCCGCTGCTGGTTGAGATGACCGCACACAGCGACCCCATGACCGCTTTCAAGGATGCCGATTACGCCCTGCTGGTCGGTTCGCGCCCCCGTGGCCCTGGCATGGAACGCGCCGAGCTGCTGGCCGTCAATGGCGCCATCTTCACCGCACAGGGCAAGGCCCTGAATGCCGTGGCTTCGCGCGACGTGAAGGTGCTGGTCGTGGGCAACCCCGCCAACACCAACGCCTACATCGCCATGAAGTCGGCTCCTGACCTGCCACGCAAGAACTTCACCGCCATGCTGCGCCTGGACCACAACCGTGCTGCCAGCCAGATCGCCGCCAAGACCGGCAAGGCAGTGGCCGACATCGAAAAACTCACCGTGTGGGGCAACCACTCGCCCACGATGTACGCCGACTACCGTTTCGCCACCATCAATGGCGAAAGCGTCGCCAAGATGATCAACGACCAGGAATGGAACGCCAATGTGTTCCTGCCCACGGTGGGCAAGCGCGGCGCCGCCATCATCGAAGCCCGCGGCCTGTCGTCGGCCGCCTCGGCAGCCAACGCGGCCATCGACCACATGCGCGACTGGGCCCTGGGCACCAACGGCAAGTGGGTCACCATGGGCATTCCTTCGGATGGCCAGTACGGCATTCCAAAGGACACCATGTTCGGTTTCCCCGTCACCTGCGAAAACGGCGAGTACAAGATCGTTGAAGGCCTGGAGATCGACGCGTTCTCCCAGGAGCGCATCAACAAGACGCTGGAAGAGCTGCAAGGCGAGCAAGACGGCGTCAAGCACCTGCTGTGATCCCATGAGTGTTGTGCGCCACCCAGCCCCGCTCACTGCCGCTCAAGGGGGCGGGTCTGCCCATCCCCGTGATGTGCTGCTTGGCGCCCAGGCGGCTTCGGCCGCCTTGCCGGTGTGCGATCACTACAGCGGTGCTCCGGCGCGCATGCTCAAGAGCCTGCAGTTGCAGGCCCAGATGACCGAAGAGTTCGGCGCCTGCGTCTTCGACGTGACGCTCGATTGCGAAGACGGTGCCCCGGTCGGCGACGAAGCGGCGCATGCGGCCCTGGTGGCCCAGCTGGCGCGCGATGCCGCCCCGGCAGCCCGCGTGGGTGCGCGTGTGCACCCCGTGGACCACCCCGCATTTGCCAATGACGTGGCCACCATCGCCGGTGAAGCCGGCCACCGGCTCACCCACATCATGCTGCCCAAGGTCGAGTCGGTGGATGACGTTGTGCAGGCTGAAAAGGCCTTGCAGCGTGCATCGGCCGGCCACCTGCCCCTGCAGGTGCTGATCGAATCGCCCGCCGCGGTACACCGTGCGTTCGAGATCGCCGCGCACCCGCTGGTGCAAAGCCTGAGCTTCGGGCTGATGGACTTTGTATCGGCGCATGGCGGCGCCATACCCGCGTCGGCCATGGCATCCTCGGGCCAGTTCACGCACCCCCTGGTGGTGCGTGCCAAGCTGGAAATCGCCTCTGCCTGCCATGCCCACGGCAAGGTGCCCTCGCATTGCGTGGTGACTGAATTCAGCGACATGGCGGCCATGCAGGCCGCAGCCAGCCGCGCAGCCCGCGAGTTTGGCTACACGCGCATGTGGAGCATCCACCCGGCGCAGATCCGACCCATCCTGGCGGCCTTTGCGCCCACGCAGGATGATATTGAAGTTGCATCAAAAATAATAGCTGCTGCCATAGACGCTGATTGGGCTCCTATCAGTTTTGATGGCGCATTGCACGACCGTGCCAGTTTCCGTTACTACTGGCAGGTCCTGGAACGTGCACACAGCACCGGGCGCAGTTTGCCCCCGGCCGTTTGCGCGTGGTTTGTCCCGTCCCTCCCCTGAACCCCTATTCGCAGGATCTCTGATGAAAACCCTTATCGCTTCTGCCCTGATGCTGCTGGCGCCTGCTTTCGTGCTGGCCCAGACTCCCTCCCAGCCCGCAGCCAAGCAGGCCACCAAGGCCCCTGCCAAAACCAAGACGGTCAAGGCGGAGCCTCCCAGCAGCCGTACCCAGCTCCGGTCCGCCACCGGGCAGGTGGCGGCGGGCATCATGGCCGCCGAGGCGGCCCTGTCGCCCGCCGAGCTGGCCATCGCCGAGCGCGTGCATGTCGGCCGCATCGCCTGCGAGCTGGGTGCCCACGTCACGCTCAAGGCCGACCCTGCCTCGCCCGGCCATTTCGATGTCGAAGGCAAGGGCTTCAAGTACCGCATGGCCCCGGTCGCAACCACCACCGGCACCGTGCGCCTGGAAGACCAGAAGGGCGGCGCTGTCTGGCTGCAGATTGCCAACAAGTCCATGCTCATGGACCAGAAACGCGGGCAGCGTCTGGCCGATGAGTGCATGAGCCCCGAGCAGAGCCTGGTGGCCGAGGCCATCAAGAAGAACCCGCCCCCCAGCGTTCTGGAACCCCTGCCCATCGCCAAGCAATAACGATTGCGGTGTGTCCGGTGTCCGGCACGCACCCGCCCCACTTTGAATAGAACGCAACCGGAGAAAATTGATGTTGAAAGCCTACCGTGACCATGTG
Organism: Acidovorax sp. GW823-FHT02H02; assembly: GCF_058797075.1. NCBI lineage: Bacteria > Pseudomonadati > Pseudomonadota > Betaproteobacteria > Burkholderiales > Comamonadaceae > Acidovorax > Acidovorax sp. GW823-FHT02H02. Next base: position 164,556 of record NZ_JBXAJH010000001.1, on the reverse strand, counting down.
GCAGAACGCGCTGCATTGGGCATTCCACCACTGCCCCTGAGCGCCAAGCAGACCAGCGAACTGATCGAGCTGCTGAAGAACCCGCCCGCTGGCGAGGAAGCCGCCCTGGTCGATCTGATCACGCACCGCGTGCCCGCCGGTGTGGACGACGCCGCCAAGGTCAAGGCCAGCTACCTGGCCGCCGTGGCCCATGGCACGGAGGTGTGCAGCCTCATCGGCCGCGAGAAGGCCACGCAACTGCTGGGCACCATGCTGGGTGGCTACAACCTCACGCCGCTGATCGACCTGCTGGACGACGCTGCCGTGGCATCGGTGGCCGCCGAAGCGCTCAAGAAGACGCTGCTCATGTTCGACCAGTTCCATGACGTCAAGGAAAAGGCCGACAAGGGCAACGCCTTCGCCAAGTCCGTGCTGCAGAGCTGGGCCGATGCCGAGTGGTTCACCAGCCGCCCCGAAGTGCCGCAAAGCATCAAGCTCACGGTGCTCAAGGTCACGGGCGAAACCAACACCGATGACCTGTCGCCCGCGCCCGACGCCTGGAGCCGCCCCGACATCCCGCTGCATGCGCTGGCCATGCTCAAGAACAAGCGCGACGGCATCACGCCCGAAGAAGACGGCAAGCGCGGTCCGGTGAAATTCATCGAAGACCTGCGCGCCAAGGGCAACCTCGTGGCCTATGTGGGCGACGTGGTCGGTACCGGTTCTTCCCGCAAGTCCGCCACCAACAGCGTGCTGTGGTTCACCGGCGAAGACATTCCCTTCGTGCCGAACAAGCGCTTCGGCGGCGTCTGCCTGGGCTCCAAGATCGCGCCGATCTTCTACAACACCATGGAAGACGCCGGCGCGCTGCCGATCGAGCTCGACGTGAGCCAGATGAACATGGGCGACGAGATCGAGTTGCGTCCCTATGAAGGCAAGGCCCTCAAGGATGGCAAGGTGATCGCCGAGTTCACGGTCAAGAGCGATGTGCTGTTCGACGAAGTGCGCGCCGGTGGCCGCATTCCGCTGATCATCGGCCGTGGCCTGACCACCAAGGCACGCGAGGCCCTGGGCTTGGCTCCCTCCACGATGTTCCGCCTGCCGCAGGTGCCCGCCGCCACCGGCAAGGGCTTCACGCTGGCGCAGAAGATGGTCGGGCGCGCTTGCGGCCTGTCTGAAGGCCAGGGCGTGCTGCCGGGCACCTACTGCGAACCCCGCATGACCTCGGTCGGCTCGCAGGACACCACCGGTCCCATGACCCGCGATGAGCTGAAAGACCTGGCTTGCCTGGGCTTCAGCTCCGACCTGGTGATGCAATCGTTCTGCCACACGGCTGCGTACCCCAAGCCCGTGGACGTGAAGATGCACCACGAGCTGCCTGATTTCATCAGCACGCGCGGCGGCATCTCGCTCAAGCCCGGCGACGGCATCATCCACAGCTGGCTCAACCGCATGCTGCTGCCCGATACCGTGGGCACGGGCGGCGACTCGCACACCCGTTTCCCCATCGGCATCAGCTTCCCGGCCGGCTCCGGCCTGGTGGCCTTTGCTGCGGCTACGGGCGTCATGCCGCTCGATATGCCTGAATCGGTGCTGGTGCGCTTCAAGGGCCAGATGCAGCCCGGCGTCACGCTGCGCGACCTGGTGCACGCGATTCCGCTGTACGCCATCAAGGCAGGGCTCCTGACGGTGGCCAAGCAGGGCAAGGTCAACATCTTCTCGGGCCGCATCCTCGAAATCGAAGGCTTGCCCGACATGAAGGTCGAGCAGGCGTTCGAGCTGTCCGATGCCTCGGCCGAGCGCTCTGCCGCCGGTTGCACCGTGCGCCTGAACAAGGAGCCGATCATCGAGTACATCAACAGCAACATCGTGCTGCTGAAGAACATGATCGCCCAGGGTTACGCCGACGCGCGCACCATCGGCCGCCGCATCCAGGCCATGGAAGCCTGGCTGGCCAAGCCCGAGCTGCTGGCACCCGATGCCGACGCCGAATACGCCGCCGTGATCGAGATCGATCTGGCCGACATCACCGAGCCCATCGTCTGCTGCCCGAACGACCCCGACGATGCCAAGACGCTGTCGGACGTGGCCGGCGCCAAGATCGACGAAGTGTTCATCGGCTCGTGCATGACCAACATCGGCCATTTCCGCGCGGCTTCCAAGCTGCTCGAAGGCAAGAAGGACATCCCGGTCAAGCTGTGGATGGCGCCTCCGACCAAGATGGACGCGCACCAGCTCACGGAAGAAGGCCACTATGGCGTGTTCGGCGCCGCCGGTGCCCGCATGGAAATGCCGGGCTGCTCGCTGTGCATGGGCAACCAGGCACAGGTGAAGGAAGGCGCTACCGTGATGTCCACCAGCACGCGCAACTTCCCCAACCGCCTGGGCAAGAACACCAATGTGTACCTGGGTTCCGCCGAGCTGTCGGCCATCGCCTCCAAGCTGGGCCGCATTCCGACCAAGGCCGAATACCTGGCCGACATCGGTGTGATCAACGCCAACGGCGACAAGATCTACAAGTACATGAACTTCGACCAGATCGCCGAGTACAAGGACGTGGCCGACGGCGTAGCCGCCTGAGCGGTTCCCGCCCTCCACGGCTGAGAAAAAAGCCCGGTGCTCGCAAGAGCATCGGGTTTTTTGCTATTAATTAAGTAGCTTCTTGCGCTTGGTGCATAAGCGCCATAGCCTGATTTGATCTAAATTTTTTCGCTGGTCAGCACCCGCGCCAGCAATGCGCCTTCGGCCGGCGCTGCCAACGGAATGCGCACGCGCAGCGGGCTGCCCGAAGCCACTTGCATCGGCTCCCCATCCAGGCTCCGCATCTGCGTGAGCCGCAGCGTGCGGTTGCCGCTAGGATGGATGATCTCCAGCATGTCACCCACGGCAAAGCGGTTCTTGGTCTCCACCTCGGCCCAGCCGTCTTGCACGGCCTTGACTTCACCGACGAACTGGCTGCGCTGGTTTTTGGAGCTGCCGGTCTCGTAGTTCTGGTAGTCGTTGGCGGGGCGGCGCTCCAGGAAACCCGCGGTGTAGCCGCGGTTGGACAGGCCTTCGAGCTCGGTGATGAGCGCGGGGTTGAACGGGCGGCCGGCCACGGCATCGTCGATGGCGCGGCGGTAGATCTGCGCCGTGCGCGAGACGTAGTACTGGCTCTTGGTGCGCCCCTCGATCTTGAGCGAGTCGACACCGATCTCCACCAGCCGCTGCACATGCTCGACGGCGCGCAGGTCCTTGCTGTTCATGATGTAGGTGCCGTGCTCGTCTTCCATGATGGGCATGAGCTGGCCGGGGCGTTCTTTTTCTTCGAGCAGATAGACCTGATCGGCCAGCGGGTGGCGCGCGCCGCCGCCGCAGGCGGCAAACGCCGCGTTGTCGTCGTCCTGGGCCTGCTGAAAGTGGAAGTCACCGTCCATGCGCTGGGCCATGGCTTCGCCCGTGTTGGGGTCCACGGCTGCGGGCTGCGTGGCGTAGTTCCAGCGGCAGGCGTTGGTGCAGGTGCCCTGGTTGCTGTCGCGGCGGTTGAAGTAGCCCGAGAGCAGGCAGCGGCCCGAGTAGGCAATGCACAGCGCGCCGTGCACGAACACTTCGAGCTCCATGTCGGGGCATTCCTGGCGGATCCTGGCGATCTCGTCGAGCGAGAGTTCGCGTGACAGGATGATGCGCTTGACGCCCACCTGCTGCCAGAACTTCACCGCCGCGTAGTTGGTGGTGTTGGCCTGCACCGAGAGGTGGATCTCCGCCTCGGGCCAGCGCTCGCGCACCATCATGATCAGGCCGGGGTCGGCCATGATGAGGGCATCGGGCCGCATGGCGATAATGGGCTCGATGTCGCGCAGGTAGGTGCGCACCTTGTCGTTGTGCGGCAGCAGGTTGCTGGTGAGAAAGAACTTCTTGCCGCGCGCATGGGCTTCCTCGATGCCCTGCTGGATCTGCTCCAGGCGGAATTCGTTGTTGCGCGCGCGCAGGGAATAGCGCGGCTGGCCGGCATAGACGGCGTCGGCGCCAAAGTCGTAGGCGGCGCGCATCTTGGCGAGGGAGCCGGCGGGCAGCAGCAGTTCGGGGCTTTTCAGGGTCATAGATCAATTGTGGCCAAGGCCAGGGAAAAGGCTCTGCGTTACCGCAGTAAAGCAGCAGTCTCAGGGCGAGCGCATGCCGGCGCAGCCGAGCCCAAGGGCCCCAGCTTGGGCGCAGGATTTTTCAGTCCTGTGGGCGAAAACCTATTTCCAGCGTGGATGGGACGCGTCCGTCCACATCGCGGGGCAGCGACCCGGTCTTGTCGAGTGCGCGCAGCACGGCATCGTCCCAGGCCTTGTTGCCACTGGACTGGATCAGCTTCGTGCCCACGATGGTGCCGTCGGGGGCGGCGCGCACCTGCACCACGGCGCGCGGGTTGCCTGCTACAGCGTCGGGGTACACGATGTTGGGCCGGACCTTGGCCGCCACCTTGCCGCCATAGCTGCCCGAGGGACCGGAGCTCTGCTTGGCGTTGCCCGTGGCGGTTTCGCCGCCCGTGGCGCCGGCGAGGCCCTGCATGCGGCGGATGTTCTCCTGCCGGCGGGCTTCTGCCGCCTTGGCGCTGGCCTTTTCGGCAGCTTCCTGCTTGCGCAGGTCTTCCTGTTCCTGGCGCTTCTTGTCCTCGGCCAGCTGCTTTTGCTTTTCCTGCTTTTTCTGCTTTTCCTGTTCGGCCTTGTGCTGCTCCAGCTTCTTTTGTTCGGCCAACTGCTTCTCGTGCAGCTCCTTCTCATGCGCCAGGCGTTCGCGGCGCTCTTCTTCCTTGCGCTCGCGTTCACGCTTCTCGCGTTCGAGTTGCTGCTGGTGCACTTTCTTTTCTTGTTCCAGGCGCTTTTTCTCGCGCTCAAGGGCGATATCGGCCTGGCGGGTATCCGGCGCTGCCTGCCGCGGGGGCGGTGGTGGCGGGGCAGGGGTGGGCTGGGGCGGCGCGGGCACCGGCTCGGGCGGTGGTGGCGAGGGCTCGACCGCACGGGGCGCAGCTTGCTGCGGAACGGCCGACCACAGTTCGGCCTCCACGGCCGGCATGTCGGCGCTGCTTTTCCAGTTCACGCCCCATGTCAGCGCGCCAATCAGGATGGCGTGCGCCAGCACGGCCAGCACAATGGCGCGCAGGCGGGCCGGCGGGCGGGGCGGGGCAAACTGGTCGCGGTCGTCGTGAGCGTGCATGCGATTTCTATGGGGGCGGGTCGGCGCTCAGCCGCCGCTCTTGACGGCCAGTGCGACGCGGGGCACACCGGCCTGTTGCAGGGCCGACATGGCCTTCATGACCGATTCGTAGGAAACGTTCTTGTCGGCGCTGATGAGCACGGGCGTGTCCTCGGGCTGGTCCTTGAGCCAGTTCCTGGCCGTGGCGCCCAGGCTTTGCAGCGGCACCGGGCGCTCGTTGCCGTCGGCCTTGAAGCGCACGCTGCCGTCCTTCTCCACGATCACGTCGGCGCGTGTCTTGGGCACCTTGGCACCTTTGCCGACGGAGGGCACATTGACCGAACTGGGCGTGAGCATGGGCGCCGTCACCATGAAGATGATGAGCAGCACCAGCATCACGTCGATGAAGGGCACCATGTTGATCTCGTTCATGGAGCGGCGGCGGCTGCCGTTGCGCGAGGCCATTGCGGGCATTTCAGCTCTCCGTTGCGCTGCGCAGTGTGCGCAGCGGATAAAACTGGCACGCCCGAGGCCGGCAGACGCCGCGCAAGGGCCGCCCCGCCGCGCTGGCGTCGTCCCCCTTCCCGCAGTGCATAGCGCTGCGAGAGAAGGGGGAAGCCGCAAAGCGGCTCAGGGGGATGTACTTCATCTCAGTGGCCCGAGGGCGAGCCTGGGTGGGCGCCCAGGTTGCGCTGCAGGATGTTGGAGAACTCCTCGATGAAGGTCTCCTGGTGGGTGGCCACGCGGTCGATGTCGCGCGCGAAGCGGTTGTAGGCAATCACGGCGGGAATGGCAGCAAACAGGCCCAGGGCGGTGGCCACCAGCGCTTCGGCGATGCCGGGCGCCACGGTGGCCAGCGTGACCTGCTCCATGCCGGCAAAGCCCGTGAAGGCGTGCATGATGCCCCACACCGTGCCGAACAGGCCCACATAGGGGCTGACCGAGGCCACCGAGCCCAGGAAGGACAGGCTGGATTCGACCACGTCCATCTCGCGCTGGAAGCTGGCGCGCATGGCGCGGCGGGCACCGTCGAGCAGCGTGCCGGGGTCGGTGATGCGGCGTTCGCGCAGCTTCTGGTGTTCGCGCATGCCGCTGGCGAAGATGCGTTCCATCGGCCCGGCGCTCTTGGCGTTCTGCGCGGCGCTGGCGTACAGGTCGTTGAGGCTGGTGCCCGACCAGAAGTCGCGCTCGAAATCCTCGTTGAGCGCCTTTACGCGCTTGAGGGCGAACAGCTTGCGAAAGATGGCGGCCCAGCTGGCGACGGAGACGCCCAGCAGCAGCAGCATGACGAGTTGTACCACCCAGCTGGCGTGCAGCACCAGGGAGACGATGGACATGTCTTGGGAATTCATGAAAGTTGTTCCAGAAGGGTGTTCGGGATTCTTGCGGGGCGCATGCTCGCGGCGTCCACCCAGCCGATACGGATGGTGCCTTCGCTCAGCAGAATGGGTGGTTGGCTGGACATTTGCTCATTATTCAATAGCGCCTGCTGCACTATTGTCAAGGATGCACGGCCTGTTTCCTGCAAATGGGCGGTAACAATGAGTGCATCGTCAAGGCGGGCCGGGCGCAGATAGCGCAGGCGGGCATCGGTTACGACGAACATCCCGCCCGTTTGTTCCCGCAATCGCTGCTGGCCCAGGCCCAGCGAGCGCAGCCATTCGGTGCGGGCACGCTCGAAGAACTTGAGGTAGTTGGCATAGAACACGATGCCGCCGGCATCGGTGTCTTCCCAGTAGATGCGGATGGGGAATTCGAACGCCATGGCGGTCATCAGCCCAGCAGCGAGCGCAGGCGCGCCACCGATTCCTGCAACTGCGCCATCGAATTGGCGGTGGAAAAACGCACGAAACGCTGGGGGTCAAAGGTGCCGAAGTCGCGCCCCGGCGTCACGGCCACATGGGCCCGGCGCATGACTTCATACGCAAAATCCCAGCTGCCCTGCACGCCGAGTTTTTCACAGGCGCGAGTGCAATCGGCCCAGGCATAAAAGGCGCCGTCGGGCATCACGGGCACGGCCAGGCCCAGGGCCTGCAGTTCGGGGATGAAGTAGTCGCGGCGGGCCTTGAACTCGGCACGGCGGCGTTCGTATTCGGCGATGCTCTCGGCCTCGAAGCAGGCCATGGCCGCCAGTTGCGACACGGTGCTGGCGCAGATGAACAGGTTCTGCGCCAGGCGCTCGACCACGGGCACCATGGCATCGGGCACCACCATCCACCCGAGGCGCCAGCCCGTCATGTTGAAGTACTTGCTGAAGCTGTTGATGCTGATGACGCTGTCGTCGATGGCCAGCGCCGTCTGGCCGAAGGCGTCGTCGTACGACAGGCCCAGGTAGATCTCGTCGATCATCGTCACGCCGCCGCGCTCCTGCACCACGCCGTGGATGCGGCGCAGCTCGTCGGGTGCAATGGATGTGCCCGTGGGGTTGGAGGGCGAGGCCAACAGGACACCGCGCGTCTTGCTGTTCCAGGCCGCTTGCACCTTCTCGGCGCTCAGCTGGTAGCGTTCGGCGGCGGTGGTGGGGACCAGCACGGCATTGCCTTCGGCGGCGCTCACGAAATGCCGGTTGCAGGGGTAGCTGGGGTCGGGCATCAGCACCTCGTCACCGGCCTCGATCAGTGCCAGGCAGGCCAGGTGCAGCGCCGCCGAGGCGCCCGCCGTGACCACGATGCGGCGGGCCGGCACGTGGACGCCGAAGCGCTGCTGGTACCAGCCGCTGATGCGCTCGCGCAGGGGCTCGTAGCCCAGCGACTGTGTGTACTGCGTGGCGCCGTCGTGCACGGCGCGTGCGGCGGCTTCCTGCACCAGCGGGGGCGCCGTGAAATCGGGCTCGCCAATGTTCAGGAAGATCATGGGCTGGCTGCTGCCCGCCACCTCGCGGGCCATGGCCTGTGCGGCCTTGGCCACTTCCATCACATAAAACGGATCAATGCGCTCGGCGCGCCTGGAAAACTTCATGGGGAGAGGTCCTGCCCGCGCGGGGCGGGGTGGCGAAAGAATGCGGGCCGCAGGCGGCCCCTGGGCTGCCGGTTCAGGCGCTGGCGCTGGTGCCGGCGGCTGCGGGTGCTGCGCCCTTGTCGGCCGCCACCTCGGCTGCGCGCAGGCGGGGTGCCAGGCCGTTGAGCACGGCATTCACATACTTGTGGCCATCGGTGCCGCCAAATTCCTTGGCCAGCTCGATGCACTCGTTGAGCACCACGCGCCACGGCACATCCAGGCAGTGCTGGAACTCGTACACGCCGATCCACATGGCGGCGCGCTCGATGGGCGAGATCTCGGCCATCTTGCGGTCGAGCAGCGGCGTGATCAGGGCATCAAGTTCTGCGGCGGCGTCGATGCAGCCGTGCAGCACGGCGTTGTAGTGCGCGGCATCGGCCTTGTGAAAGCCGGCCAGGTCGCGCGTGAACGAATCAATGGCCTCGGCCTCGTTGCGCCCCACGAGATGCTGGTACAGCGCCTGCAGCACAAACTCGCGGGCGCGGCTGCGGTTGGATTTGGAGGCCGCCTTGCGCACACCATTGCTTTTCAGCCCGGTGCGGGCCTGCTTCGGGGGGCTTGCAGACGGGGGCGCGGCGGGGGTGGTGGGATCGCTCATGACAGTTCTTCCAGCAGATTGGCCATTTCCACCGCCACGCGAGCGGCATCGCGGCCCTTGTCGGTCTGGCGGGCAATCGCCTGCTCCAGGTTCTCGGTGGTGATGATGGCGTTGGCAATGGGCAGCTGGTAGTCGAGCGACAGCCGGGTCACGCCCGCGCCGGACTCGTTGGCCACCAGCTCGAAGTGGTAGGTTTCGCCGCGGATGATGCAGCCCAGGGCGATCAGTGCATCGAAGCGGTCGCTTTCGGCCATGGCCTGCAGCGCCACGGGCACTTCCAGGGCGCCCGGCACCAGCACATGCTGGATGTGCTTTTCGGGCACGCCCAGGGCCAGCAGCTCGTCGAGGCAGGCCTTGGCCAGCGCGTTGGTGATGCCTTCGTTGAAGCGGGCCTGGACGATGCCGATGTGCAGTTTCTTGCCATCGAGCTTGTCCGCTGTTCCTTTGTCTGCGCCAAACATGGTTTATTCCTTCGGGATGTAGCCGGTGATTTCGAGTCCGTAGCCGGCCATGCTGGGCATGCGCCGCGGCTGGCCCATGAGCTGCATCTTGTGCACGCCCACTTCGCGCAGGATCTGGGCGCCCACGCCGTAGGTGCGCAGGTCCATGCGGCCGCGCTCGGGGGCCTGCGAGGCACGTGCCGTGCCTTCGAACTGCTCGAGCAACTGCGCGGCGCTTTCGCCGCAATTGAGCAGCACGGCCACGCCCTGGCCCTGGCTGGAGATGTAGTGCAAGCTGGTGTCCAGGCCCCACGAGTGCATGGAGCGGTTCACCTCCAGTGCATCGAGCACCGACAGTGGCTCGTGCACGCGCACGGGCACCTCGTCGTCGGCGCTCCACTCGCCCTTGACCAGGGCCAGGTGCACGGCCCGGCTGGGCTTGTCGCGGTAGGCGTGGGCGGTGAACTCGCCGTAGGCCGTCTGCAGGGTGCGCTGGCCTATCTTCTCGATCAGCGATTCATTGCGGCTGCGGTGCTCGATCAGGTCGGCGATGGTGCCGATCTTGATGCCGTGTTCGGCGGCAAAGATCTGCAGGTCGGGCAGGCGCGCCATGGTGCCGTCGTCCTTCATGATCTCGCAGATCACGGCGGCGGGGCTGCAGCCGGCCATGGTCGAGAGGTCACAGCCAGCCTCGGTGTGGCCCGCGCGCATGAGCACGCCGCCGTCCACCGCCTGCAGCGGGAAGACATGGCCGGGCTGCACCAGGTCGGCGGCCTGGCTGCCTTTGGCCACGGCCACCTGGATGGTGCGCGCGCGGTCGGCGGCCGAGATGCCGGTGGTCACGCCCTCGGCGGCCTCGATCGAGACCGTGAAGGCCGTGCTGTACACGGTGCCATTGCGCGTGGCCATGGGCGGCAGCTTGAGGTGCTCGCAGCGTTCGCGGGTGAGCGTCAGGCAGATCAGGCCGCGGCCGAAGCGCGCCATGAAATTGATGGCTTCGGGCGTGACATGGTCGGCGGCCAGGACCAGGTCGCCTTCGTTTTCACGGTCTTCTTCGTCCACCAGGATGACCATGCGCCCGGCGCGCATCTCGGCCACGATGTCTTGCACTGGCGAGATGTGTGCGGGGATGAGGGGGGTGTTCATTGGGAGGGCTTTCGTTGGGGGCCGCGGTGAGCGGTCGGGCGGCAGCGCAGGTTCCCGAAGCCAGACGGCTGTGCGGGCCCGCCAGGCCCGCTCCAAAGAACATGCGATGCGGCGCCGCCGCACGGTGCAGAGGCCGGCGTGGTGCGCAGAACTCCGAAGCTGGCGATTTTAGTTCAGTCCGGGCCGGCCTGCAGTTCGATATCGCTCACGGGATAAGCCACACAGGGCAGCACGCAGCCTTCGGCCATTTCTTCGGACGACAGCCCCGGCCACTTCACCTCGTAGCGCACGCTGCCCTGGCGCAGCTGCCCCAGGCAGGTGCGGCAGGTGCCGTTGCGGCAGGAGCTGGGCCAGTCGATGCCGCCCTGTTCGAGCGAGATCAGCAGCGGCTGGTCGGGCCAGGCATCGCATTGCTGGTCGCCGGGTGCGACGCGGGCCGTGAAAAAGGGGGCTGTCATGGGGGAAAGAAAAGAATCGCTCATGGTTCCGTGGCAGGTCAGTGGCTGGGGGCGGTGCGTTGCCATACCAGCAGCAGGTTGTTGGCGGGCAGTGCGTGGCGTGCGGCCAGGTAAAGGCCGGCCTGCTGCGCTTCGCGGGCCACGTCGCCGAGGGCGCGGATGCCCCAGGCCGGGTTCTGTGCGCGCAGGCTGGCATCGAACGCCAGGTTGCCGGGGGCGGTGGGTACGCCGTCTTCGAGATAGGGGCCGTAGGTGACGAGCTGCCCAGTGGGCGCCAGGTGGCGTGCGGCACCCTGCATCAGGCCGGCGCAGCACGCCCAGGGCGCGATGTGCAGCATGTTGGCGCAGTAGATCAGATCGAACGGCGCGGCAAAGGCGGGGCCGGCGCCGGGCCAGGCATCGGACAGCACATTGAGCAGCAGTGGTGCCCGCACGTTCGGGGCGTTGGCGCTCCAGGCGGCTATCGAGGCGAAACCCTGGGGCGTGGCATCCGTGGGCTGCCAGGTCCAGCCGGGCAAGGCTGCGCCAAAACAGGCCGCGTGCTGGCCGGTGCCGCTGGCAATCTCCAGCGCGGCGCCCTGCTGGGGCAGCAGGGCCTGCAGCACCGTCAGGATGGGGCCGCTGTTGCGCTCGGCGGCAGGGCTGTGTGCACGGGCATCGGTGGGCATGATTGGGATCCAAGGAGGCTGCAGCGCTTGTCCAACAAGCGGTCAGAGCTATTGAAACAGGAGCGTGAATGGTGATGGAAAGTGCACGCGGGGATTGCTTAAAAAACGGGCGGTGTGATGGATTTCTTTACGAATCAAGGACTTGGCGTCGCCATACAGGACTTGTCAAAAGTTATCCACACCATTGTCCAGTGCGGGCTGGGATAAACCGGCATTGCTGCGGCCGGTGCTGCCTAAAAAACAGGCAACGCAGGAGATTGCTTTACAAATCAAGCACTTGGCGCTGCCATACAGGGCTTGTCCACACTTATCCACATGATTGTCCAGCGCGGGCAGGGATAACCGGCGCGGCCTGCAGGCGGCTCAGGCGGTGACCTGCACGCCTTTCCAGAACGCCACGCGGCCGCGGATTTCTTCGGCCTCGGGTTTGGGGTCGGCATAGAACCAGGCCGCGTCGGTGTTCATCTCGCCATCGACCAGCAGCGACAGGTAGCTGGCCTGCCCTTTCCAGGCGCAGGTGGTCTTGTGGTTGCTGAACGTGAAGTACTCGCGCTTGAGCGCGCTTTCGGGAAAGTAGTGGTTGCCTTCCACCACCACGGTGTCATCGCTCTCGGCAACGATCACGCCGTTCCAGCTGGCTTTCATGGGGAATCCTTCTTTCAGTAAAAAATGGGCTACTGCGCCTATGGAATCAGCTATGAATTCAATGGCTTGACCTGCGCCACTGGAGCATTTTCGCGCGTCAGTCAAACAGCGCGTCAAAGCCCGCTTCGGGGGTGAAGCGGCGCTCGCGGTAGTGCAGCCGCGTGGGGCCGGGCAGGGCGCGCTCGCGCACCGGGTGCATGGCATCGCCGGGGTAGCAGAGCACGCGCACGCCGTCGTGGTCAAACGGCTCGGGCAGGATGAGCGGCGGGCGCTGGCTGCGTGCGGCGCTCAGCACGCTGGCCACGCTGGCGTGGCGCGCCAGATGGGCCAGGCTCATGATCTGCGGCGGGGCCAGGTCGATGGCGCCGTCGCGGTATTGCTCCAGCGCCTTGCGCGGTGCCAGCCACACGCTGTCGGTGGTTTCCTCGTCATCGTGCCGTGCAGTCTGGCCGGCGGGCGCCTGGGCGACAAAAAAACGGGTGTCAAAGCGGCGCGTGCCCATGGTGGGTGCCAGCGGCGTGATCCAGCGCGACCAGGGCGCGAGATGGCGCGTCTGCAGGCGCAGCCGCAGTGCGGCCAGCACCTGGGCAAAAGGCTGGCCCGCGCGCAGCAGCGCACGCGCCTGGTCGGCATCCAGGGGGGCTCCGGCATCCAGCGGCTCGGCCAGCAGCAGGCCACATTCCTCCAGCGCCTCGCGCAGCGCGGCCACGTACAGGCCGGCGGCGATGGGGCCGTCGGTGTCGGGTTCGTTCAGACTGGCATGCAAGGTGGCGTGCGGCTGGTCGAGGTGGGTGGCTGCATCGAGGGTGGAGTCCTCGGCATCCAGCTTGCCTCCAGGAAACACATAGATCCCCGCCATGTTCGATGCCTTGGCGTGGCGGCGCAGCAGCAGCACTTCGGGGCCGGTGTCGGCCTCGCGCAGCAGCACCACGGTGGCGGCGGCGCGGGGAGTTTCGGAATCAACGGATGCGGCAGGCTGCATGGGGGCTTTCAGTGGACCTGGCAGTCACGGGCCGGACTGGCGGGCGGGGCGTTGTGGCGTAGAGTGCAACCCTATTTTGCACATTCACAGCACAGAGGAGTCATTGCAGCATGGCGATCGAATTCAAGGGCCGCGTGGCTATCGTGACGGGCGCAGGCGGTGGCCTGGGCCGCCAGCATGCGCTGGAACTGGCGGCGCGCGGCGCCAAGGTGCTGGTCAACGACCTGGGCAGCGGCGTGCACGGCGAGGGCGGCTCGGTCAGTCCGGCCCAGGCGGTGGTCGATGAAATCCGCGCCGCCGGCGGCGAGGCGCTGGCCAATGGTGCCTCGGTCACCGACTTTGCCGCCGTGCAGGCCATGGTGCAGCAGGCCATCGACGCCTGGGGCCGGGTGGACATTCTGGTGAACAACGCCGGCATCCTGCGCGACAAGAGCTTTGCCAAGATGGACATGGCGGACTTCCGCCTGGTGATGGATGTGCACCTGATGGGCGCCGCCCATTGCTGCAAGGCAGTGTGGCCGCACATGGTGGCGCAGGGCTATGGCCGCATCGTCATGACCACCTCGTCCACGGGCCTGTATGGCAACTTCGGCCAGGCCAACTACGGCGCGGCCAAGCTGGCGCAGGTGGGCCTGATGCAGACGCTGGCCATCGAGGGGGCCAAGCACCACATCCATGTCAACGCCCTGGCACCCACGGCCGCCACCCGCATGACCGAGGGCCTGATGCCCGAAGAGGTGCTGGCCGTGCTCAAGCCCGAGGCCGTGGTGCCCGCCATGCTGGTGCTGGCGCATGAATCGGCGCCCACGCGCACCATCCTGTGCGCGGGCGCGGGCACCTTCGAGGCGGCGCACATCACGCTCACGCAGGGCATCCACTTGGGGCTGGGCGCCGATGTGCCCGAGCAACTGGCCGCGCGCCTGGCCGAGGCGACCGACCGCACCGGCGAGCAGATACCACAAAGCGGCGCCGCCCAGGGCAGCAACGAAGTGGGCAAGGCCCTGGCCGCAAGGGCTTGATCGGGCGGCAGGCGGTCGGCGCGGCGCCGTGCTAAGTTCCGGGCCGACCCCGAAAATCGGTAACCAAGATATGAGCACCTTGCAGCAACACATCACCGCCTGTCCCCCCGAGGCCCTGGCCGGCATCCGCCGTGGCATCGAAAAAGAGGGTCTGCGCGTGCTGCCCACGGGTGAGCTGGCCCTCACGCCGCACCCGGCGGCGCTGGGCTCGGCGCTCACCCACCCCCACATCACCACCGACTACAGCGAGTCGCAGATCGAGCTGGTCACGGGCGCCCACCGGGGCGTGCAGCAGTGCCTGGATGAACTCACCGAGATCCACCAGTTCGCCCTGCGCGTGCTGCACGAGCAGGGCGACGAGATGCTGTGGGCGTCGAGCATGCCCTGCCGCCTGCCCACCGACGAGACCATTCCGCTGGCGCGCTATGGCAGCTCCAACGTGGGGCGCGCCAAAAGCGTGTACCGCATGGGCCTGGGCCACCGCTATGGCCGGCGCATGCAGACCATTTGCGGCATCCACTACAACTGGTCGATGCCCGGTGTGACGAGCGAACAGTATTTCGCGCTGATCCGCAATTTCCGCCGCCATGCCTTCGTGCTGCTGTACCTGTTTGGCGCCTCGCCCGCGCTGTGCCCCTGCTTTGCGCAGGGGCGCCCGCACGCCATGCAGCGCCTGAGCGAACAGGCGCTGTACCTGCCGCACGCCACCTCGCTGCGCATGGGCCGCCTGGGCTACCAGAGCGACGCGCAGGCCACGCTGGCCGTGAGCTACAACGGCCTCCGTGGCTATGCCGACTCGCTGCACGAGGCGCTGACCAAGCCTTACCCCGCCTACGAGGCCGTGGGCATCGTCAACCCGGGGGGCGACTACAACCAGCTGGGCACCAGCCTGCTGCAGATCGAAAACGAGTTCTACGGCACCATCCGCCCCAAGCGCGTGATCCAGCCCGGCGAGCGCCCGCTGCATGCGCTGCGCGAGCGCGGCGTCGAATATGTCGAGGTGCGCCTGATGGACCTGGACCCGTTCGTGCCGGTGGGCATCACGGCCGAAACCATGCGGCTGCTCGATGTGTTCCTGCTGCACTGCCTGCTGTCCGACAGCCCGCCCGACACGCCGCAAGAGATCACCGAGCTCAAGCACAACCAGCACCTCACGGCCGCGCGCGGCCGCGAACCGGGCCTGTGCCTGGTGCGCAACGGGCGCAGCGTGCCGCTGGTGGACTGGGCCGCCCAGGTGCTGCAAGAGTGCGCGCCGCTGGCCGCCGCGCTGGATGCCACGCACCACAGCAGCGACTACAGCGCCGCGCTGGCCAGCGCCCGCGCCACCTTGGCTCATCCGGAGCAGACACCCTCGGCCCGCGTGCTCGAACGCATGGCGCAAGCGCACGGCAACAGCTTCACCGGCTTCAGCACCCAGCAGTCCGTCCTGGCGCGCGATGCGCTGCTGGCCTTGCCCTGGAGCGCTGCCCAGCAGGCACGTTTTGCCGCACTGGCCGACGAATCCATGGCGGCACAAAAGGCCATCGAGGCAGCCGACACGCTGCCGTTTGAAGAATGGCGCCAGCACTACATGGCGGCGCAGGGGCTGGGCTGATCTGCCGGTCGAACCCTCGCTCTGTTCATTGGGGGGCTACCAGGAATACCGGATTCGCGAGATGCCGCAGGCTTCCTGTACTTTTTTTCGCGTGGGCTTGGTTCTTCGATCGGTTCAGAACATGCCGGGCCCAGGGTGCATGGCTTCAGGCATGGGTCATGTACGAAACAGGGCGCTCTTGGGCATCCCCTCTGATTTTTGTGGGCCAGGCCATGGCCTGGCGCTGCCGCCACTACAGGCGGGCAGCTTGCGACCCATACCAGCCCTAAATTTTCCAGAGGAGCAGACCGACATCGAAATGCTCCATTTAGTTGCGAGGTAGTTGCTGCCCCGTGACGCTATCTCGAATCTGAGGGGCACCTGGGCCGCCAGTGGTGAAAGTCCGACCATCCGGCGAGATCGCGACGTCGCAACCCAAGTCTCGCACGGTCGTTGTCGTGCCGCTATCAAGATCAGTTACGAACATTAGAAAAGCTGGCGCGAGTGTTCCTATGCAATCCGGGCACATCATCAGGTTTGCCGATGATGCGAGATAACGCCCGTCCGCGGAAAATGCTACCTGCGATCCGCAATGAGGAGGAATGGTCCGAGCAGCTTTGGCAAACTTGGATTCAGATCCACCGATAAGAGGTGGCGCGCCTAGAGTCGGAGCCCCGACAATCTGAAAACCTCGAATTGTGCCAAGCAGCCACAGCAGTAGTCCGCCACCTTGTGCTTTATCAAATGTCCCGGCCGCACTGGTTGCGGCAGCAACTGGTAAATCGGATTTCTCGAAGCCCCCCGCCAGACTACGCTGCCAGAGTCGCAAATCGTATCCGCCCGCCGTGCTCGCAAATATTCCGCCTTGTCGCTGGAAAGCCAGGCCGGTAACCGGTGCTTCATGTACTTTTGAGCTGTACAACAGAACGAGTTTTGTTGCATCAAATATCGCAATCTCTCCAGTGGAAAGCCCCACGACCAAAACCGATCCGTCTGGAGACATAGCAGTGGCCGTAGCCTTGGCGCCAAGTGGTAACTGGACCCTGCTTGCCTGTCCGGTATTCTTCATGGGCCGCAAGAGCAAATCCGGCCCGGCGCTGATAAGCACTTGTCCATCAGAAGAAAAGATGAGATCGACAATTTGCCCCCCGGCCGGCGAATGGTATTTCTCCATACCTGAGGCGACGTCCCACACAACAACATTGCCCGAAATGGCACCCACTGCCAGTAGGCTTCCGTCCGGCGAGAACGTGAGTGGTATTGGGCGATAGACCGACGCAATCACATCAAGGTAGCTCCGTCGAATAGGTGTCTTATCAACTTCCCGGGTCAAAAGTCGCCTGAATAACAACGGTTGCGCGTCGAACAAGGCTACCTCTCCTTCGTTCGTGGCGGCAGCGATAGTCCGGCCGTCGGGCGAGAACGCTGTCGAAACGACGTATCCCAAAGGTTGATCGCGCCCTGGAGTAGAAGCGCAACCAGACAGCAACACTGCGAGGAGCAATCCCGTCAGTGCCCGACTAATCATTTTCAGCATGGGTGGCATCATCACGCCTCCTCAAGATCACGATCTCGACAGATTAACCCTTTAGCCATTCGCCATGGCTGCTTTCGGCACAACTGGCCAATGACCGGTAGTGACCGACAGCAGCCGGCCAGATACAGCCCCGTTGATCGTGCGATGACCAATGAAGCGGCCACATGGAAGCAACGGTCTGGCTGCGAGCCATCAGACCCGCTGGACATCCCCATGGGTATCGGGAGCTTGTTGTTGTGAAAAAATGATAGCTGCTTGCGCTTATTCAGAAAGCGCTGCAGGCCTATTTCATGCGAAATTTACAGGATCAATCTGCAGCAGCGCCTCTTGCCTCCAGTATTCGGCCGCATCGAGGTAGCCCTCCCACACGCAGCCATTGCAGCCGCGTCCGCAGCAGGTGGTGGGCTCGGTCGGAGGCTCGCGCAGCGCCAGGCCCTGGGCACGGGCCTGCTGCTGCAGCACTTCGAACATGGCGCGGGCCGAGGGGGCGTCGGTGGCGCGGGCGGGTTCCAGCATCCGCAGGGCCGCCGTCACTGCCGGTCGCGTGCCTTGGCCGCCGCTGCGCGGCGCATGGCATAGCGCACCAGGAACGCGCCGCCCAGCACCAGCGCAAACCAGCCCACCAGTGCCGACTGCGCCATGATGTCCTGCACGCCGGGCGACCGCGCCACATAGGGCGCGATCAGCACCACCAGGCCGATCAGTGCGCAAGTGACCCCCTTGAACAAAAGCTCTTTGTCTGCCTTGTCGGCGGGGCTGGCGGGGCGGCGGGATGGTGCGGGCATGGCAGGCGTGGAACGTGAGGAGACGGGACGCGATTATCCTTGCCTCCCTCAGCCCGCACCCAAACTACAAGAAAGTACCCCCTCGCATGGCCATCCAGTGGTTCCCCGGTCACATGCACCTGACCCGAAAAGCCATCACCGAACGCATCAAGGACATTGATGTGGTGATCGAGGTGCTGGACGCGCGCCTGCCCGGCTCCAGCGCCAACCCGCTGCTGGCCGAACTCACGGGCCACAAACCCACGCTCAAGGTGCTCAACAAGCAGGACGTGGCCGACCCCGAGCGCACCGCGCTGTGGCTGGACTGGTACAACGCGCTGCCCGACACGCGCGCCGTGCCGCTTGATGCATCCGACCCGGCGCCCGCGCGCAAGCTCATCGACGCCTGCCACCTGCTGGCCCCCGGCCGGGGCGGCATGGCCAAGCCCATGCGTGTGCTGATCTGCGGCGTGCCCAACGTGGGCAAGTCCACGCTCATCAACACACTCACCAGCAAGCGCCAGGCCAAGACCGGCGACGAGGCCGGCATCACCAAGCTGGAGCAGCGCATCACGCTGGCCGACGATTTCTACCTTTGGGACACGCCCGGCATGCTCTGGCCGCGCATCAGCGTGGTCGAGAGCGGCTACAACCTGGCCGCCAGCGGCGCCGTTGGCCGCAATGCCTACGACGAGGAACTGGTGGCGCTGGAGCTGCTGCGCCGCCTGCAGAAAAACTATGCCCCGCTGCTGGAGGTCCGCTACAGGCTGGGCCTGCCTGCGGGCGTGGTGGCCGGGATGCACGACGAGGAACTGCTCGAAGCCATTGGCAGAAAACGCGGCGCCATGCTGGGCGGCGGGCGCGTCAACCTGCAAAAAACCGCCGAGATCGTGATGACGGACTTTCGCACCGCCATTCTGGGGCGCATCACGCTGGAAACGCCGGCCGAATTCGAGGCCTGGCGGGCCGCCGCCGCCCTGTTGGAGGCCGAGCGCGAGGCCAGGAAGCAGGCACGGGAAAACCGCAAGAAAAAGGGCAGCGGCACCCGCCAGCCCTGATCAGCCGCCCGCCTGCGGTCGCCTATTTGTTCTTGTCCTTGCCGCGGGGAATGACCGCCGTGACCGGCGGCATGGGGCGGTCGGAACCGTGGCCCTCCTTGGGGGGCGATGTGTCTTTCTTCGGCTTTTTTGCCATCTTGTTGTTGTGCATTTGTCCTTTGGCCATGAATCCTCCTGGGCGGGTCTCGGGATGGGACCACTCGGGGTGATGGTACGTCACAAAACGGCAGGGCCTGCCTGTGCCGGGGCGGCCGCTGGTGGGCCTTGGGAGTGGGACTCGGTGCGGTTCACGCGCCGGTCGTGACGGTGCGGCGCCCGCTCAGAACGACGAGCCGGGCTGGGCCAGAAACGCCAGCTCGCCGGGCGTGGATACGCGCCCCAGCGCGGCGTTGCGGTGCGGGTAGCGGCCAAAGCGCGCAATGATGTCGCGGTGCGCCACTTCGAAGCGCAGGTTGGACTCCAGCCCTGGCTGGTTAAACAGCACCATGGCCTGGGCGTGGATGGCGCTGGATTCGCTGTGCATGTAGGGCAGGTAGGCAAAGGCGCGCTGCGCCGGCGGCAGGGCTGCATCATGGCCGCCGGCCACCAGCTCCTGGGCCAGCACCAGGGCCTGGGCATCCTGTGCAAACGCCAGCGGCGTGCCGCGATGGATGTTGCGCGAGAACTGGTCGAGCACCACGATCTCGGCCAGGCGGCCTTGCGGCGTGGCGCGCCACCGCCACAGCTCACAGCGCTGCGCCGCCTCCCAGGTGGGGCCGAAGCGCACGCGGATCATGGCGTCGATGGCGTCTTCCTGGGCAAAGTGCTGCGCCGGCGAGAGTTCTTCGAACCAGAAATGGAGGATGTCTTCGGCTTGCATGGGGCAGGAGTTCAAATGGGCTTGTAACGCTGGATGATAAAGCGCTACGTGCTCTTAAAGATGTAGCGATAGATTGAGGGCGCTCCAGGCCGGCCTGCGCAGCCAGGCTAGCGTGCGCCGCTTGACGGCTCCCACGGCAGGCGTGCCAGCAGGCGTTGCCAGTCGGTGGTGGGAGAGTCATCGCAGTGCGCTGGCTCCGCAGGGGTGGCATCCCAGGCTGCGCCGGGCTGGTTTCCTGCGGGCCATTGCAGGCCGCTGTCCAACGCCAGGGCCACGCCCGTCACCGGGTGGGGCACCGTGAGCTGCCAGGCATGCAGCCACAGCCTTTGTTGGCCCAGCCGCTCGGCCCACCAGCGGTTGAGCGGGCCCTTGCCGTGGGTGGCATCGCCGATGATCGGGTGCGCCAGGTGCTTGAGGTGGCGGCGGATCTGGTGGCGCCTGCCGGTGGTGGGCACCGCCTCCACCAGCGAGGCGCGGGTGCTGGCAAAGCGTGCGTCGCTGGCCTCGGGCAGCGTGAGCTGCGCCAGGCGGCGAAAACGGGTGTGTGCGTCCTGCACGGCGGCATCCGAAGGGGCGTCGTCGGGCTTGAGCGCATGGTCCACCTCGATGGCGTCAGGTGCCCAGCCGCGCACCAGGGCCAGGTAGCGCTTGGTGGTGGCACCGTGCTCGAAGGCCTGCGACAGCGCGCGGGCCGCATCGCTGTGCAGCGCCATCACCAGCACGCCGCAGGTGCCCTTGTCGAGCCGGTGCACGGGGTACACATGCTGGCCCAGCTGGTCGCGCAGGGTCTGCATCACAAAGCGTGTCTCGCCCGCGTCCAGCCCCGTGCGGTGCACCAGCCAGCCCGCGGGCTTGTAGACGGCCACCAGGTGCGCGTCGCGCCAGAGAATGTGCAAGAGGGGCGTCATGGGGATTGTCATGGTGGCAAGGCTGTGGCTGGGCATTGTGCTGCCTGCGTGGCGTGCATTCGGGTCATGGCGCTTTCGCCATGCACGCACGCGACAATCGCAGGCACCATGAAAACCATTCTCCCTCTGCAACTGCTGGTTGCCCCCGACAAGAACGACCCCGCTCCCCTGGTCCTGTACCACGGCCGCAATTGCCCCGATGGCTTTGGCGCCGCACTGGCCGCATGGCTGTACTACGGCGACAGCGCTGAATACCTGGGGCTGGACCATGGCGACGTGAAGACGGTGGACGACCTGCCCGCCGTGGCCGGCCGCGCCGTGTACATCCTCGATTTTTCGTTCGCGGCCGACATCCTGCAGGCCATCGAAGAGCGTGCCGCCAAGCTGGTGATGCTGGACCACCACAAAAGCGCCGCCGAAAAACTCACCGGCTTTGCCTGCCGCTGCGGCGTGGTGCACTTTGACATGCACAAGTCGGGCGCGCGCCTGGCGTGGGAGTTCTTCCACCCCGGCCAGCCCGTGCCGGAGCTGCTGAAATACATCGAGGACCGCGACATCTGGAAATGGGAGTTCCCCGAAAGCGCGGCCTTTCTGTCGGCCCTCGACATGGAGCCCCAGAGCTTTGCGCGCTGGCGCGAGATTGCTGCCTTCACCCCCGACCAGGTCGCGGCCTTCATGGCGCGGGGCGCGGCCATGGATGAAAAATACCGCAAGCTCGCCGCTGACCTGGCCGAGGGCGCGCAGTCCCTGGTGTTCAACGGCATCGAGGGCCTGATGGTCAACGCGCCCGGCATGTTCCACAGCCTGGTGGGCGACATGCTGTCGGCCAAGACGGGTACCTTTGCGCTGATGTGGAGCGCGGGCGCCAAGGGCGTGAAGGTGGGGTTGCGTGCGCAGCGCAATTTCGACTGCATTGCGCTGGCCGAAAGCATGGGCGGCGGCGGCCATGCGCAGGCCTGCGGCTTCAAGATGGGGGCCGAGCGGCTCACCGAACTGCTCAGCGGCGTTTTCAATGCCCGGCCTGCCGCCTGAAACCCGCCTGCACTCAGCGCTGGTGCCGGTGGCGATAGGCCCACGGCGCCAGCGGGCGCGGCTGTGCCCACAGGCCCTTGCGGCTGGCGCGGGCCTGCTGCTGCAATGGCGCCAGGTGCGGGTGCTGGTCGGCATAGGGCGTGTACACCCACGCCAGGCCTGCGCTGACCTGCGCCGCTGCCACATCGGTGGTGCCGCAGCGCACGTTGGCCACGGTGCGGCCATAGGCATCGTGTGACAGGGCGTGCAGCGTGGCGCGCTGCCGAAAGCAGATCTGCGCCAGGTGCTGCCGTGACTTCTGGCCAAAGGCCTGCTTGCGCTCGGGGGCGTCGATGGCCGCGATGCGCACTTTCACCTGCTGGTAGGCGCCGGGTGTGCCGCAGCGGGCGGTGAGGGTATCGCCGTCGCTGATGGCGACGACCAGGCAGAGCAGGACAGAAACGGGCACGGGTACTGGGGATGGAGCAAATCAGGCCCATGGCGATGGGCGCGTGGCGGCCGGCGCAGGCAGTGCGCGCAGCGAGCAGGCGACTATAAACCCGTCGTACTGCCCCGTGGTGATGCCGCAGGCGGGGCCCTCCGGTGCCGGGAGCGCCATGCCAGCGCGCTTCCCGCCGCCAGGCCCACGGCGTCGGCCAGCCAGTCGCCCCATTCGCCATAGCGCCAGCCGGTGGCGGCCTGCGCCAGTTCGATGGCGCCGCCAAAAGCCAGCAAGCCCACGGCCAGGCGCCAGGGCCGGCGCGGATAGGCCAGCAGGCCCAGTGCGGCCAGCGCGGTAAATGCCAGGGCGTGCTGGGCCTTGTCCCACACGCTGAAGACCGGTGGCGGCAGGTAGGCAACGGGCATCAGCGACAGTACCGCAACGCACAGCGCCAGAGCCCAGAACCCCACCACCAGCCCCCGGTGCAGCCAGTGCGGTGCGTGTGCGAGGTGGCGTGCGACGGCCCTCATGCGGCACCGCCTTGCGCGGCGGGCAGGTTTTTTTCCAGCAGCCGCACCAGCGTGTGCAGCAGCCGGTTGACGGGCGTGGCAATGCCCAGCGCCTCGCCCCGGTGCACGATGAAGCCGTTGAGGTGGTCGATCTCGCTGCGCTTGCCGCGCGCCAGGTCCTGCGCGGTGGAGGACATCTGCGCGGGCATGGTGGCTGCGAGACGCAGTACGGCATCCAGGGTGTCTGCAGGCAGTGCGATGCCGCTGGCCTGCGCCACCTGGCGGCATTCGTCCACGATGTCCTGCATCGCCTGGGGCACGGCCAGGCCGGGGCTGTTCATGATCTCGCCATAGGGCAGCCGGGTGATGGCCGACAAGGCGTTGTAGGCGCAGTTGAGCACCAGCTTGGCCCACAGTGCGCCGGCCACGTCGTCGGAAATCTGCACCGGCACACCCGCTGCCCCCAGGGTGGTGGCGATGTCCGCGCTGGTGGGCGAGGGGGCAATGACCAGCTCGCCGCGCCCATGGTGGCGCACATGGCCGGGGCCGGCCATTTCGGTGGCCACGTACACCACGGCCGGGATGACGGGGCGCCCGATCACGGCCTGCAGGCGCTCGGCGTTGTCCACGCCGTTTTGCAGGCTGAGCACCACCGCGCCCTCGGCCAGGTGCGGGGCCAGCGCGCGGCCCGCGCTTTCGGTGTCGGTGGACTTGACGCACACCAGCACCCACTGCGCGCCGCGCACGGCGCTGGCATCGGTGCCGGCCGCCACGCGCACCCGCTGCGCAAAGGCCTGCGTTTCGAGCAGCAGGCCCTGGGCGTTCACGGCCTCGGCGTGGTGCGCGCGGGCAATCAAGGTGACCTCATGGCCTGCGCGCGCCAGCATGCCACCGTAGTAGCAGCCCACGGCGCCCGCGCCCATTACCGCAATCTTCATGGAACCCCCTCTGTCTGAGGCCCGGCGGGCGCTGGTGGCGGCATCTTGCGACGCTGCACCAGCCCGCCCGGGCAAAATCGCCATTGTGCGATGCCATTGGCCCGGGCCCCGTTGCGGGGAACCAGAGCCCCGCTTTGCTGTCTGAACAGGCTTTGCGCAGCGGGGTGGCATGATTCATGGTTCCGCGATGCCCGAGACAATTTTCATCCCGAGGAGTGCCCGGTTTTGAGTCTGCCCTGGATGCCCCAACGCACCCTTTTTCACACTGCCGCCCATGTGCCCTTGGCGCGCTGGAGCCAGATGATTGCTCTGTGCCTTGTGGTCCTGTCGGCCCTGCTGGCCGGGTGCGCCGCACCGTCCAAGGTGTTCTCGCCGCAGGAAAGCTTTGATTCGGTGGCCACCTATTCGCGCCTGTTCGACGCCTCGCCCGCGCAGACCTGCGAGGCCGCCCGGCGCGCCCTGCTGAGCCAGGGCTACATCATCAACACCCATGTGGCCGAGATGGTGGAAGGCAAGAAGAACTTTCAGCCCGAGGCCGACGCCCACCTGCAGATGATGATCCGTGTGGTGTGCGTTCCAGAAAGCGCCCAGGGCAAGGTCAGCCTGGGGTTTGTGACCGCCGTGCAGGAGCAGTACACCCTCAAGAAGAGCAACAACTCTGCCAGCCTGGGCGTGGGGGGCGTGGGCTCGGTGTCGCTGCCGCTGCTGTCCAGCGACGAAGCCTTGGTCAAGGTGGGCAGTGAAACCATTGCCTCGGACACCTTCTACGACAGCTTTTTCGACCTCATCAAGCGCTACCTGGTCCTGGGCGAGCCCGCGATGGAATAGCGCGGCAAGGCCATATTGTTTTGATGGTGCGCTGCACCACCCGCGACCCATGAAACGGGCATGGCCCAGGCCAGGGCAGCCAAGCAAGGGCCGCCAAGCCGCTGCTGCGGCGCTTCGCTTGCGTGCGAGGGCCGCGTCCCCCTGCCCGCATTGCGCCGCAGTGCGAGAGCGGGGGAAGCGGCAAAGCCGCGCAGGGGGTGTATCACGTCAATCCGCCCAGGTTCCCGGCGCCAGCCCCTGCAGCGTGTAGGGTCCGATGGCCGCACGAATCAGCCGCAGCGTGGGGTGGCCTACGGCGGCCGTCATGCGGCGCACCTGGCGGTTGCGCCCCTCGCGGATGACGAGCTCGATCCACGCGGTGGGAATGGCCGTGCGCTCGCGGATGGGCGGGTTGCGCGCCCACACAGCCGGCGGTGGCTCCAGCAGGCGCGCCTTGGCGGGCAGGGTGGGGCCATCGTTGAGCCGCACCCCGCTGCGCAGTGCGGCCAGCGCGGCTTCATCCGGCACGCCCTCCACCTGCACCCAGTAGGTTTTCTCCATCTTGAAGCGCGGGTCGGCAATGCGGGCCTGTAGCTTGCCGTCGTCGGTGAGCAGCAGCAAGCCCTCGCTGTCGGCATCCAGCCGCCCGGCCACGTACACGCCGGGCAGGGCGATGTAGTCCTTGAGCCCCTGCCATTTGCCCTCGGCCGTGAACTGGCTCAGCACGCCATAGGGTTTGTTGAAACGGATCAGGCGGGCAGTCATGAACGGGGTTCTGTGGCGCGGTGGTGCAGTGGCGGGTGGTCGAGCATAGCGCGCTGCGCTGGTGCTGGCGCCACCAGGCCCGCAAGCCGCAGGCGGGTGGATTCGTCAGCGTCTGGTCGGATGGGAGGGCTGATTCTTGACGGGTAAAATCGCCACGTTGCGCTACTGTTGTTTGCGCCATTTGCTATTTAATCAGTAGCAAAATCATCTGGGCAAGTGTTGCCTGACCCCCCATCAAGGAATCCAGGACGCACCGCCATGGTCACCATTCAGCTCGATATCGCCCAGACCATCGGCATCGCCGCCGTGTTGCTGGTGGTCGGCGAGTTCGTCAAAAAGCGCGTGGACGTGCTCTCGCGTTACTTCATCCCCGGCCCCATCATCGGCGGGCTGGTGTTCTCGGTCATTGCGTTGATCGGGCACCAGACGGGCCTGTTCGCTTTCGAGTTTTACGACAACATGCGCGCGTTTTTGCTGCTGGTGTTTTTCACCACCATCGGCTTTTCAGCCAGTTTTGAGTTGCTCAAAAAAGGCGGCGTGGGTGTGGCGCTGTTTCTTGCAGCAGCGGTAGGGCTGGTGGTGCTGCAGAACCTGCTGGGCGCCGGGCTGGCTGCAGTGCTAGGCGTGCATCCGCTGATTGGTGTGGCGGCGGGGTCCATCTCGCTCACGGGCGGGCATGGCACGTCCGCCGCGTTTGGCCCGCTTCTGGAGCAGGCCGGTGCCGCTGGCGCGCTGCCCGCCGCCATTGCGGCGGCCACCTATGGCCTGGTATCTGGCTGCGTGATTGGTGGCCCGCTGGGCACCCTGCTCATGCGCCGCAATGGTCTGCGCCCCGCCGGATCCGCCGCGGGCGCAGCACCTGCGGTGTCCATGCTGCCAACGTCCGCCTCTGCATCCACCGGCGACACGGTGATGTACGCCAGCATCCTGATCACCGTGTGCATCGGGGCGGGTACGTTGCTGGTCAACTGGCTCAAGGGCATGGGCATCACGCTGCCCTCGTACCTGGGGCCCATGCTGGTGGCGGCTGTGGTACGCAACATCATTGACTGGCGCCAGACCGAGCTGCCGCTGCGCCAGTTCGAGGTGGTGGGCAATGTCTCGCTGGCGTTCTTTCTGGCCATGGCGCTCATGTCGATGAAACTGTGGGAGCTGGCCGAGGTGGCCGGGCCGCTGCTGGTGATCCTGCTGGCGCAGACCGTGCTGATGTTTGCGTATGCCTACTTCGTCACCTTCCGCATGGTGGGGGGCGACTACGACGCTGCCGTCATCGCCGCTGGCCACTGCGGCTTTGGCATGGGCGCCACACCCAATGCCATGGCCAACATGCAGGCGTTCACCGCAGTCAATGGCCCGTCGGTGAAGGCGTTTTTTGTGATCCCGCTGGTGGGCTCGCTGTTCATCGACTTCTTCAACGCGGTGATCATCACCGGCTTCATGAACTACTTGAAGTAGCCCGCCGAGGCGCTGCGCGGCGTGGCGGGCTGCTGTTGTTCATGGCACTGCGCGCCACCCACCGCCGTGAATGCTGAAATCACGCGGGAATGAACAGTGACGGGTCCACCATGGTGCGGTTGAGCATCACGCCCCAGTGCAGGTGCGGGCCGGTTACTCGGCCGGTGGCGCCCACCTTGCAAAACGCCTCGCCCGCCTGCAGCACATCGCCCAGGTGCACGTCCATGCTGCTCAGGTGGCAGTACATGGTCAGCAAGCCCTGGCCGTGGTCCAGCCATACGGTGCCGCCGTTGAAGAAATAGTCGCCCACGTCAATCACCCGGCCCGGCAGTGGCGCCACGATGGGCGTGCCCGTGGCGGCGGCAATGTCCATGCCGCTGTGCGGATTGCGCGGCTGGCCGTTGAACACGCGCCGCAGCCCGAACGAGCTGGAGCGCCGCCCCGGGACCGGCACCCGCATGCGCAGCGAGGGCAGATTGCCGTCCGCTGGCATGCTCCAGGTTGCCATCACCTGCGCCTGGTGGTCGCGTTCGCGTTCGTAGCGGGCCTGGTCCTGGGGCGACAGGTCCACCGTGCGCGGTGGCACCTTGAGGTGCTGCTCCTGGTACTGCTTGGGTGCCACGGTGTAGGGCACCTGCCGCACCTGCCGCACCTCCCGCGCACTGCCGCCATCGGCCTGCACGACGCTGATGTACGCATCGCCCGGCGCTGCCGCCAGCGGTATGCCCACCACACCCGTCCACTCGATGGCATCGCCCACCACCAGCACCGGCACATCGGCATCGCCCTGGCGCACCTGCGCCACCGGCCGCGTGGCCGCCGGGCCCAGCGACAGGCGCGCCACGCCACCGGGCACCTGCAGCGCCTGTGGCCACATGCTGGGGGGCACGGGCTGCGGCCTGGCATCGCGGCCCAGGGCGGGCAGCGCAAGCAGGCCGCCCGCGCCCAGCAGGGCAGCGCGGCGGGTGAGCAGGTGGGGGACGGTGGGGTGAAAGGCAGGGGTGGACACGGTGGTGGCAGATATTCGTTGAGGGGAGTTCAGATAACGAGAGAGTGGGCGGCGCGATAAATCGGGATTTTCGGGGCTATCGCGGGATTGAGTGGGATGGGGCCTTGAAAATCTCTCTCCCAACATGAAAACCAGCGCCAAAGTAGAAAAAGCGCCGTTTTGGGCGCTTTTTGCATTTTGCTGCAGCTAGTTCCCCAGGTCGTTCAACCATACGCCAAGGATGTCCAGCACCGCCGCTTCATCGTCGGGGCTCAGTGCGCCTGCATCAGGATCGGCAAACAGCAACCTGCGCCGTGGAATGTGCTTGGTGCCCCACTCGTGGAACGCCGCCTAGGGCTGGCCGAAGCCAACGCGCGCACTGGTGGTGTTGGCCTGGTGGTTCAGGCTGGCGAGGATGTCGCCGTAGTGATCCAGCAAGCGGCGGTTGCCGTCTTCCAAGTAGCCGTCCACGGTGGACTGCGCCCATGGCACGCACCCACACCGCCACCAGCAAGGTCAGCGTGATGCGGAGTCAGCCGCAAAGGCGCGGAGTTTTGATGCGGGTCGAACGCGTAGGTGTGGGCGTGGTCATGCTGCAACTCCTGTTCATTTGTTGATGTTGAAAAGGCAGAAGGCATTGCTGCTGACCTGCGACCACACGGGGCGCACCGCGCACGCACCAAACCCCAAGTGTGCCAGCGATGCACGCGCCGTTGAAAAGCGTGCGCAGCTGCCGCACCGTGCGGTGCTCGAGCTGTTCAGGGGGAGGGTTTCAATTGTCATGCACGGCCCTGTACCGTGCGCGCGCGGGGTGCGCTAAATGGAGCACGCCATTGTTTGAATTACGAGATGAAGTCTGCAGCTACACGCCGATACCAGGCCGGTAGTGCCACATGATCAGCATTGCCTTAAGGTCCTCTCAATGTTAAAACGAAGTTTCACTTCCCGCAGGCTTGCATCGCCCGAATCGTTTTCCAACGCTCGGCACGCTCAGCATCGGACACCGTCATGCTGGATGCGGATGTGATCGCGTTGTTGATCTCGTGCTGTGTTGGGCAAGGGCCAGTGGCACGAGATGGCGTTGAACCAATTGGAGCTCCTGGCCTGTGTTGGATCGAATCAACCACACCATTGCGCGTGTACACCAGCCAGGTTTCCTGCGGGCGCTCATAGATCACCTGCTCAGACTGGGTGCCGTTGTAGTTATTTGCGTTGACTTTGGTTGCCGGCCCCATCGCCTCCTGGAGCTGAGCCAATGTCATTCCCACCAGTGGCTTGCGCGTACGAATGGCCTCCGCCATCTCGTTGTCGCGTTTCATTTTTTCAAGGCGGGCTTGTGCATCCCCGGTGGCACCGGCACTGGCCGCAGGTGCGGACGTTGATCGAATGTTGAGCCTCTCGCCCTTGCCATCGGCACAAGGCGCATCCTGAAACACCACCTTGCCATCATGCCCTGTGCACTTGTTGATGGCCCAGGCCGGGGTGGCAGACAGCATCACGGCCGTGAGAAGAATGGCTGGTTTGAACATGGCTTCGCTCCCTTGTCTCTACTTTCGGTTGCGTTCAATGCGTTCTTGGCGTGCGGCATGGAATGCCGCCATCGCCTGCGGCCCGCTTTCCAGGGCGTGTTCCCATCCCTTGGTCAACGCAGTCTTATCGGCTGCGGCAGCTGGTTTCAGTTTCTCCAACAAGCGTGGCATACGCGGTTTGTTTTTGCTCATAGTCGGTATGCAGGTCGAGCCGTTTGGCACGCTTGCAAATCAGCATGGCATCTCCGTACAGTCGGGGAAACAAAAAACGGCACTGGTGCGGCGCACCTTGCCTGTGCGGCAGTCCGCCTTGCGCAGCCCCCCGGGTGGCAGGGGCTCAGTGCGTCACAAACTCGTAAGTCACCGCCTCGCTCTCCACCATGTCCAGGATGTCGTTGAGCACATCGTCGTCATCGGTGCTGCTCCAGGTTTCCTCGGGGTTGCTGGCAAACAGCGGCTCGATGGCCACGTCCATGAAAACGCCATTGGGCAGCTTGAGTACCGGCGTGCCTTCGGAGGTGCCCACCAGTTCCCAGTCGTCCGGCACGGACATTTCAAGCTGGATGGTGACATTGAGTTTTTTCATGGCGGGTTCCTTGGGGAATAAGGCGGCGAGGGTAACCCAATTTGGTGACAAATGGGCATTTTGTTCAGCAGGAACAAGCGCCATAAGCTATTAAAAAGAGAGCGTTTGAAGCCCGTCCGATAGGGTGTGAATGCATGGTCCGGCCTGCCAACCCCGCCACGCCCGCGCTATGCGACAGCGGGTATAGCCCACGCTGTGCGCGCCAAAGCCGCAATCCATGGGCACGGACGGCACCCACTCGCCCCCCTTTTTTACGACGAACGGCTGATGACGGGTTCGACGCCGTGCAACGAAACAGGCCCCCGTCGTTGAACCATTACGCAGCGATGGGCTGGGCGCGGTAGCTCTCGCCGCCCTCGGCCCAGGCCAGCAGCCGGTCGATGTTGGGGTGCTTGCCCGGAAACGCCCGCGCATCCGCCACATGTTCGGCATACCACTCCAGCCCCAGGCCGGCCGCCGCAGGCGAAATGCTGCCGCCATACAGCGCCGCCAGCGCGGCATACACCACCAGAGAGCCGGTCTGGCCGGGCTTGTTCTCGATGGTGGCCAGCACCTGGCCATTGGCATCCTGCAGCTGCAGGGCGGCGAAGTGGCTGGCGGAGGGGAGTTGTTTCAGGCGGTCTGCGAAGTTCATGGAGGTATTGAAGAATATTCTGATCAAAATGGCTTCTGGCGCTTTATGGATAAGCGCTAGCAGCTATGAAAACAGGAGTTTTATTGTACTTTCCGTTGCCCGTGCAATGGGCGCTAGCCTCTTACGCCTGCCACACCCCAAACCCCGCCGAGCGCAGGTCGATACCAATCTCGATCTCCCGGTCCACCGCCTCTTCATAGCCCATGGGGTTGAATCCCTCATACAGATCGGGCAGCAGCCGCAGGCCGTATTGCGTGACAAACCGGTTGGCCTGGATGCCCGCCTTGTGCTTGTCAAACCGCACATCCGGGTTCAGGCCCGTCATGCCCACATACACGCAGGGCTTGCCGTCGATGTAGCCGGGGTTGTTCTTGCGAAAGCGGGGGCCGGTCAGCACGTCTTTGGGGAGTTCGACCACGTAGACGTGGTGGTGCGGGCGGCGGGGCATGGTGTGGTTTTAGGTAAAAAATGGCATCACTGCAAGTGGAATCAGCGCAAACAGCTACTAAAAATATAGCGCAGCGCAAGAGCCGATCAGCGCGAAGTGCCCGGCGCACTCAAAACGTCGCCCCATCCGGCTTAGCGCGGTGGCTCACGATGGTCCACCATGACACCCGATGAACCGGGCTGCGGCGCAGACGATCTGTTGTGCTGGTGTGCCCCTGGCGCCCAGCCGGGGGCCTGGAGCCGCTCTTACTGCGCGCTCCCCAGCGTTGCCAGCAGCCGGGCGCTCACCTCGGCTGCATCGGGCGTGGCGAACTGCATGTTGTGCTGCTCCGTCAGCGGGCCGTGGCCGGGCTCCATGCCACCGGCAGCGTCGTAGCCCATGGCCTTGAACTTCCAGACCCCGCCCACTTGTTTGAGCGAGCCCACATGCGCGCCATCGGCCGTGTGCACCGCCACCACACCAGCGTTGACGGGCAACAACCGCAAGGGGCCCGCCAGCGGGCCGGGCGGCACGTGGGCGAAGGTTGGTGTGAAGGTAGGCGTCATGGGCTGGGTCAGAGGCATAGCAATGTTTGTATCTCAAAAGCCCGGTGCCCGCCGCCCAGCGCCATGCTGGCCCCGAGCACTGTCATGAACGACGACGCGCTGTAGGCCATAGGGGGGGCTTATTGGGAACCGATCGAAGTCTGTCTACGGCCAAGAGCTGCCGCTGGCGGTAAATAGAAGCAGGCGCTCAACGAACTAGTTAACTGGCGCCGGAGCCCGAAGGGCGCAGGGCACCAACAGCGGCCAATAAAATGCCGAAGGCATGGCGGCTGTTGGCGTCCACGTTGAACGCCCAGTTATACCGCCTCGTTCCTTGGTCGCGACCAATTGCAATAGCGATGAGTAAGCCTTGCGTTTTCCGGGATTGTCCTTCCTCCCATCCAGTATTGCTTGATGTGGTCTAACGCCGCATCGTCCACACTGCTAATTCTCTGGCCGCATATCGCGCATGTCGCATCCTTTTCTATTAGTTCCTCCTTAAGTTTGTAAGAGAAGCATCTGGGTTCCTTTTGGCCGACGCCAAGAATTCCTTGCAGCGTAGATCGCCACTTGTCGAATCGCACAGTGACTGCTTGTACGGAACTTGTAGACAGTTCTATCGAATCAATAAATGATTGATCCTCTGTCATTAGATGAATTAGGGCTTCCTTGATGGAATCAAGGTTTTGGAAAACCTTGTTTTTGTCCTCTTTTGCAAAAGAGTACATCAGTATGTCGTATAGTGACACATTGAATTTCTTTGGTTCCCAATATCCATTGGGGTCCTCTGGCTTGCCCTTGTAGTATCGCTTGAAAGCGTTTTTATCGAATATTGATCTTATAATTTGGCAGGCATTTTTGAATGCTGCCTTCAATTCTATTAGATCCTTGTCTGATATGTCTTTCTTTTCTTGTGACTCGCTGTTGAGGAATGCTCTTATTGGGGCCTTATAATTGAGATAGGTTTTGTGGTAAAACGCGCAGAATCTCAAAACAAGCTCGACGTCTCTCATCCGCTTGTCTTGTGTCTTTAGGCCGCATAGATACATGAAATCCGGATCAAGTGACATCTCTCGGAGGGCTGTGTTGAGTTTCCCTCTATACAAACAGTTGCGCAACTCTTGGTCATTAAGTTGGACGGAGCCTGTATTTAGTCTCTCAAATATCTCGAACTTAAGATCCTCGCTAGAATCTTTCTGGAAGGTGATGGCGCGAATTTTGTAATAACGAATTTTGTCCTGAATTTCCTCGGAAAGTTCGCTGAATTTCCTTCCGTTCAAGTCGGTGCAGACATTTAGCCCGCCAAGTTTAAATACTTTTCCATCAGGAAAAACCCCCTCGATAAATGAGAAGAAGGATGTGAGCCTTTGCTGCCCATCAATGACGTACTCCTTGCCATCTTTTTCTTCAGATAGGTAGATGATCGGCAGTGGAATGGAAAGGATTGCTGATTCGATGAGCTTGCTTGCCTTTACGGCGTCCCAAACATACTGACGCTGGAAGTCAGGCTGAAGAACTAGCCTGCCCCTTGTTTTTTTGTTGTGCAGCGAATCAATTTCCAGGTCGCCACTGGACGTAAAAATCTTTTTGCTCTCTGCGGGCAACGCTACGTCTTCAGTGTCGTCAGACTCAATAGTTAAATCGAATTCATCTTCCATCTCAAAAAGTCCTTTCTTGGGGGGGGATAAGGTAATGTAGACCGCACCAAGCCGCAGGCCATATCTGGCGCTTGCGGTCTAAACTGGCACGCAGAAAACGCTGCAAGGGGCTTGTAGCCTAGGGATGTCCTGAACAACTCGAATTTGTGAGTGCTAGAAGGCAGCCGCGTTCAGGCAGCGCGATGGAGACCGTTTGGGCAGCACTTGGGCCTTGTTTTCCTGCCCTGTTTCGGCTCTCTTGCACCGCTTTGGCGGCCCTTTGCCCTTTCGCTGGCGCACTCATCCCTGCGCCCCCAGCAATTGGTGGCGCACCATCCACAGATTGGACAGCGCAAACAGCGTCTTGAGTTGCAGCGTGTTCTTCTTCAGCCCCCGGTAGCGCACCTTCGTGTATCCAAACTGCCGCTTGATCACCCTGAAGGGATGCTCCACCTTGGCACGGATGCTCGCCTTGATCTTCTCCACTTGGTCTATCAGCGCGTCAACAGGGTTCTCTTTGTCCAGTGCTTTGCGCTTGCCTGGGCGCATCGCGATGTGCCACCTCACGCCTTCTTTGGCATCAGGGCGTTTGTCCACGCCCTGATAGCCTGCGTCACCAAACCCGTCTGTCTCCTGCCCGTGCAGCAAGCTGTTGCCCTCAACGACGTCTGCCACGTTGCCCGAGGTGCCTATGACGGTGTGCACCAATCCCGAGTCCGCATCCACGCCAATATGTGCCTTCATGCCAAAGTGCCATTCGTTGCCCTTTTGGCTCGAATGCATCTCTGGATCGCGCTTTTTGTCCTTATTCTTGGTGGAGCTGGGCGCTGCGATCAAGGTGGCGTCCACCGCAGTGCCTGCCTTGAGCAGCAAGCCCTGGGCTGCCAACAGGTCGTTGACGGTGGCCAGAATCTGCTCGGCCAGCTTATGTTTCTCAAGCCGGTGGCGAAAGCGCAAGATGGTGCTCTCATCGGGCATTCGTCCATGCGCATCCAGCCCTGCAAACTCCCGGTAGATCGGGGTGTCAAAGAAGGCTTCTTCCATCGCCAGATCCGACAGGGTGAACCACTGCTGCATGCAGTGGATGCGCAGCATGGTCTCCAGTGCAAAGGGTGGGCGGCCGTTCTTGCCTTCTGGGTAATACGGCGCAATGAGCTCTACCAGTGCAACCCAGGGAACCACCCGATCCATCTGGGCCAGCAGGTCTTGCTTGCGCGTCTTCTTGGTGCTCAGATTCAGATCAAGGCTGCTTTGCTTCATGGCTTGGGAGGATGCCATGACTGGGCCGCTTCTATCCGACTGACTGCCAGGTTTTGCAGGATTTCCCTAGCTTTGTGGCACGTGTGCTGTATGAAAAAGCATTACTAAATTCAGCCATGAAACCCGCCGCCCTTCCTGTGTTGCGCGCCACACGGTTGCTGGATTAGGTCCGTGAGCAAATTCGTTCCGAACACTATAGCTTTGCGCACGGGGCTGGGCCACGCCATGGCGCCGTACATCGTCAGACGACGGCTTTGTGGCTATGCACTGACCGACTGCTCTGGGTCGCAAGCCGTCAACAGCCCAAAAGAAAAGGCCAGCAAACCTAGAGGTTTGCTGGCCTTTTCTCCATTCAGGGGTTAATCATTTCCCCCAAGAGTCCTTCAGCCCTACCGCCAGGTTAAACACCGGCTTCCCCGCCGCGTGGTCCACCCGGTCCGCCACGAAGTACCCATGCCGCTCAAACTGGAACTTGTCATCCGGTTTCGCATTGGCCAGTGACGGCTCCACGATGGCGGTCACTACCTTCAGGCTGTTCGGGTTCAGGCTTTCGATGAAGTCCTTGCCGCCCGCGTCGGGCTGGGCGTCGAGGAACAGGCGGTCATACATGCGCACTTCGGCGTTCACGCCGTCGGCCACGCCCACCCAGGTGATGGCGGCTTTGACCTTCACGCTGTCGGCGCCGGGGGTGCCGCTCTTGGTGCCCTCCACCACGGTGGCCAGCACTTCGGTGATGTTGCCTGCGGCATCCTTCGTGCAGCCGGTGCATTCGATGACGTAGCCGCCCTTCAGGCGCACAGTGTTGCCGGGCAGCATTTGACCGTCCGCCCCTGGCCGGGGCGGATAAAGGCGCTTGTAGCCCTTGGGGGGCACTTCTTCAAAGTCTTCGCGCTCAATCCACACTTCCTTGCCGATGGTGAAGTGGCGCACGGGGCTTTCTACGCCCTCGGGCGGGTGGGGCAGGGCGGGCAGGTTGCAAGGCTCCAGGTGGCCGGCGCCCATCACCTCGTCCCAGTTGGTCAGCACCAGCTTGACGGGGTTGAGCACGGCCATGCCACGGTGGGCCTTCAGCTCCAGGTCTTCGCGCAGGCAGCCTTCGAGGGTGCCGTAGTCGATCCAGCTGTCGGATTTGGTCACGCCGATGCGTTCGGCAAAGGTTTGCAGGGCGGCGGGCGTGTAGCCACGGCGGCGCAGGCCGACGATGGTGGGCATGCGGGGGTCGTCCCAGCCGCTGACCTTGTGGTCGTACACCAGCTGGGCCAGCTTGCGCTTGCTGGTGATGACGTAGGTGAGGTTCAGGCGCGCAAATTCGTACTGGCGGGGGGGCGGGGCGGTGAGCAGGCCACCTTCGGTTAAACGCTCCAGCAGCCAGTCGTAGAACGGGCGCTGGTCTTCAAACTCCAGCGTGCACAGGCTGTGGGTGATCTGCTCCAGCGCGTCCTCGATGGGGTGCGCGTAGGTGTACATGGGGTAGATGCACCAGGTGTCGCCCGTGTTGTGGTGCGTGGCCCGGCGGATGCGGTAGATGGCCGGGTCGCGCATGTTGATGTTGGGGCTGGCCATGTCGATCCTGGCGCGCAGCACCATGGAGCCATCCTCGTGCTTGCCGTCGCGCATCTCGCGAAAGATGCGCAGATTTTCCGCAGGGGTGCGGCTGCGGAAGGGGCTGTCCACGCCGGGTTTGCCGAAGTCGCCGCGGTTCACGCGCATCTGCTCGGCGGTCTGTTCGTCCACATAGGCGTGGCCAGCTTCGATCAGGGTTTCGGCCGCGCGGTACATGAAGTCGAAGTAGTCGCTGGCCTGGTAGGGCTTGTCGTTGCCGGGCTGGCTCCAGTCAAAACCCAGCCATTTCACGGCGTCGATGATGCTGTTGACGTATTCGGTGTCTTCTTTTTCGGGGTTGGTGTCGTCAAAGCGCAGATGGCACACACCGCCGTAGTCGCGTGCCAGGCCAAAGTTGATGCAGATGCTCTTGGCGTGGCCCACGTGCAGGTAGCCGTTGGGCTCGGGCGGGAACCGGGTGCGGATCTTGGCGGGGTCGGGCTGGCCGGCCGCGTGGTGGGCGGCATCGCCGGGGCTGCCGGCCCAGCGGCGGGTGGCGTAGATGCCTTTGTCGAGGTCGCTCTCGATGATCTGGCGCAAAAAGTTGCTGGGGCGGGCGGCTTCGGTGGCGGCGGTGCTGGTTGCGGGCGTGGTGTTGGCAGGGGTGGGGGTGCTCATGCGGCCATTTTAGGGGGCGGCTTGTGGCTGCGATGCGCGGGCGCAGATGGGGGGTGTACGTCCAGAAACAATATCGGGCGCGTTTCATGACATCCTTTGGGGGGTGTGGTGCGTTGTGTACCTGTGAGGCCTGTCCAATGGGTTGGTGGCCTCTGCTTCCCAAGGAGATTTCCATGACGAAAACCCGTTCTATCTATGCCATGGCCGCTGCTGCCGGTGTGGCGCTGGCCCTGCTTGCGGGCGCCGGCACCGCCCAGGCGCGCGACGTGTATTGGTCGGTGGGCGTGAATTCGCCAGGCGTGGCGTTGGGCGTCAGCAATGGCGGCTATCCCGTTTACGTGGCCCCCGCGCCGGTGTATGTGGCGCCGCAGCCCATTTATTACCAGCCACCGCCTCCGGTCTATTACGCACCGCCGCGGCCCGTGTATTACGCTCCCTCGACCTACTATGCACAGCCACCGGGCTTTTACTACCGTGATCGCGGACACCGCCATGGGCACCGCGGCCGTGGTGATTGGGGCGACCGCTGGGATCGATGATGCGGCTTCGGCGGTGCGGTCACTGCTGACGGTGACCACCTGGTCGGGCACCGCATAATCCGGCGTCTGGCCTGCCGGTTTGGCAGGCGGACCGCCCGGAGTGCATGCCTGTGAAAACCGTTTTTGTCCTGAATGGCCCCAACCTGAACTTGCTGGGCACGCGCGAACCTGCCGTGTATGGCGCCCAGACGCTGGCCGATGTAGAGCAACTGTGCGCCGCCGCCTGCGCCCGCCACGGGTTTGCGCTGCGCTTTCACCAAAGCAACCACGAGGGCGCGCTGGTGGACTGGATCCACGAGGCGGGCCGCCTGCACGCCGCGGGCGAACTGGCGGGCGTGGTGCTCAATGCTGGCGCCTACACCCACACCAGCGTGGCGCTGCTCGATGCCATCAAGGGCACGGGCGTTGCACTGATCGAGCTGCACATCAGCAACGTGCACGCCCGCGAGAGCTTCCGCCACCACTCCTATATTGCCGCTGCCGCCAAGGCGGTGATGTGCGGCTTTGGCGTCAAGGGCTATGGCCTGGCCATTGACGGCCTGGCCGGGCTGTGAGGGAGCAGGTTTTTCGCATGACCGATTTGTATCTTCCCTCCGAGGTGCAGCGCCTGGCTGCGCAAGCCGAGCGCCACACCACACCCTGCGGCGAGGGCGACATTCTCTGGCATGTCTGGGGCGAAGCCCGCCCGAATGCGCGCCCGCTGGTGCTGCTGCATGGCGGCAGCGGCAGCTGGACGCATTGGGTGCGCAACATCGATGCCCTGGTGGCCGCCGGGCGCCAGCTATGGGTACCCGATCTGCCCGGTTTCGGTGAATCCGCCGCGCCGCTGTCGGGTGGCGATGCCGATGCGCTGGTGGCGCCGTTGCGCGCGGGGCTGCACGCTTTGCTGGGCAACGCACCCTGTGATCTGGTGGGGTTCTCGTTTGGCGGTTTGACGGCTGGCCTGCTGCTGGCGGCCCACCCCGAACTGGCCGAACGGCTGGTGCTGGTGGGGGCGCCGGCCATGGGCGTGGTGCCCCACCGGCAGTTCGAGCTGAAGGCCTGGCGCCACCTGACCGAACTGGACGAACAGCTGGCCATCCACCGCTACAACCTGGCCGCGCTGATGCTGCATGACACGCGCCTCATCGACGGCCTGGCCCTGCAGACCCATGTGGCCAACGTGCTGCGCGACCGCATGCCCCGCCGCCGCCTGGCGCACACCGACATCCTGGCGCGCTCGCTGCCCCAGGTGGCTTGCCCGGTGCATGCCATTTATGGCGAGTACGATGCGCTGTACAAAAGCTGGATTCACCAGCTTGAAGACGCCTTTGCCGCGGCTGCCCCCGATTTTCGGGGCATGCACCTGGTGCCCAATGCCGGCCACTGGGTGCAGTTCGAGCAGCCTGAGGCGTTTGATGCGGCGCTGCTGGCGGCGCTGGCCTGAAAGCCTGCGCGATGCCGCAGGGTGTTCCATGAGCGCCGCCCTGCTGCAGGTGGCCGAAGCCGAGGTGGAATTCTCGGCCATGCGCGCCCAGGGCGCCGGCGGCCAGAACGTCAACAAGGTTTCGAGCGCAGTGCACCTGCGCTTTGCCGTGGGCGCGTCCTCGCTGCCGGTAGGCGTGAAAGAGCGCCTGCTGGCCCTGCGCGATAGCCGCATCACGCAGGACGGTGTGGTCGTCATCAAGGCCCAGCAATACCGTAGCCAGGAGCAAAACCGGGCCGACGCGCTGGCGCGGTTGAACGCGCTGGTGCAATCG
Organism: Acidovorax sp. GW823-FHT02H02; assembly: GCF_058797075.1. NCBI lineage: Bacteria > Pseudomonadati > Pseudomonadota > Betaproteobacteria > Burkholderiales > Comamonadaceae > Acidovorax > Acidovorax sp. GW823-FHT02H02. The sequence continues at coordinate 125,734 of NZ_JBXAJH010000001.1, read as the reverse complement.
GTGGCGCAACCACCCCGCACGCGCCGCGCCACCAAGCCCACCTATGGCTCCAGGCAGCGGCGCCTGGAATCCAAAACCCAGCGTGGTGAGACCAAGGCATTGCGCGGGAAGGTGCGGGACTGAGAGCCTGAACAGTGTGGCCGTGCTATTGGTAAGGTTTTTGGAACGATATGTCTGATGGCAGAGGAATTGAATCGCTGCTTATTAGCTACTACATTCTGGGTATTCACTGAAAGACTGCCATGTCCACTTCTGCCCCTGTCTCCAGCCACGTTCACAACCCCGCCCTCGTTCCGTCTCTCTATGTTTCGCATGGCGCGCCCCTGTTTGCGCTGGATGCGGGCGAAACCGGCCCTGCGCTCACCCGCTGGGGGCAGGAGTTGCGTGCGCAGTTTCCGGCCTTGCGCGGGGTGGTCGTCATGTCGCCGCACTGGATGGCCCGCACCCCGCAGGTCATGACGGGCCCGCAGCCCGCCACCTGGCACGACTTTGGCGGCTTTCCGCCCGCGCTGTACCAGTTGCAATACCCCGCGCCCGGTGCACCCGCGCTGGCGCAAGAGGTGCTGGCCCTGCTGCAGGCGGCCGGTGTGCCTGCCCAGGGCGATGCACAGCGCCCGTTTGACCACGGTGCCTGGGTGCCGCTGATGCACCTGTTTCCCGAGGCCGACCTGCCGGTGGTGCAGGTGGCGCTGCCCGTTGGCGCAGGCCCTGCCGAGGTCTATGCCATGGGCGCGGCACTGCGCGGCCTGCGCAGCCAGGGCGTGCTGGTGCTGGGTTCGGGCAGCATGACGCACAACCTGGGCGAATTTTTTGGTGGGGCGCGCGAGCCTGCGCCTTATGTGATCGAGTTCAGCCGCTGGGTCGAATCGGCCCTGGAGCGGGGCGATCTCAAGGCCTTGCTCAACTACCGCAGCCTGGCGCCGCACGCCGAGCGCGCCCATCCCACGGATGACCATTTCTTGCCGCTGTTCTTTGCACTGGGTGCCGCAGGCGACGATTTGCACGCAAACTACCTCAGCCGCGAGGTGATGTACAGCATGCTGGCGATGGATGCCTTTGCGCTGCAGCCCGCGGTATGACCGTGCCCATCCACCCCGTTTTTTAACCAAAATCACCTCTGGCAATTGACCATGCTTGATCTACCGCTCACTTTTTTGCAGCGTCCTGCCGCTGCGGGCATTCCCAAACCCTGGCTGCTGGTGCTGATGCATGGCGTGGGCAGCAACGAGCAGGATCTTTTCAGCCTGGCTTCGCAGCTTCCCGAGCGCTTTCATGTGCTGAGCCTGCGCGCACCCCACCGCATGGGGCCGGGCTCGCACGCCTGGTTTGATTTCTCGGTGGAGCCCAGTGGCGCCCGCAGCATCAACGAGGCGCAGGAGGCCCACAGCCGTGCCCTGGTGGCGCAGACCATCGAGGCGGCCTCGGCCCAGCTGGGTATTGCACCTGAGCGCGTGGTGGTGGGGGGCTTCAGCCAGGGCGGCATCATGGCCTTGTCGCTGCTGCTGACACGGCCCGAACTGCTGCATGCCGCCATGGTCTGGCACAGCCGCCTGCTGGCCGAGGTGGTGCCGCTGCAGGCCTCGCACGAGGCATTGCACGGCAAGAAGCTGTGGCTGAGCCACGGCACGCACGACAACGTGATTCCGCTCGCCAATGCCCAGGCCATTGCGCACCACATGGCAACGCTGCCCGTGTCGGTGACCTACCGCGAGTTTCCGGGTACGCACGAGATCCGCCCGTCCGAGCTGGCCGCCACGGTGGCGTGGCTGGAGTCACTCTCGACCACGCCCGTGCCCTATTGAGGTATTCGGGTTGCTATCTAACTGATAGCTATTGGCGCTTGCTGGCAAGGCAATGGATCGTTATTTCTTGTGAATCACCAGGTCGGGCCGGGCTATTCCGGCAATGACAGCCCCGGCCGGAAGAACGCATCGAGCACTGGCATCAGCACCGGGAATTCCTGCGCAAACTGCGCCCGGTTCACAAAATACGCCTCGCACGCCACAGCAAAAAACTCGGCCGGTGCCGTGGCGCCATAGGCATCGAGCCAGGGTTGGGTGGCGCCAAAGCGCTCGGCCATGATCACGCGCTCGCGAAAATCCGCATAGACTGGCTCCCATGCTGCCCACCAGGCCTCGTGGGCAGCACGGCCCGTGCGGGTGCCCATGAAGCCTGCCGGCAGGGGTGGGCAGCCGTTGGGGGTACCGCTGCGCATGTCGAGCTTGTGCACGAACTCGTGCACCACCACGTTGGTGCCGCGCGCGGTGTTGTGGCTGGCATCGGCCACATGCTGCCAGCTGAGCATGATGGGGCCGCGCTCCATGGCCTCGCCCAGCAGCACCTCGGTGTGCTCGTGCACTACGCCGGCTTCGTCCATCGTCTGGCGGCGCGCCACGGCTTCGCCCGGGTGCACCACAATGCCCACGAAGTCGTCGTACCAGCCCAGGGCTGCGGCGGCATCGCCCCAGTGCAGCAGTGGCAGGCAGGCCTGCGCGGCGATGTCGATGGCCATGGCATCGGTCACCACCAGACCATGGGCGCCATGGAACTGCTTGTGGTGCAAAAAGAGGGCGCTGAGCGCGCGCAACTTGGCCTGGTCGTGCAGCGGCAGGGCCGCCAGAAACGGGTAGCGCAGCAGGGTTTGCAGCCACAGCGCGGCCGAGATGTCAGGCACGGGCGCCACGGTGGCGCGAACGCGGCTCCAGAGCCGGTCAAGAAAGGGGGGCATGGTGATCGGGCGGCAGGAGGTCGAGTCCCGCGCAATTCAGGATCACTCGCACCTGGGGGCCAAAGCCACGCGTTCCAGGCCCGCGTTAGACAAACGCAGTGTTTCCAGGCGCGGGGGTTGTGCGGCGGCGTCCCAGTCGCTCAGCACCACCCGCTGCAGGCCCGGTGCCAGGGCGTGGTTCGCCGGCTTGTGGGTGTGGCCGTGGATCAGGGTGTGCGCCTGGGCGGCTGTGAGCCAGTCGATGGCGGCGGGGCCGTCCACATCGGCGTAGATGGCGCCCGATCGCTTGTGCGCCTCGCTCTCCTGGCGGATGCTGCGTGCCTGCGCCCGGCGCGTGGCCAGGGGCTGGGTCAGAAATTGCGCTTGCCACTGGGCACTGCGCGCCTGCACGCGAAAGCGCTGGTAATCCACATCGTCCAGGCACAGCAGGTCGCCATGGCTGAGCACGAAGCGCTGGTTGTCGAAAACCAGCACGGTGGGATCAGCCAGGCCGGTGATGCCGCAATGCGCAAGAAACGCCGGCCCCGCCAGAAAGTCGCGGTTGCCGTGCATGAAGTACACGGGCAGGCGCTGCGCTGCGGCCTGCAGGGCCGCGCAGCCCTGGGCCTCGAAGCTGCCGGGCTCCAGGATGGCATCGTCGCCCACCCACACCTCGAACAGGTCGCCCAGGATGAAGAGGGCGTCGGCTGGCGTGGTCTGCAGGTAGTGCCGCCAGGCGGCCACCGTGGCGGGCTCGCTGGCCTGCAGGTGCAGGTCGGAAATGAAATCGACCGTGCGCCAGTGCGAGGGAGCGGCAAGCTCCTCGAACCGGGGCACGGTCGGGGTCACGGGCAGGGCCTGGGCTTAAAGCGCAACCGCCTTGTCGATCACCACAGCGTCAAAAGGCACGTCGTCGTGGAAGCCCTTGCGCGTGGTGCGGACGGCCTTGATGGCGTCCACGACGTCCTGGCCCTTCACGACCTTGCCGAACACGGCGTAGCCCCAGCCCTGGGGGGTAGGAGAGCTGTGGTTCAGGAAGGCGTTGTCCACCGTATTGATGAAGAACTGTGCCGTGGCCGAGTGCGGGTCGCCCGTGCGCGCCATGGCCACGGTGTACTTGTCGTTCTTCAGGCCGTTCTTGGCTTCGTTCTCGATCGGGGCCTGGGTTTCCTTTTGCTTCATGTCGGCCGTCATGCCGCCGCCCTGGACCATGAAGTTCTTGATCACGCGGTGGAACACGGTGCCGTTGTAGAAGCCGCTGTTGACGTAGTTCAGGAAGTTCTCGGCCGACTTGGGGGCCTTCGCGGCGTCCAGTTCGATGGTGATCACGCCTTGGGTGGCGGTTTCGGCCACGTTGATGGTGACGTGGAGTTCAACTTGTGGATTGCTCATTGCAGTGCTTTCTTCAAAAAAATCACTTCACCACGGTGGCGGAGTGGATGGTGACGGGGGTGATGGGCACGTTCTGGTGGCCGCCCTTGTTGCCGGTGGCCACGGCCTTGATCTTGTCCACCACGGCCGTGCCTTCGACCACCTTGCCGAACACGGCATAGCCGTGGCCGTCAGGCTGGGGGGCGTTGAGCATGGCGTTGGCCTTCACGTTGATGAAGAACTGCGCGGTGGCCGAGTTGGGGTTGGCCGTGCGGGCCATGGCGATGGTATAGGTGTCGTTCTTGAGACCATTGGCCGCTTCGAGCGGGATGGGAGCCTTGGTGGGCTTTTGCACCATGTCGGCCGTGAAGCCGCCGCCCTGGATCATGAAGCCGTCGATGACGCGGTGGAATACCGTGCCGTCGTAGTGCTTGTCGTTCACATACGCCAGGAAGTTCTCGACCGTCTTGGGCGCTTTGGCGGGATCGAGCTGCAGCACGATGTCGCCCATGGAGGTGGCCAGTTTGACCTTGGGAGCGTCTTGTGCCTGCACCGGGCTTGCTATTGAAAACACAGCCGATAACGCAATGCCAGTGAGCGCAATGGTCGTTTTTCTTTTGGAAATCATGCAGAACTCCTTGAGTGAATCAGAACCGCAGAGCATTGGGACCTGGTCGCTGCAGCGATGAAAATATGGCGCTGAAGCTACCACCGGCCCGCCAGCGGGGCCGGCCGCATGGCTACAAACCCCTGCCCGCGAACGGTTGTCAGGGGCGTGAAGCCGCGGGCTTGGCCGCAGCGCGGGCAGCGGCGGGCTGGAACAGCTCGCGCAGCTGGGCCTGCTTCAATTTGACGGTGGGGTTGTTGGCCTCCATCTGCTGCGCCTTGGCATAGGCCTGGTAGGCCAGCCGGGCGTAGATGTCGCCCAGGTTCTCGTGCGCCGCCGCGTAGGAGGGGTTGTTGCGCACCGCCATCTCCAGCGCCGTGCGGGCCTTGTCCAGCTGGTTCTGGCTGGCGTAGATCACCGCCAGGTTGTTGTAGGGCTCGGGCAGCTCGGGGTATTCCTGAATGAGCTGGGTGAAGGTGGTGATGGCCGCATCGGTCTGGCCGAGGTCGGTCTGCGCCACGCCGCGCAGAAAGCGCAGCTGCGGATCGCGCGGGGCGGCCGTCAGGCGCTGGTCTGCCTTGCCCAGGGCTTCGGCGGCCTTGCCGCTCTTGAGCAACTGGGTGATCTCGGCGTAGTCGCTGGCATGGGCCATGCCAGCGCCCAGCCATGCGGTCAGGGCCAGCAGGCGCAAAAGTCGGGAAAGGGTGCTGCGGACTTGCTTCATGGAGGGAGGGAGGAGATGGGCACCGTCCGGTGCCGGGCGGGGCTTATACTTCGGCGGATTGTAGCTGAGGGGGTTGCCAGGGCGGTACGCTGTTGCCGCTGGTGATTTTGCCGGGCGCCCAGGGCTGGGCGCATCCCCTTGCGGGGCCCGTACCTTTCGCTACCGGGTGAACCGGCTTCACCCGTCTTCCATCCAGTTCCCGTTACAGAAACCCCATGAGCTTGCGCATCTACAACACGCTGTCGCGTGCATTGGAGGATTTTTCCCCGCTCGAACCCGGCCATGTGCGCATGTATGTGTGCGGCATGACCATCTACGACCTGTGCCATATCGGCCACGCCCGCATGATGATGGCGTTCGATGTGGTGCAGCGCTGGCTGAAAAGCAGCGGCTACCGCGTCACCTACGTACGCAACATCACCGACATCGACGACAAGATCATCCGGCGCGCGCTGGAGCGGGGCATCACCATCCGCCAGCTCACCGACGAGATGATCGTCGCCATGCACCAGGACATCGGCGCTCTGGGCATCGAGCCGCCGGCGCTGGAGCCGCGCGCCACCGAATATGTGCCCCAGATGCTGTCGCTGATCGGCCAGCTCGAAGGCAAGGGCCTGGCCTACCGTGCCACCAATGGCGACGTGAACTACGCGGTGCGCAAGTTTGCGGGCTACGGCAAGCTCTCGGGCAAGTCGCTCGACGAATTGCGTGCGGGCGAGCGCGTGGCCGTGCCGGATGGCAAGGAAGATCCGCTCGATTTCGTGCTCTGGAAATCCGCCAAGGAGGGCGAACCGCCCGAGGCCAAGTGGGACAGCTCCTTCGGCACGGGCCGCCCTGGCTGGCACATCGAATGCTCGGCCATGAGCTGCGCCACGCTGGGCGAGACTTTCGACATCCATGGTGGCGGGGCCGACCTGCAGTTCCCGCACCATGAGAACGAAATCGCCCAGAGCGAAGGCGCCACCGGCAAGCCGCTGGCCAGGTTCTGGGTGCACAACGGCTTCGTGCGCGTGGACAACGAGAAGATGAGTAAGTCGCTGGGCAACTTCTTCACCATCCGCGATGTGCTCCAGAGCTACGACGCCGAAACGGTGCGCTTTTTCATCGTGCGTGCCCACTACCGCAGTGCGCTCAACTACAGCGACGCCCACCTCGACGACGCGCGCCAGTCCCTCAAGCGGCTGTACACGGCGCTGAGCCTGGTAGCCCCGGCCCAGGTTTCCATCGACTGGAACGAGCCCCATGCCGCACGTTTCAAGGCGGCCATGGACGAAGACTTCGGCACACCCGAGGCGATTGCCGTATTGTTCGACCTGGCCAGCGAGGTCAACAAGACCCGTTCGCCCGAACTGGCAGGATTGCTCAAGGCGCTGGCAGGCTGCCTGGGGTTGCTGCAAGGCGATCCGCAGGCCTTCCTGCAGGCTGGGGCGGGCTATGACGAGGCCGCCATCCAGGCGCAGATCGCCGCCCGTGCTGCCGCCAAGGCGGGCAAGGATTTTGCGGAGGCTGATCGCATCCGCAACGCCCTGCTGGCCCAGGGCATCGTGCTCAAGGATTCGGCCGCTGGAACGACCTGGGAAGCCGCACAGTGATTTTTTTGAATATGAAATATGCCCCCAGGGCATACGGGGCGAGCAGTGGTAGCTTCTAAAAATGTAGCGACCGAGGTGCTCGCTTCGTCTGGCCCGGCGTTGGCCACGCCCGATTACTGGGCCGAGGCCTGCAAGCACCTGATGAAGAAGGACCGGGTGATGAAGCGCCTGATCCCCCAGTTTGGCGACGCGGCCCTGCAGACACGGGGTGATGCGTTCACCACGCTGGCGCGTTCTATCGTGGGGCAACAGATTTCGGTGAAGGCGGCGCAAACCGTGTGGGAGCGTTTTGCCGCACTGCCGCGCAGCATGAAGCCCGGCCATGTGCTCAAGCTCAAGATCGACGACATGCGGGCCGCCGGCCTGTCGGCCCGCAAGGTCGACTATCTGGTGGACCTGGCCCTGCACTTCGAGGGCGGCAAGCTGCATGTCAAGGACTGGGCGGCCATGGACGACGAGGCCATCATCGCCGAGCTGGTGGCCATCCGTGGCATCGGCCGCTGGACGGCCGAGATGTTTCTGATCTTTTATCTGATGCGGCCCAATGTTCTGCCATTGGACGACGTGGGCTTGATCAACGGCATCAGCCAGAACTATTTTTCGGGTGATCCCGTCAGCCGCAGCGATGCCCGCGAGGTGGCCGAGGCCTGGAAGCCATGGTGCAGCGTGGCGACTTGGTATATTTGGCGATCGCTCGACCCGTTGCCCGTGGCCTACTGAGGCCCGTTTCATCAGTCATGAACCGGTTGCAACATGGGCCTCGCACCAGAGGCACCCAGGGCGCGACCCAAGGAGAAATACGTTGGCGAAAAAGACCTTTCTGGATTTCGAGCAACCGATTGCCGAACTCGAATCCAAAATCGAAGAACTGCGCTACGTGCAGACGGAAAGCGCGGTCGATATCTCGGAAGAAATTGACCAGCTCAGCAAGAAGAGCCAGCAGCTCACCAAGGACATCTACAGCGAGCTGAGCCCCTGGCAGATCACCAAGATCGCCCGCCACCCCGAGCGCCCCTACACGCTCGATTACGTGCGCGACATCTTCACCGACTTCGTCGAGCTGCACGGTGACCGCCACTACGCGGACGACCTGTCCATCGTGGGCGGCCTGGCGCGCTTCAATGGCCACGCCTGCATGGTGCTGGGCCACCAGAAAGGGCGCGACACCAAGGAGCGCGCCATGCGCAACTTCGGCATGAGCAAGCCCGAGGGCTACCGCAAGGCCCTGCGCCTCATGAAGACGGCCGAGAAGTTCAAGCTGCCCGTGTTCACGTTTGTCGACACGCCCGGCGCCTACCCCGGCATCGATGCCGAGGAGCGCGGCCAGTCCGAGGCCATCGGCCGCAACATCTTCGAGATGGCGCAGCTTGAAGTGCCCATCATCACCACCATCATCGGCGAAGGCGGCTCCGGCGGCGCGCTCGCCATCAGCGTGGCTGACCAGGTGGTGATGCTGCAATACGCTATCTATTCCGTGATCAGTCCCGAGGGCTGCGCGTCCATCCTCTGGAAGACCAGCGAGAAGGCCCAGGAAGCGGCCGACGCCCTGGGCATCACCGCGCACCGCCTCAAGGCGCTGGGCCTGGTGGACAAGATCGTGAGCGAGCCCGTGGGCGGCGCCCACCGCGATCCCAAGCAGATGGCGGCTTTCCTCAAGCGTGCGCTGGGCGATGCCTTCCGCCAGGTGGCCGATCTCAAGACCAAGGATCTGCTCGACCGCCGTTATGACCGGCTGCAAAGCTATGGCCGTTTCACCGACACCAAGGCCGACAGCCGCTGACCCCGTGGTGGTGACGGCGACCGCCTTCACCTTGCACCCGTGCCATGGCCCCGCAAGGGGCCTTTGCATTGATGCGGACGCTTTTGCGTCACGGGCGCAGAAGGGCGCGCAGTGACGCTGCCATTTGACACCGCCATGGCGGCCTTTTCGCCCGCATTGCCATTGGCCGTGGGGCTGAGTGGTGGCGCCGATTCGACGGCGCTGCTGCTCGCCTGTGCGCAGAAATGGCCGGGGCAGGTGCAGGCCATTCATGTGCACCACGGCCTGCAGGCCGCGGCCGATGATTTCGAACAGCATTGCCGCGCATTGTGCAGGCGCCTGCAGGTTCCGCTGACCGTGCAGCGCATCGACGCACGCCACGCATCGGGCGAAAGCCCCGAAGATGCTGCGCGCCGGGCAAGATACAAGGCTTTTGAGGCTGTGGCGCTCGCCAGTAATGCGCAAAATGCCATTCATTCAATAGCATTGGCCCAGCATGCGGATGACCAGGTCGAGACGCTGCTGCTGGCTTTGTCGCGCGGCGCCGGCGTGGCGGGGCTGGCCGCCATGCCCGCTGACTGGGAGCGGGGCGGCGTTCGCTGGCACCGGCCCCTGCTGCGCGTGGCGGGGGTGCAGGTGCGTGACTGGTTGCGTGCGCAGGGGCAGGATTGGGTGGAAGACCCCACCAACACCGACGAGCGCTTCACGCGCAACCGCATCCGGGCGCAGCTGCTGCCCGCTCTGGATGCGGCTTTTCCGGCCTTTCGCGACACGTTTGCGCGCTCTGCGTCCCATGCCGCCCAGGCCGCCGAGTTGCTGGACGAGCTGGCGCAGCAGGACCTGGCCCTCACGGGATCGCCCCCGGAGATTCGGCTATTGCAGGGGCTCAGCCGTGCGCGCCAGGCCAATGTCCTGCGCCACTGGCTGCGCGTGGCGCATGCCACCACCCCCTCCGCCGCGCAGCTGGGGGAGCTGCTGGACCAGCTGGCGGCCTGCACCACGCGCGGCCACCGCATTCACATCAAGGTGGGGCGGGGGTTCGTGGTGCGCTCGGGGCCACGCCTCGATTGGTACAATCCCGAGGTTTTGGTCTAACAACGGCACGAAAAACGGCGGCGCACCAAAACAGTGTTTAACCCGCGCTGCGGCTCCAGTTTCGTCACCCCCAATATCCCATGGCATTGATCGTTCACAAATACGGCGGCACCTCGATGGGCTCCCCGGAGCGCATTCGCAACGTTGCCAAGCGCGTGGCCAAATGGGCGCGGGCCGGCCACCAGATGGTGGTGGTTCCCAGCGCCATGAGCGGCGAAACCAACCGCCTGCTCGCCCTGGCCAAAGAGCTGGCTCCCCCACGCGCCACCCCTGCGTACCACCGCGAACTCGACATGCTGGCGGCCACCGGCGAGCAGGCTTCGTCTGCATTGCTGGCCATTGCGCTGCAGGCCGAAGGCATGGGCTCGGTCAGCTATGCCGGATGGCAAGTCCCCATCCGCACCGACAGCAGCTACACCAAGGCGCGCATCGAATCCATTGACGACCAGCGCGTGCGCGCCGATCTGAACAATGGCAAGGTCGTCATCGTGACCGGTTTCCAGGGCATCGACGACGAAGGCAACATCACCACGCTGGGCCGTGGCGGCTCGGACACCTCGGCGGTGGCCGTGGCGGCCGCCATGAAGGCCGACGAGTGCCTGATCTACACCGATGTGGACGGCGTCTACACCACCGACCCGCGCGTGGTACCCGAGGCACGCCGCCTGCAAACGGTGAGCTTCGAGGAAATGCTGGAAATGGCCAGCCTGGGCTCCAAGGTGCTGCAAATCCGCTCGGTCGAATTCGCGGGCAAATACAAGGTGCCCATGCGCGTGCTCTCCAGCTTCACGCCCTGGGACATCGACATCAACGAAGAAGCCAAGTCCGGCACGCTGATCACTTTTGAGGAAGACGAAAAAATGGAACAAGCCGTCGTATCCGGCATCGCTTTCAACCGCGATGAAGCCAAGATTTCGGTGCTGGGCGTGCCCGACAAGCCAGGCATTGCCTACCAGATCCTGGGCGCCGTGGCTGACGCCAATATCGAAGTGGACGTGATCATCCAGAACGTCAGCAAGGACGGCAAGACCGACTTCAGCTTCACCGTCAACCGCAACGACTACGCCCGCACGGTCGAACTGCTCAAGGAAAAAGTGCTACCCGAACTCGGCGCACAGGAAGTGGTCGGCGACACCAAGATCTGCAAGGTGAGCATTGTCGGTATCGGCATGCGCAGCCACGTAGGTGTGGCCAGCAAGATGTTCCGCACCCTGAGCGAAGAGGGCATCAACATCCAGATGATTTCCACCTCCGAGATCAAGACCTCGGTGGTCATCGATGAGAAATACATGGAACTGGCCGTGCGCACCCTGCACAAGGCCTTCGAACTCGACCAGCCAGCCGCCTGAAACCGCCAGAAATGCCTCGGAAATGAGGCATAATAGCGGGATTGGAAACGTGACCGAGTGGCCGAAGGTGCTCCCCTGCTAAGGGAGTATGGGGTGTAGAGCCTCATCGAGGGTTCGAATCCCTCCGTTTCCGCCAAGCAACAAAGCCCTGCATGTCAGGGCTTTTTTTTTCATCCGGTGTGTGAGGTGGTCATCGGCCCACGCGGCGCTTGCAGAGGCAGCGCTCAGGTGGCGTCATTCATCGATGGATGCGCTCCAGCGGTCGCCCCAGTCCTGGGCGCGGTCAATGTTGCGCCGGTCCCTTTTGGTCGGGCGGCCTTCCTGCAGTGTTGCGGCGGGTTCGGGGGCCAGCCGGCGCTGTTCGGCGGCTTTTTCACGGGCGGCGATGCTGTCGGCGGTTTCCTCATACAGGCGTTGTGCGATGGGGGCGGGGCCGCGTGCGCCACTCAAGCCTCGTACGAGCACCGTGCGTGCGACCGGGCCCTGGCGCAAGGCCACGGTGTCGCCGCAGCGCAGGTCGCGGGCGGCCTTGGCGGGCTGGCCGTTTACGGTGACGCGGCCTTTGCCGATTTCTTCGGTGGCCAGGCTGCGGGTTTTGTAGAACCGCGCACACCACAGCCATTTGTCCAGTCGCATCGTTTCGGGGGCATTCATGGAGAGGATTGTGACGCGGTGGTTGTCGGTAAGGTAGCGGCGGGCGGGGGCAGCGGCAGGTGCACGACGGCATCCAGCCCCGCCACAAGACCCGATTCCATGCGGTTGGTCAGCGCAATGCTGCCGCCCAGCGCCTGCACGATCTCGTGGCAGATGGCCAGACCCAGGCCGCTGCCGGTGCGCACGTCGCCCGCCGAGAAGGGCTGGAAAAGGCGGGCGGCCAGTTCATCGTCGATGCCGCTGCCATGGTCGCTTATGCAGAGCACCGCCTGGTGATCGGTGCAGCGCAGTTCCACCGCCAGCTCGCTGCCTTGCGGGGCATGGCGAATGGCGTTGTGCAGCAGATTGCGGGCCAGCTCGCGCAGCATCCATTCGTGGGCAAATACCGTTGCCGGCTCGGTATGGATGCCAAAGTCGAGGTCGCGCTGCGCGATCAGGGGTGACAGATCCAGCGCCACCGCGCGCAGGAGGTCATCGAACCGGGTCGGCGGTGGTGTGCTTTGCTGGCGCAACTGTTCGACCTTGGCGAGGGCGAGCATCTGGTTGGCCAGTTGCGTGGCGCGGTCCACGGTGTCGCTGATTTCCCGCAGGGCCTGGTGCGGGGGTACATCGCCGTGCAGTGCGGACTGCACCTGTGTCTTGAGCACGGCCAGCGGTGTGCGCAGCTGGTGCGAGGTGTCGCGCACAAACCGTTTCTGGTGGCGCAGCAGATGCTGCAGCCGTTGCATGACCTGGTTGGTGCTGTCGATCAGGGGTTGCAGTTCTCGGGGTGCCGAGCTGGCTGCAATCGGACTGAGGTCGCCATCGGGCCGCGCTTGCAATTGCTGGCTGAGCTGGCGCACCGGGCGGGTGGCCCGCTGCACGACGATGACCACGGTGAGCGCGATCACGGCAATCAGCAGCGCTTGCCGGGCCAGCGTGTTCCACAGGATCTGCAGCGCCAGGGTTTCGCGCACTTCCAGTGTCTCTGCCACCTGGATGACCGCCATCCCGCGGCCGCTGGCACTGGCCACGGGTTGCAGCAGCACGGCCACGCGCACGCGGTCGCCGCGGAATTGGTCGTCATAAAAGTCCACCAGCGCCGCATACGGAGGGCGATCCGGAATGCGCCCCTGCCATGCTGGAAGTTCGGCAAACCCCGAGACCATTGCTCCCTGCAGGGTGGAGATGCGGTAGAACATGTGGCTTTGGTTGTCGGCCTCGAAGGCCTCCAGGGCCGCATAGGGCACGATGGCGCGCAATTGCGCCGCGTCGTCGTAGCCCGACACATCCAGCTGTTCGCTGATGGTCTTGGCCGATGCCAGCAAGGTGCGGTCGTAGGCCGTGTTCAGGGATGTCAGTGTCTGCCGGTACAGGCTGAGCGTGTTGAAGCCGATGAACGCCACCACGGGCAGCAGGATGCCCAGCAGCAACCGCCTGCGCAGCGACGGCGCACGCAAGGCAGCCGTCCTTGTCACGTATCGGCCCTGAGCAGATAGCCCAGCCCGCGCAGCGTCATGAGGGTCAGGCCCGTGTCGGCCAGTTTCTTGCGCAGTCGGTACACCACTACCTCGATGGCCTCGTACTGCACGTCCAGCTGCCCGGGGAACACCAGTTCATAAAGGCGTTCCTTGGTGACGGCATGGCCCGGCTGTGCCAGCAGGGCATGCATCAGCGCCAGTTCGCGGGGTGTGAGCTCCATGACGGAGCCGTTGCGGTACAGCGCGCCGCTGTCCTTGTCGTAGCGTATGGCACCGATCTGCACGAAATGGCCCGCAGAAGGCGCGGCGTCCGTGCTGCGCCGCAGCAGGGCGCGCAGCCTGGCCTCCAGCTCGTCCAGATCGAAGGGTTTGGGCAGGTAGTCGTCGGCGCCGGCGTTCAGGCCCAGCACCCGGTCACCCACGGTGCCGCGTGCGGTCAGGATCAGCACCGGCGTGCGCAGCCCGCGCGCGCGGGCCTGCTGCAGCACCTGCAGGCCATCCAGGCCGGGCAGGGTGAGATCGAGTACCACCGCATCGGGTGGCCGTGCCACCCACTGGTTGAGTGCCGCAGCGCCGTCGCCCGCGGCAGTGACCTCCATGCCCCGGCGTGTCAATGCGCGCTGCAGCGTGATCTGCATGGTGGGGTCGTCTTCAACGAGAAGCAATTGCATGCGCGGCACCATAGCACCGACCACACGCGGTTGCGGCATTGGTGTTTTCCCTGAGTGTGCGGACAGCCGTTTGACAGGCTGCGCGCGCATCATCGGGCGGTTCGCCAACCCTACAAGGAGACATCGATGCGTCGCGACACCTTTCTCAAATCCCTGGCTGCGCTGGCCGCTGCCGGAGCCTTGCCCCTGTCGGCCCATGCCGCCAGCGCCGTCAAGATGATGCTGCCTGCCAACCCGGGCGGTGGCTGGGACTCCACCGGGCGCGCCCTGGGCAAGGCATTGCTGGAATCGGGGGCGGCATCGTCGGTCACCTATGACAACAAGGGCGGCGCCGCAGGCGCCATTGGCCTGGCGCAGTTCGTCAACTCCAGCAAGGGCGACCCGAACGCGCTGATGGTGATGGGCGCCGTGATGCTGGGCGGCATCATCACCGGCAAGCCGCCGGTGAGCCTGTCGCAGGCCACGCCCATTGCGCGCCTGACCAGTGAATACAACGTGTTCGTGTTGCCCGCCAATTCGCCTTACAAGAGCATGGCCGAGGTGATCGCCCAGCTCAAGAAAGACCCCGGCAGTGTGAAGTGGGGTGGCGGCTCGCGCGGTTCCACCGAGCACATCGCTGCCGCGATGATTGCGCGTGAGGTGGGTGTGGACCCGGCCCGGATCAACTACGTGGCCTTCCGGGGGGGCGGCGAGGCAATCGCGGCCATCCTGGGCGGCAACGTGACGATTGGCGGTGGCGGCTACAGCGAAATGGCCGAGTACATCGCCACCAAGAAGATGACGCCCATTGCCGTGACCTCGGGCCAGCGCCTGAAGAACTCGACCGTGCCCACCCTCAAGGAGCAGGGCATCAACGTCGAGATCGGCAACTGGCGCGGCGTGTATGCCGCCCCCGGCATCACGGCCGAACAGCGCAAGGCGCTGACGGAGATGGTGGCCAAGGCCGTCAAGAGCAAGAGCTGGGCCGAATCGCTGGAAAAGAACGATTGGACCCCGGCCTGGATGGCGGGCGATGAGTTCGCGAACTTTGTGGACAACGAGTTCGCCAGTCTGCGCGCCACCATGGTCAAGGCCGGAATGGTCTGAGCACTGCCCCGGTACCGTGCACCGCCGCCGCCGGCGGCGGTGCACGGTTTTTTGCGCGTGCCCATTGCGGTGCGCGCCGTGATGCGCGTACCTTGGACCGGTGTTCGAGGACTTGAGAAAACCCAAGCATGTCTGATCCGACAACTCCCCTTTCTTCTGATCCGGGTGCAATCCCCGGCATTGCCAGCAACCTGCCTGCCGTGCGCATGCAGACCGTGGTCGGCGCCGGCGTGCTGCTGACTGCCCTTGCACTGGCGCTGGGCGCCCTGGATATTCCATCCAACGCGGGCTATGGCGGCGTGGGCCCCAACTTTTTGCCGTGGCTGGTGGCGGCCGTACTGGGGCTGTGCGGCTGCGTCCTGCTGTGGGAGGCCCGCACCGGCGGGTTCCACGCCATGGAGGAGCCTAACGGCGCCGCGCGTGCGGACAAGCCGGCATGGGTGTGGGTTTCGACCGGTCTGCTGCTGAACGCTGCCCTCATCACCACGGTGGGCTTCATTCTGAGCTGCACGCTGTGCTATGTGCTCGCCGTGCAGGGGCTGCGCCGGGCTGCGGGGCAAAACGCAGGCACCGCGCGCACCTGGGCGGTGGACGGGTTGACGGGTGTGCTGATCTCGGCGCCCGTCTATTGGACATTCACGCAGTTCCTGGCCATCAACCTGCCAGGGCTCACGCAAACCGGGTGGTTGTGATGGAAATCTTTGATGCACTGATGGCGGGCTTTGCCACCGCCGCCACGCCCGCCAACCTGCTGTGGGCCCTGGTGGGCTGCGCCTTGGGCACCGCCGTCGGCGTGCTGCCCGGCATCGGCCCCGCGGTGGCGGTGGCGATGCTGCTGCCGATCACGGCCAAGGTCGAGGTCACGGCCTCGATGATCTTCTTTGCCGGCATCTATTACGGCGCGATGTATGGCGGCTCCACCACCTCCATCCTGCTGAACACGCCGGGCGAGACCGCCAGCATGGTCACGGCGATGGAAGGCAACAAGATGGCCAAGAGTGGCCGGGCCGGGGCGGCGCTGGCCACATCGGCCATCGGTTCGTTCGTGGCGGGCACCGTTGCCACCGTGGTCGTGACCCTGTTCGCGCCCTATGTGGCCGACTTCGCCGTCAAGCTGGGTCCGCCCGAATACTTCATGCTCATGGTGCTGGCCTTCACCACCGTGAGCGCGGTGCTGGGCAAGAGCACGGTGCGTGGCATGACGGCGTTGTTCGTCGGGCTGGCGGCTGGCTGCATCGGCATGGACCAGATCTCGGGCGCGGCGCGCTACACCGGTGGCAAGTCCGAACTGCTGGACGGCATCGACATCGTGCTCGTTGCCGTGGGCCTGTTCGCGGTGGCCGAGGTGCTGTATGCAGCGATGTACGAGGGCCGCGTGGTCGAGTCGCGCAACACCATGAGCCGCGTGCACATGACCAGGCGCGACTGGAAACGGTCCATTCCGGCCTGGCTGCGCGGCACGCTGATTGGCACGCCGTTTGGCTGCATCCCGGCCGGCGGCACCGAGATCCCGACCTTTCTGAGCTACGCCACCGAAAAGAAGCTGGCCAAGGGCGGCGACAAGGCCGAGTTCGGCACCGCGGGCGCCATCGAGGGCGTGGCTGGTCCCGAGGCCGCCAACAATGCCACCGTGACGGCGGCCATGATTCCGCTGCTGACGCTGGGCATCCCCACCTCCAACACCACGGCGGTGCTGCTGGGCGCGTTCCAGAACTACGGCATCAACCCTGGCCCGCAGCTGTTCACCACCTCGGCCACGCTGGTGTGGGCGCTGATCGCGTCGCTGTACATCGGCAACGTGATGCTGCTGGTGCTCAACCTGCCCATGGTGGGCCTGTGGGTCAAGCTGCTGAAGATCCCCAAGCCGCAGCTGTATGCCGGCATCCTGATCTTTGCCACGGTGGGAGCCTACGGCATGCGCCAGAGCACCTTCGATCTGTTCCTGCTGTATGGCATCGGCATGCTCGGGGTGCTGATGCGGCGTTTTGACTTCCCTACGGCACCTGTCGTGGTGGGCATGATCCTCGGGCCATTGGCCGAGGCGCAGATGCGCAATGCGGTGTCGATTGGCGAGGGCAGCTGGCTGATCTTCGTGCAGCGTCCGATGTCGCTCACGCTGCTCATCATCGTGCTGGCGGTGCTGGTGCTGCCGCGTCTTTTCAAGCACCTGGCGCAGCGCAAGCTGGCGCGGCTGCGGCAGCTGGACGACTGACCGGCAGTCCATCCCCAGCCACTGAAACGCCTGGCCCTGCCAGGCGTTTTGCCTTGTGCAGAACGCTCGCGAACAAGCGATGCTGCTGGGGAAGGATTCTTTCTGCGGACCACCGATCGATGCATTACCCGTGATGCGCCGGGTACCATTGGCCCATGCCATTGCACTCCGAAGCCTCGCCCCTGCCGCTGGATGCCCAGGGCATTCTGGAACTGGCGGCGCGCTCCATGTTCCAGCTGTTCTCCAGCGTCAGCCAGGGCATGTTCCTGGTGGATTGCAGCGGGCGCATTGTGTGGGTGAATGAGGGTTACCAGCGCTTTCTTCCCGACCTGGGCTTTTCGTCGGTGGACCAGTTCGTGGGCCGCACCGTGGAGGAGGTGATCCCCAACACGCAGATGCGCAGCGTGCTCGAAACCGGCCAGCCGGTGCTGATCGACCTGCTCACCAACAAGGCGGGCACTTTTGTGGTCAGCCGCATTCCCTTGCGCGACGAAGCCGAGCGCGTGATTGGAGCCATCGGCATCGTGCTGTTCGACCACCCCGAGACCACGCTGCAACCCCTGATCGGAAAATTTGCCCTGTTGCAGCGCGATCTCGATGACGCGCGGCGCGAGCTGGCCAGCCAGCGCAGCCGCTCGCTGGCCGTGTCGGGCGACGGTGAGCGGCGCGCCAAATACACCTTTGCCAGTTTCATCGGGTCGAGCCCCGCGGCGGCCGAGGTCAAGCGCCAGGCGCGCCGGGCCGCGCAGTCGTCCAGCCCCGTGCTGCTGCTGGGTGAAACCGGCACTGGCAAGGAACTGCTGGCCCATGCCATCCATGCGGCGTCGAGCCGCGCCAGCGGCCCGTTTGTCAGCGTCAACATCGCCGCCGTGCCCGACACGCTGCTCGAGGCCGAGTTCTTCGGCGTCGCGCCCGGTGCCTACACCGGCGCCGACCGCAAGGGGCGCGATGGCAAGTTCAAGCTGGCCGACGGCGGCACGCTGTTCCTCGATGAAATCGGCGACATGCCCCAGAGCCTGCAGGCCAAGCTGCTGCGTGCGCTGCAGGAGGGCGAGATAGAGCCGCTGGGCTCGAACAAGCTGGTGCCGTTCAATGTGCGCGTGGTGGCTGCCACTTCGCGTGATCTGGGCGCCCTGGTGCGCGACAGCCGTTTTCGCGAAGACCTTTTTTACCGGCTGCATGTGCTGCCGGTGCGCGTGCCACCGCTGCGCGAGCGGCGCGGCGACATCCCCGCGCTGGTGGAGGTGCTGGGCGAAGACCTGGCGCTGCGCAACGGCACGGTGCCGCCCGAGTTGCAGCCCGACGCCATGGCATTGCTGGCGGGCCAGCCCTGGCGCGGCAATATCCGCGAGCTGCGCAATGTGCTGGAGCAGGCCGCCATGCGCAGCGATTCGCAGTCCATCGATGCCTACCAGCTCGAAAGCATCCTGCGCGAAGCAGGGGTGGAACCGGCCGCCCCCGTGCCGGCTGCCGTGGCCGACCCCGGGGCATTGGGCGACGAACATTGCCTGCGCCCGCTGGCCGAACAGGTGGCCGAGCTGGAGCGGCGCGCCATTGCCGCGGCGCTCAAGGCCCATGGCGGCAACAAGCAGGCCACGGCCAGGCAGCTGGGTATTTCGCGGGCCACGCTCTATGCACGTCTGGAAAACCCTGAATAAAAAACAGCCATATGTCTGAATTTCAGGCATGTACTGCGTCTGAAATTCAGACGTTTTCATTGCGTTTGCATCATTTGTTCCTATAAATCAACGCCTTGATGGTTGGCACGAACTGTGCAGTGTGCAGGCAAACCCAAAGGAGACAGTCCCCATGCAACGACGCACCCTGGTCGCGCTGGCCGCCTTGGCCGCCACCCTTTCGGCTCCGGTTTTCAGCCAGTCGGGCGAGATCCGTATCGCCCATGTCTACAGCAAGACGGGCCCGCTCGAAGCCTATGGCAAGCAGACGCAGACCGGCCTGCTGATGGGGCTGAACTACGCCACCGGCGGCAGCATGGCCATCAATGGCAAGAAGATCGTGGTGATCGAGAAGGACGACCAGGGCAAGCCCGACCTGGGCAAGAGCCTGCTGGCATCGGCCTATTCGGATGACAAGGCCGACATCGCCGTGGGGCCCACGTCCTCCGGTGTGGCGCTGGCGCTGCTGCCCGTGGCCGAGGAATACAAGAAAATCCTGCTGGTCGAGCCCGCCGTGGCCGATGCCATCACCGGCGACAAGTGGAACAAGTACATCTTTCGCACCGGCCGCAACAGCAGCCAGGACGCCATCTCGAACGCCGTGGCCATCGACAAGCCGGGCGTGACCATTGCCACGCTGGCGCAGGACTATGCCTTCGGCCGCGACGGTGTGAAAGCCTTCAAGGACGCCATCAAGAATGCCAAGCTGGTGCACGAGGAATACCTGCCCACCAGCACCACCGATTTCACCGCCGGCGCCCAGCGCCTGATCGACAAGCTCAAGGACCAGCCCGGCCGCAAGATCATCTGGATCCTCTGGGCCGGCGCGGGCAACCCATTCAAGATTGCCGACCTGGACTTGAAGCGCTACGGCATCGAGATCGCCACGGGTGGCAACATCCTGCCGGCCATGGCCAGCTTCAAGAACTTCCCCGGCATGGAAGGCGCCACCTACTATTACTTCGGTATCCCCAAGAACCCGGTGAACGAGGCCCTGGTGGCCGCGCACTACAAGGAGTTCAAGACACCGCCAGACTTCTTCACTGCGGGCGGCTTCAGCTCGGCCATGGCACTGGTCACGGCGCTCAAGGTCACAGGTGGTGACACCAACACCAACAAGCTCATCAAGACCATGGAAGGCATGAGTTTTGACACGCCCAAGGGCAAGATGACCTTCCGCAAGGAAGACCACCAGGCGCTGCAGAGCATGTACCACTTCAAGATCAAGGTGGACCCGGTCTTCGCCTGGGGCGTGCCCGAGCTGGTGCGCGAAATCAAGCCCGATGAGATGCAGGTTCCGATCCGGAACAAGCGCTGACGACCAGGGCCCGTCGCGCACCGGCGGGCCTGTTACTCCTGTTTTGATAGCTTGAAGCGCTTTGTCATCAAGCGCCTTGGCTGATTTTTCTTTAAATTTTTGTGGAGTCTCGACCTTCGATGTTGGCGACCCATGACCTGACCATCCGCTTCGGTGGCCATGTGGCGGTGAATGCCGTGACCTGCGCGTTCGAGCCGGGCACGCTCACCGCCATCGTGGGCCCCAACGGGGCAGGCAAGACCACCTACTTCAACCTGATCTCGGGGCAGCTCCGGGCCACCAGCGGCCGGGTGACGCTGGGCGGGCAGGTTCTGTCGGGCCTGTCGCCTTCGGCTCGCACGCGTGCGGGGCTGGGCCGGGCGTTCCAGCTCACCAACCTGTTTCCGGGGCTGAGCGTGCTGGAAAACGTGCGCCTGGCCGTGCAGGCCACGCAGGCCGGCAGCCACCGCCGGGGCCTGAACCTCTGGAGCATCTGGAGCGACCACCGCCAGCTCACCGCGCGGGCTGAAGCCATCCTGCAGTCCGTGGCGATGCTGGAGCGGCGCGACACCCCTGTGGCCAGCCTGCCGCACGGCGACCAGCGCAAGCTCGAAGTGGCGCTGCTGATGGCACTGGAGCCGCAGGTCTACATGTTCGACGAGCCCACGGCCGGCATGGGCCACGACGAGGCGCCCGTGATCCTGAACCTGATCCGCGCGCTGAAAAAAGACAAGACCAAGACCATCCTGCTGGTGGAGCACAAGATGGACGTGGTGCGCGAGCTGGCCGACCGCATCATCGTGCTGACGAACGGCACGCTGGTGGCCGACGGCCCGCCCGCCGAGGTGATTGCCTCGCCGGTGGTGCAGGAGGCGTACCTGGGCGTGGCAAAAGACGCAGACAGGGAGGCCGCATGAGCATGGTTCTGATGACTGCCACCGGGCTGTCCGTTGGGGCCAGTTCCCCCCTGGTGGGGCGTGAAGCACGCGCAGCGGCCAGCGCAGGGGCCTTGCTTGAATTGAAAGGCGTGCATACGCACATTGGGGCTTATCACATCCTGCATGGCGTGGATCTGATCGTGCCCCGGGGCCAGCTCACCATGCTGCTGGGCCGCAATGGTGCGGGCAAGACCACCACGCTGCGCACCATCATGGGCCTGTGGCAGGCCTCGCAGGGCCAGATCGCTTTTGACGGGCGCGACATCACGCGCATGCACACGCCGCAGATCGCGCACCTGAACATCGCCTATGTGCCCGAAAACATGGGCATATTCGCCGACCTCACGGTCAAGGAGAACATGCTGCTGGCCGCGCGCAAGGCCGGCAACGCCGCGCAGATGGACCAGGCGCGCCTGCAGTGGATCTTCCGGCTGTTCCCGGCCGTGGAGAAGTTCTGGAACCACCCGGCAGGCAAGCTCAGCGGCGGACAAAAGCAGATGGTGGCCGTGGCGCGCGCCATGGCCGAGCCGCGCGACCTGCTGATCATCGACGAGCCCAGCAAGGGGCTGGCACCGGCCATCATCCACAACATGATCGAGGCCTTCGATCAGCTCAAGCAAAGCGGCGTGACCCTTTTGCTGGTCGAGCAGAACATCCACTTTGCCCAACGCCTGGGCGACACCGTGGCCGTGATGGACAACGGCCGGGTGGTGCACGCGGGCAGCATGGCCGCGCTGGCCGAGGATGAGGCGCTGCAGCGCAAGCTGCTGGGGTTGTCGCTATGAATTGCATGTCAAAACAACCTGCAGCGCTTGATGGTAAAGCGCTATCAGCCGGCCAAAAAGTAGCATCGGATATGTCCAGGGGAGACCGCGCATGAACAGGCCGCTGGACTGGAAGCCGCTGGTGCTGGTGCCGCTGCTGGCCCTGCTGGTGCTGCCCTTCATCGGCTCGCCCAGCACCTGGCTCACGCTCACCGTGGCGGGGCTGGCCATGGGCATGATCATCTTCATCATTGCCTCGGGCCTCACGCTGGTGTTCGGCCTGATGGACGTGCTGAACTTCGGCCATGGCGTGTTCATTGCGTTGGGCGCCTTCGTGGCCACCGGCGTGCTGGGCGCCATGGGCAACTGGACGGGCTCGGCCGAACTCTGGCGCAACCTCGCGGCGGTGCTGCCGGCCATGCTGGTGGCCATGGCGGTGGCCGGCGCCGTGGGCCTGGCGTTCGAGCGCTTCATCGTGCGGCCGGTGTACGGCCAGCACCTCAAGCAGATCCTCATCACCATGGGCGGCATGATCATTGGTGAAGAGCTGATCAAGGTCATCTGGGGCCCCGCGCAGATCCCGCTGCCGTTGCCCCAGGGCATGCGCGGCAGCTGGCTGCTGGGCGATGCCGCCGTCGAAAAATACCGCGTGGTGGCCGTGCTGGTGGGGCTGATGGTGTTTGCGCTGCTGGCCTGGACGCTGTCGCGCACCAAGGTCGGCCTGCTGATCCGTGCGGGCGTGCAGGACCGCGAGATGGTCGAGGCGCTGGGTTACCGCATCCGCCGCTTGTTCGTGGGCGTGTTCGTGGCGGGCTCGGCGCTGGCCGGCCTGGGCGGTGTGATGTGGGGGCTGTACCAGCAAAGCGTGGTGCCGCAGATGGGTGCGCAGGTCAATGTGCTGATCTTCATCGTGATCATCATCGGCGGCCTGGGCAGCACGGGTGGCGCGCTGATTGGCGCGCTGCTGGTGGGACTCATGGCGAACTACACCGGCTTCCTGGTACCCAAGGTGGCGCTGTTTTCCAACATCGCGCTGATGGTGGTCATCCTGCTGTGGCGCCCACAGGGTGTTTACCCCGTCGCCAACCGTTGAAGAGGAACACCACACATGCTGAACCGACTTCTCTCCGGCGACTACCCGCGCAGCCAGCTGCTCGCGGTCATGCTTGTGGCCATTTTTCTGGGGCTGGCGTTTGCGCCCTTCCTGTTTCCGGGCGTCAAGGCGCTCAATGTCGCCGCCAAGGTGCTGGTCTTCGTGGTGCTGGCGGCCAGCTTCGACCTGCTGCTGGGCTACACCGGCATCGTGAGCTTTGCCCACACCATGTTCTTTGGCATCGGGGCCTACGGCATCGCTGTGGCCAACACGCGTTTGGGGCCCACCTGGACGGCGCTGGGCGTGGGCATGGGCGGCGCGCTGCTGCTGTCGCTGCTGCTGTCCTTGGCCGTGGGGCTCTTTTCGCTGCGCGTGCGGGCCATCTTTTTCGCCATGATCACGCTGGCCGTGGCCGCTGCGTTCCAGACGCTGGCCTCGCAGCTCTCGGACATCACGGGCGGTGAGGACGGGCTCACGTTCAAGGTGCCCGAGATCCTTTCGCCGAGCTTCGAGCCGTTCGAGGAACCCTTCCTGGGAGTCACCATCGACGGGCGCCTGATTTGCTATTACCTGCTTTTCGTGGCCGCCGTGGCCCTGGTGCTGGCGCTGCTGCGCATCGTCAACTCACCCTTCGGCCGCGTGCTGCAGGCCATCCGCGAAAACGAGTTCCGTGCCGAGGCCATCGGCTACCGCGTGGTGGTGTACCGCACCACATCGAGTGTGCTGTCGGCTCTGTTTGCCACCCTGGCCGGTGCCATGCTGGCGCTCTGGCTGCGCTACAACGGGCCCGATACCTCGCTCAGCTTCGAGATCATGATGGATTGCCTGCTCATCGTGGTGATCGGCGGCATGGGCACCATCTACGGCTCGGTCATCGGTGCCGTGCTGTTCGTGGCGGCGCAAAGCTACCTGCAGGACCTGCTGCGCTTGGGGCACGAAGCCACCACCAGCCTGCCGTGGCTGTCTGCCTTGCTCTCGCCCGACCGCTGGCTGCTGTGGCTGGGCGTGCTGTTTGTTTTGTCCGTTTACTACTTCCCCACCGGTGTGGTGGGGCGCCTGCGATCCCTGCGCGCCCAGGCCTGAGCGCGCTTTTCTGTGGCAGTAAAAAAGGAGACAACATGAAAGTGCATCTGCAGGACAAACGCGCCCTGAAAGTGGCCATGACCGCGTTGGCGGGGGCCGTTCTGGCCGCGTGCGGTGGCGGGTCTTCGGCCCCGACCAACCAACTTCCCACCGGCGTGACGCAGGTCAGTGCCACGGTCTATCCAGCGACCACGGTGGGCACGGGCGCCACCGCCGCCACCCAGGACCTGCTGACCGGCGGCATCGGCAAGACCGGCCTGGGCGGGGCCGCACCGGCCTATGCCGATTCCGCCAATCCCACGGCGGCCGAGCTGCGCCGCAACGCGCTGTATTCCAACTATCGCGGCATCCTCGACCCCTCGGTAGGTGGTGGCTACGGCACGCTGTACGGCCCCAACGTCACTGCGGCCGGTGCCGTCACCACCAGTGAAGGCCTGATTCCGGGCCGCGAATACGTGGCTGTGCTCGACGATGGCTCGGGCCGCAAGCGCACGGTGATTGCCGTGCAGGTGCCCGACAGCTTCAACCAGGCCAGCCCCTGCGTGGTGCTGGGCGCATCGTCGGGCTCGCGCGGGGTGTATGGCGCCATTGGAACGGCCGGTGAATGGGGCCTCAAGAAGGGTTGTGCCGTGGCGTTGACCGATGCTGGCAAGGGCGTGGGCCTGTACGACATGATGGATGACACCGTGCACAAGATCGATGGCACGCGCGCCACCCGCACGGCGGCCGGCACCCTCAATTTCTTTGCCGCCAATATCACCGATGCGGCCCGGGCCGCCTACAACGCCCTGTTCCCGAACCGGCTGGCCCTCAAGCAGGTGCACTCGCAGCAGAATCCGGAAAAAGACTGGGGCAACGACACGCTGGCGGCGGGCCGCTATGCGATGTTTGTGCTGAACGATCGCTATGGCACGGTTGCCAACCCGGTGCCGTTCACGCCCGAAAACACGATCGTGATCGCCGGCTCGGCATCCAACGGCGGTGCAGCCTCGCTGGGCGCGGCCGAAAAAGACAGCGGTGGGCTGATCGACGGTGTGGTGGCCTCCGAGCCCGTGACCGAAATGCCCACCGCCAGCGGCTACGGCATCCAGTTCGGCGGTGCGGCCGTCACGGGCTACGGCAAGACGCTGGCCGATTACACGACCTACGGCAACATCTACCAGCCCTGCGCAGCGCTGGCGGCCGGTGCGGCCATGGCTGAAACCTCGATCTTCAATTACATCCAGCTGGTGAGCATGACAGCCCGGGCCACGGCACGCTGCGATGGCCTGGCGGCCAAGGGGCTGGTCAGTGGCGCCGACACGGCGGCCCGTTCGCTGGATGCGCTCAACAAGCTGCGCGCCTTTGGCTGGACGCCCGACAACGACCAGATGCACAACGCCCACTATGCATTGGGCAACGGCCCCATCCTGTCGGCCATGTACCCGGTGAGCTATGGGCGTTTCCCGGTCGAGGCCAATGTCTGCAATACCAGCTTTGCGGCTGTGAATGCCGCTACGGGCGTGCCGGTTGCGGTGGCACCTGCGGCGTTGGCACAGAGCTTTGCCACGGCCAATGGCACCGCCAACGGCACACCGGCCACCGTGGTCTACAACGACTCGGTGGGCGGTGCCAAGGCCTGGCAATTCGCCATTTCGCCCTCGACCGGCGTGGCTGACTTCGGCCTGGATAACGCCCTGTGCCAGCGCGCGCTGGTCACGGGCACCGATCCGGTCAGCGGCACGGCGCTCACGGCCACCACCATGCCCACCAAGGCGCAGAGCGACGCCGTGCGCGCCGGCATCGCCGAGGTGGTGCTCAACGGCAACCTGCGCGGCAAGCCCACCATCATCGTCAGCGGCCGCAGCGACGCCCTGGTGCCGGTCAACAACAACGCGCGTGCCTATGCCGCCTACAACAAGGTGGTGGAAGGTGCCGACAGCAAGCTGCGCTACATCGAGGTGACGAACGGCCAGCATTTCGACGCCTTCCTGCCGTTTTCCGGGTTTGATACGCGCTTCGTGCCGCTGCACCCTTACTTCAACCAGGCCATGGACGCGATGTATGCGCACCTGAAATCGGGCACCGCCTTGCCCGCCAGCCAGGTGGTGCGTACCACGCCACGCGGTGGCAATCCCGGTGCAGCGCCGGCCATCACGGCCAGCAATGTGCCGCCCTTTGTGGCGGCGCCCGTGGTGGCGAATCAGATCGGGTTTGCCGGTACATCGCTGAGCGTGCCCAACTGAGCGCCTGCGAGGCCATCCGCCATGCCCCTGGAGCGTGAACGCATTTTCACGACCCGCTCGGGGCATGGCGGGTTCTTGCCCCTGGCCGAACATGCAACTACTTTCGCAGCGAAATCCGAAGCATCGTGACCCTGATCGCCATCCACAAACCGGCTGCAGCCTTCATCCAGCGCTACCGCGAACAAGGCGGCGGCGCGCAGCTGTACAACAGCTCGGTGGTGGCTCCCACCGAGCTGGTTCAGCGTGCCGGCCAGCAGAATGCGCCGGGCCCGGGCATCCGCCATTCGCCCACCAACCGGGTGGGGTCGCGCTGTGTCGGGGCCACGGTGATCGGCATCCACGGCTGTCTGATGCTGTAGGCGCGGGGCCCCGCTGTTTTTCTCCAGGCTGACCACCATGCTGTTCTCTTCGCGCTACCTGCGTTGTGCCGGTTACGAAATCCACGCCACCGAATGGGGAGCCCCCGATGCACCCGCCGTGATCGCATGGCATGGCCTGGCGCGCACGGGGCGTGACATGGATGAACTGGCGCGGCACCTGGCGCCGCGCTACCGGGTGATCTGCCCCGACACCATCGGCCGGGGTCTGAGCCAGTGGGCGCGCGCGCCGCAGGACGAATACCGCCTGTCGTTCTATGCCCGCATCGCCGCAGACCTGTTCGACCAGCTGGGCATCCGCCAGGCGCACTGGATCGGCACCTCCATGGGCGGCGCCATTGGCACGGTGTGCGCGTCGGGCCTGTTCGAGCCGCAGCTCAAGGGCCGCATCACCCGCCTGCTGCTCAACGACAACGCACCGCGCCTGGCCGATGCGGCGCTGGAGCGCATCAAGGCCTACGCAGGCCAGCCGCCCGCGTTTGACACCGTGATGGAGCTGGAGTCATTTTTCCGGCAGGTGTACCAACCCTATGGCTGGCTCAGCGATGCGCAATGGCGGCGGCTGACCGAAAGCAGCACGCGCCGCCTGCCCGATGGCCGCGTGACGCCGCACTACGACCCGGCCATGGTGCAGCAGTTCACGCACCACGCCAACGACTACCTGATCTGGGAGCACTACGATGCGCTCGACATTCCGGTGTTGTGCCTGCGTGGTGCCGATTCGGACCTGGTGCTTCCCGAGACCACCGCCGAGATGCTCACGCGTGGCCCGGGGGCCAGGGGCCTGGTGCGCGTGGTGGAGGTGCCCGGCTGCGGGCATGCGCCGGCGCTGAACGTGCCGGCGCACTTCGCCCTGGTGGACGGGTTCTTGTCGGGCGCCTGAATTCACGAACCTCAGGGTCTGTGCTGCCGGCAGGCTCCGGCGGGTGGGCGGTTTTGACAGGCAGGCCCTGGCCCGCTCTTGTGCCAGCGCAGCGGTGGCTCAGTGGCCCTGCCCGGGCATGGCGCCGCGCATGACCCGACCCCGCCTGGTATGCCCTGCGCTCTGGCAGGCACGCCGGAAGGCGCGCAGGGTTTGCTCGGCCCGGCTGAGCACCGTGCCCTCGACATCGGCGGCCCGTTCTGGCAATACGCCCGGCACCATGCCCGAAGCCTCGCCTGTCAGCAGCGCAATCCCTTCGCTCACATGGCCCACGGTATGGACATGGAACAGGCCGCGCTCCACCGCCTCCACAATGGCGCGGCTCAGCATCAGGTGGCGCAGGTTGCGGGCGGGGATCAGCACGCCCTGGGTGCCATCGAGCCCGGCCGCTGCGCAGGCGTGGAACCAGCCCTCGATCTTTTCGTTGATGCCGCCCACGGGCAGCACTTCGCCGTGCTGGTTGAGGGCGCCGGTCACGGCAATGCCCTGGCGCAGCGGCAGGCCCGACAGGCTGGACAGCAGCGCATACAGCTCGGCGCACGAGGCCGAGTCGCCCTCTACGCCGCTGTATTCCTGCTCGAAAACGATGGACGCGTTGAGCGCCAGCGGCGCCACATGGCTGAACAGGGCGGTCAGGTAGCTGTGCAGGATCAGCACGCCCTTGTCGTGGATGGGGCCCGACATATCGACTTCGCGTTCGATGTTGAGCAGGCCCTCGTGCCCGGCAAAAGTGCGTGCCGTGATGCGCACGGGGAATCCAAAGCGGTAGTCGCCCAGATCGACCTGCGTCATGGCGTTGACCTGGCCCACCACGGTGCCGTGCAGCGTGATCAGGCGCTCGCCCTCGGCGATGGACTCGTGCAGCTGCTCTTCGGGGTAGTTGTGGCGCAGGGCGTGGGCCTGCAGCGCGGCGTCCACATCGGGCGCCTGCACCAGCGTGCCGCCGCGCGAGCGGCACAGCGCGGCACTCTCGATCACCAGCGCTTCGGTGTTGGCAAACAGCGCGCTCTGGCGGCTCTGGTCGTCGGCCTCGCGGTGGGTCTGTTCCAGCAGGCGCGCCACGGCATCGGGGGCAAAGTGGGGCAGGCCGCGCTTTTGGCAGCTGTGGGCCACAAAGATGGCCGTGGCGTGGCGCGTGGCGGGGCTGGCGGCAAAGCGCTCGGCAAAGTCCACCTTCACGCGAAACCGGCGCGCAGTGTCGGGGTCGGCCTCCTGCAGGGCGTAGTACTCCTCGACCGAGCCGATCAGCACGATCTTCACATCCACGTCCACCGCTTCGGGCTGCAGCGCAATCGGCGCCGTGGGGCCGTGCGCTGCGGCGCTGCCCTCGTCGATCTGCAGGCGGCTGCAGCGCAGAAACCGGCGCAGCCGCGGCCACAGGCCTTCGTCTTCCACCAGGTCGCGCAGGTGCAGCACGATGAAGCCGCCATGGGCCTTGAGCAAGCTGCCAGCGCGAATGCTCGAAAAATCGGCGTGCGGCGGGTCGGTGTCGGTCTGCAGGTCGATGGCGCCAAACAGGCTGCGCATCTGGGGGTTGTCCTCCACGATCACGGGTGCGCCGTCGCGGCCGTCGTTATCGACCGCCAGGTTCACCTGGCAGCGGGCCAGCAGCTCGGCCAGATGTGCCTTGCGCTCGTCCTCGGCATCGTCGTCGGCATCGCCGGCTTCGAACAGTGCCAGCCGCGCCAGCACTTCGCGTGTCACCTGGTCGAGCCACTGGCCCAGCTTGGCGGTGTCCTTGATCTGTTTTTTGAGGCCCTGGCGGATGTCCTGCACCGCATGTTCGAGCAACGGCTCGATGGCCTGGCGGCGCAAGGTGGCCAGGGCCTCGTCGCGGGCGCGTTCCAGCGGGCGCATGGTGTCCAGGAAGCGGGCAATCTCGGCGCGCAAGGCCTGTTCGGCGGCATCGATTTCGGCGCGGCGCTCGCGTGGCAGGGCCAGGGCCTCGTTTTCGGTCAGCGGGTGGCCCTTGTCGCCCGTGAGGGTGAAGACCAGCTGGCCCCCTTCGCGCGACAGCCGGAAGTGGCGGGCCTCGGCGAAAGCGTCAAGCGTGGCAAAGGCGCTGGCTTCTTGCTTTTGCCAGACTTTGTGGATGGTTTCGGCCTCGGCCTTGCAATCGGGGCTGGCCAGGCGCTTGGGGATGTCGGTCTGCAGCATCCTGGCCATCTCCAGCAGGGCCACGCGCAACTGGCGCCCCTGGCCAGCGGGCAGGCGCAGGGCGCGGGGGCGCTCGGGCGCGTCGAAATTGTGCAGGTAGCACAGGTCGGGTGGCACGGCACGCCGGGCTGCCGCGGCCTGCGTGGCCTGGCGCAGCAGCGAAGTGCGCCCGCTGCCCGCCTCACCCAGCACGAACAGGTGATAGTCGGGCTGCTGCAGGCCCAAGCCAAACTGGGTGGCGGCCTGGGCGCGCTCCTGCCCGATCCAGGGCAGGGGCAGGTCCTGCAGCTCGGCGGTGCTGGCAAAGCCCAGCGATTCGGGTGCGATGGTCAGCCGCAGCTGATGGGGTTCAAGGGCAATGGCGGGCATGGGAGATGGCGGTGGCGCCGTGGATATTGGACTCCAATAGTCTCTGGCGCTTGATGGATAGGTGCTGGTAGCTATGAAAATAATAGTCAGTGCGCCACAGGGCAAACCCCCGCAGGTGCACCGCCTGCCAGCGCCTTGGCGCGCGCATCGGCCAGCGCAGCGGCATCGGGCACGCTGGTGGGCCAGCCGGCCAGGTGCTGCTGGGCCACCTGGCTCAGCGCGGTGATCCAGTGGGTGCTGTCGTTCAGGCAGGGGATGTAGTGAAACTCCTGGCCGCCGTGGTGCAAAAAGGCCTCGCGCACTTCCATGTTGATTTCTTCCAGTGTTTCCAGGCAGTCGCTGGTGAAGCCGGGGCACACCACATCCACGCGCCGGGTGCCCGCCTTGCCCAGCGCCTCGACGGTGGGCTGGGTGTAGGGCGTGAGCCACTTGGCCTTGCCAAAGCGCGACTGGAAGGTGATCTGGTAGTGGTCCTTGCGCAGGCCCAGGCGTTCGGCCAGCAGGCGGCCGGTCTTGAGGCTTTCGCAGTGGTAGGGGTCGCCCAGGTGCAGCGTGCGCTCGGGCACGCCATGAAAGCTCATCACCAGCTGGTCGGGCTGGCCGTGGTGTTTCCAGTGGGTTTCGATGGTGCGGGCCAGGGCGTCGATGTAGCCGGGGTGGTCGTGGTAGCGGTTCACAAAGCGCAGCTCGGGCACGCTGCGCGTGCGGGCGGCCCAGCTGTACACGGCGTCGAACACGCTGGCGGTGGTGGTACCCGAGTATTGCGGGTACAGCGGCAGGATCAGGATGCGGGTGGCGCCCTCGGCCTTGAGGGCATCGAGCTGGCTGGCGATGGAGGGGCTGCCGTAGCGCATGGCATGGCGCACCAGCACGCTGTGCCCGGCCTGGCCCAGCCAGCCGCGCAACAGCGTGGCCTGCTTGGCGGTCCATACCGCCAGGGGCGAGCCCTCGGGGGTCCAGATGCTGGCATATTTGGCGGCAGACTTGGCCGGGCGCGTGCGCAGGATGATGCCGTGCAGGATGGGCCACCAGGCCAGCTTGGGGATTTCGACCACGCGCTGGTCACCCAGGAAATCGGCCAGATAGCGCCGCACGGCAGGGGCCGTAGGCTCGTCGGGGGTTCCCAGGTTGCACAGCAGCACGGCGGTGCGTTCGGCCTGGCCGTGGTGAAAGGGTGGTTCGGTTTGAAAAGGCATGCGGCATTTTCACGCAAGGCAGGGCCGGTGCGCCGGCATGGGCTTTGGCCGCAGGCCCGGTTGCGGCCCCGGCGCTGCAGGTTCAGGCGTGCGTCTTGGCGTGGCCCTTGCCCTGTTCCCAGCGCGACTTGCAGGCCACGCAGTGTTGCGTCTGAGGCTCGATCTTGAGGCGCTCGAACGGGATGGCGCAGCCGCATTCGGCGCACAGTCCATAGCTGCCGTCTTCCATGGCCTCCAGGGCGTGGTCGATGCGCTTGACGTCAGCGGCGTCGATGTTGGTGAGCGCCTGGTCCACCTCTCGCACCACATTGCCTTGCTCGATGCCATCCTGGTCGGCGGCGGGCGGCGCGAGGTTCTCGCGGTTTTGCTGCATCTGGGACTCAAGGCTGCGGCGCGCCGCCAGCAGCAGGGCCTTGAGTTCTTCGCGTTGGGCGGCGGTCAGTGTTGTGTTCATGGTTTTCTCCGTTGGGGTTGATCTGTGCGTTCAGGTGCTGGCAGCGGCGCCTGCTTCTATTATGGGCAGAGCGCCAGGGCAAAAAATCTCTTGCACCCTCGCCGGTCCACTCTCGGTGGCTGCGTGGGGTATTCTCTGGCCGGAATTTCCAGGGCAATGCCCGTAACCCCCGCTTTCCCTGCATCGACTGTGCCCGCTTGCTCCCTTGACATCTCCCGCATCCGTGCCGTTACCCTCGACCTGGACGACACCCTGTGGCCCATCTGGCCCACCATCACCCGGGCCGAAGCGGTCTTGCTGCAATGGCTGACCGTGCATGCCCCCGCCACCGCGGCGTTGTATTCCGACACCGCGGCGCTGCGGGCCATCCGCAACCAGATGGGGAGCCTGCGCCCCGACCTGCGGCACGACCTGGGTGCCTTGCGCCGCGAATCCATCCGCCTGGCCCTCACCCAGGCCGGGGATGAAGCGGCACTGGCCGAGCCCGCGTTCGAGGTGTTCTTTGCCGAGCGCCAGCGGGTGGAGCTGTTTGACGATGCACACACCACGCTGGCGTTTCTTGCCGGACGCTACCCGGTGGTGGCCGTGTCCAATGGCAACGCGGATGTGCACCGCGTGGGCATCGGGCATTACTTCCAAGCCAGCATCAGCGCACACGAATTTGGTGTGCCCAAGCCCGACCCGCGCATCTTTCACGCCGCCGCCAGCACCCTGGGAGTCGAACCCCACGAGGTGCTGCATGTGGGGGACGATGCCACGCTCGATGCGCTGGCGGCCATCACCGCCGGCATGCAGGCCGTATGGCTGAACCCGGTGCGCAAGGACTGGCCCCACGACACACCGCCCCATGCCACCGTGGCCAGCCTCACCGAGCTGTGCCGTCTGCTGGACGACCCGGCGACACCCCGTTAAACCGCTTTTGCCGGAAGAACCGATGCGCTTTACCCCGCCCCCCTTGCCCGTCGTCCGTACCATCGGGCTGATGCAACCGCTGGCCTGGCTGGCCCTGGGCTGGCGCGACATGGCGCGTGCCGGCTGGATCAGCTTTGCCCACGGCCTGGCCATCACGCTGCTGGGCGCCGCCATCATGGCCGTGGCCTACAACCGTTTCTGGCTGCTGGCGGGCGCGCTGTCGGGCTTTCTGGTGGTGGCGCCGGTGCTGGCCACCAGCCTGTATGCCCTGAGCCGTGCGCTGGAGCAGCGCGAGAGCGCCAACACCGCCGTGGTGCTGAAAACCTGGCTCAACTGGCAGAACAGCCATGTCAACAAGTGGGGCAATGATTATTGGTGCATGGTGCAGTTCGGCGTGCTGCTGGCGCTGGCCGCCACCGGCTGGGTGGTGACCTCGGCGGCCCTGATCACCCTGCTGGCGCCCGTGCCCATCGAGACGCCGCGAGACTTTCTGCTGCATGTGGTGCTGGCCCGCGAGGGCTGGCTGTTCGAGCTGTGGCTGGCGCTGGGCAGCCTGATGGCCGCGCCCATCTTTTTGTCCAGCGTGGTGGCCATGCCCTTGCTGCTGGACCGGCGCGCCAGCCTTCGCCAGGCCATCCTGACGAGCTGGCAGGCGGTGCTGGCCAACCCGGTGCCGATGGCGCTGTGGGCTGCGCTGATTCTGGGTTTCACGCTGCTGGGGCTGGGTTCGTTGCTGCTGGGGATGGTTGCCGTCATGCCCATGCTGGGCCATGCCAGCTGGCATGCCTACCGCGACCTGGTGGATGCCTCCAGCCTGCCGCCGCGCGATTCGTACAAGGGTCCTGCCCAGGGGGGGCGCTCGTGATTTTTGGATTTACCGAAGCGCAGATTTCGAGCTTCTTCCTCACCTACGGGGTAGGGGCTTTCATCCTGTACATGATTTTCATCATCGGGCAACTGGCCTGGGCTTCCAAGGCCGGCCGGTTTGGCACCTTTGTGCTGTTCCTGGGGCTGGGCGTGGGCTTCCTGGGGTTCCTGGCCAAGGTGGTCATCCAGTGGTGGCTGGAGAAATAACGCGACCCCCCGGCCGGCCAGTGGCCCGGGGCGATCATTAACGCGACTCCCGCAGCAGGCCCAGGCCCGGGCCCCCGCTGCGGGACCTGGTGCGCCCATCATACGGTTTTGAATTCAATCGGATAACTGGGCGGGAAGCCGCAGACAGTGCTGTAGCACGGCAAGGCGAACTAACGACGTTATACGTTTGAAGGCAAAGCCGTATCAGTCGGGCTTGACCTTGGCGCGCAGCAGCACCTTCTTCCAGCGCGCCTGCTCGGCTGCGATGAACTGGGCAAACTGCGCGGGCGTGCCGCCAATGGCTTCGGCCGCATCGGCATTGAGGCGCCTGAGCGATTCCGGTGCCTTGACGGCCTTCATGGTTTCGGCGGCGAGCTTGTCGATGTGCTCCTGCGGGAGGCTGGCGGGGGCCAGCATGCCGTACCACTGCGTCATCTCGAAACCGGGAAAGCCTTGTTCGGCCACGGTGGGCACATCGGGCAGCTGCGGCAGGCGCTGGGCCGAACCGGTGGCGATGCAGCGCACCTTGCCCGACTTGACGAACGGCAGCATGGCGGCGGCGCCCACGGCAGCAGCGTCCAGCCGGCCCGACAGCAGGTCGGTCATCATGGGGCCGGTGCCGCGGTAGGGCACATGCAGCATGAACATGTCGGCCGTCATCTTGAGGTATTCAAACGCCAGGTGCCCCGCGCTGCCGTTGCCCGCCGAGCCGTAGCTGAGCTTGGCCGGGTTCTTCTTGGCATAGGCGATGAATTCCTTGAGGTTCTTCGCCGGCACATCGGGGTGCACCACGTACAGGCTGGGCACCTTGGCCAGCAGGCTCACGGGCTTGAAGTCCTTGTTGGCGTCGTAGGGCAGCTTGTCGAAGATGAAGGGGTTCACCGCCAGCGTGCCGATGTGGCCCAGGATCAGCGTGTGCTGGTCTTCGGCGCGCGCCACTTCCTGCATGGCGATGTTGCCCGCTGCGCCCGGCTTGTTGTCCACGAACACGCTCTGGCCCAGCGTCTTGGAGAGCTCGGCGGCGGTGGAGCGGGCCACGATTTCCGAGCTGCCGCCTGGTGCAAAGGGCACCACGAAGCGCACTGATTTGCTCGGCCAGGGGGTCTGGCTCCACGAAGTCGCGGGCAGCAGACCACCCAGGGCCATCGCGCTGCTGGCGGTCAGCAGCTGGCGGCGGGTGGGGCACAAGGCGGAAGAGGGGTGGGGCGGCATGGTGCAGTCTCCTTGGCAGGAATTACAGTCAAAAATGGGCTGCGGCCATGGTGCACCGCCACGCTGTCGAACGGCTGTCAAACTGCGGTCGGTGGGCTAGGGAGTTTCCCGGGGGCGGTCGCAGAGGCCTTTGCGTTTCCTCAGGCCAGGGCTGCCGCTGCCGTGCCACTCAGCACCGCGCCTTCCAGCGTGGCCGGGTAGGGGCCTTCGATGTAGTCGCCGCAGGCGCACAGGCCGTCCGCCAGTGCCGGCGCGGGCCGCTGCAGGCCGGGCGTGCAGGCAAAGGTGGCGCGTTTTTCAATCACCGTCTGGACGATGCCCAGGCCCTGCAGCCCCAGCTGTTCGCGCGTCTGCTGCAGCACCGCGCGCTCCAGGGTGGCGCGGTCGCCCGCGCTGGCACTGACCACAAAGGCCAGCAAACCCGCCGGGCCGCCCAGCTGGCCCCGGTCGAACACGAACTGCGCGGGCCGGCCCGCGCCAGGGCGCAGCGCCAGCATGGGCCGGCTGAGCAAGTGGCCATGCGATGGCGCCGGCGCCTGGGCGTAGACGGTGGAGATGGCCGTGAAGCGCAGCGCCTGTGCGCTGTCGGCCCAGGCGTGCAGGGCGGCTGCCTCGGGGCCTGGCAACGTGCTTTGTGCCGTCAGCGCCAGGCGGGCCGCCTCGGTGCTGGTGATGGCCAGCACCACGGCTTCAAACGGCAGGCCGTCCACCCGCCAGCCTGCGGCGCCGTGGGGGCCACCCGCAGGGCTGCGTGCCAGGCGCTGCACCCGGTGGCCGGTGTGCAGCGCGCCACCCTGGGCCTGCAGCCAACGCCCGGCCGCTTCAGGAAACAGGGCGCCCAGGTCGGTGCGCGGCAGCAGCAGGTTGGAGCCGCCCCGGCCGCTGAACAGGCTGTCCTGCAGCACGCGCAAAAACACCTGGCCGCTGGCTTCGTGCGACAGGGTGTTGAGGGCCGACACGCACAGCGGATCGATGAACTCGGCCATCAGGCGCGGCGTGAGCCCGGCGCACAGCTGGGCTACCGAAACCTCGGGCGCGCAGCAAAAGCCGCGCCGCTGCCAGTCCGAGGCCGTGCGCAGCAGCGCCAGCTTGTCGCGCCAGCCCCAGCCCCGGGCAGTGGCGATGCCCGCCAGGGCATCCAGCGGCGGCGGCAGATCGGGCAACTGCAGTCCCTGGCCATCGGGGAACTGCAGCGTGAGCGGCAGGCGCAGCAGCGCAGCGTCGGGGTCCACCCCCACCAGCCGCATCAGGCGCAGGCTGGTCGCATAGGCGCCGATCAGGATATGCTGGCCGTTGTCCAGCGTGGCCGCGGTGCCATCGGGCAAGCTGGCGGGCACGGCGCGCGCACGGCCGCCCACGGTGCGCGCCGCTTCAAAAACGGTGACCTGCCGGCCCGCCTGCGTGTGCGCAATGGCGGCGGCCATGCCGGCCCAGCCGGCACCGATCACGGCAACCCGTGCCGCCATCAGGACATGCGCCCGAGCGCCTGCACCTTCCACGCCAGCCAGAACTTGCGCAGCGGCGTCAGACGGATGCGCTGGTGCAGCACCTGAAAGTTCTCGTGTTCGATCTCGCGCAGCAGCGTGCGGTAGATGCTGGCCATCATCAGGCCGGGCTTCTGGGCGCGGCGGTCGGCGTCGGGCAGCAGGGCAAAGGCCTCTTCGTACAGGCGGTGCGCGCGCTCGGCCTGAAAGCGCATCAGGGCGGTGAAGCGGTCGGAATACTGGCGCTTCAAGATCTCGTGCGCCTTCACGTCAAACTGCTGCAGTTCGCTTACCGGCAGGTAGATACGGCCCAGCATGGCGTCCTCGCCCACGTCGCGGATGATGTTGGTGAGCTGAAACGCCAGGCCCAGCCGGTGGGCGTATTCGGTGGTGCGCGGGTCGGTCTGGCCAAAGATGCGCGCCGCCACCTCGCCCACCACGCCCGCCACCAGGTGGCAATAGCCCGAAAGGCCGGCAAAGTCGAGGTAGCGCGTCTGCTCCAGGTCCATCTGGCAGCCGTCGATCACCGCCTGCAGGTGGCGCTGCTCGATGCCGTAGTCCAACGTGTGCGGCATCAGCGCCTGCATCACCGGGTGGGTGGGCTGGCCGGCAAAAGCCTTGGCCACCTCGGCCTGCCACCAGGCCAGCTTGGTGCGGGCCACGCCGGGGTCGGTCACTTCATCGACCACATCGTCCACCTCGCGGCAAAACGCATAAAACGCCGTGATGGCCGCGCGGCGCGGCGCGGGCAGGAAGAGAAAGGCGTAATAAAAGCTGCTGCCCGAGGCCACGGCCTTTTGCTGAACGTACTGCTGCGGTGTCATGGGGCCGGATTGTCCCATGCCGAACAGCGTCTGCCGGGGTGGTGAGGTTTGAAGTATTTTTGGCCGCTGGCGATTGCTGAATAAGCGCTGGCAGCTATTGATTTGAGAGTGACTGGTTTGGTAGCGCTTCAGCACTCCACCACGTTCACCGCCAGCCCGCCGCGCGAGGTTTCCTTGTATTTGACCTTCATGTCGGCGCCGGTCTGCATCATGGTTTTGATGACCTTGTCGAGCGAAACCACATGCTGGCCGTCCCCGCGCAGGGCCATGCGGGCGGCGTTGATGGCCTTGATGGCGCCCATGGCGTTGCGTTCGATGCAGGGGATCTGCACCAGGCCGCCCACGGGGTCGCAGGTCATGCCCAGGTTGTGCTCCATGCCGATCTCGGCGGCGTTCTCGATCTGCTCAGGGCTACCGCCCATCACGGCTGCCAGCGCGCCGGCGGCCATGGAGCAGGCCACGCCCACCTCGCCCTGGCAGCCGACTTCGGCGCCCGAGAGCGAGGCGTTCTCTTTGTAGATGATGCCGATGGCGCCGGCGGTGAGCAAAAAGTTGGCGATGCCGTCTTCGTTGGCCTTGCCGGCGCCCAGCAGAAAGTTGACGTAGTAGTGCAGCACGGCGGGGATGACGCCGGCCGCGCCGTTGGTGGGGGCGGTGACCACGCGGCCGCCGGCGGCGTTTTCCTCGTTGACGGCCATGGCGTACAGGTTGACCCAGTCGAGCATGGCGAGCGGGTCGCGCAGGGCGGCCTCGGGGTGGCTGCTCAGGCTTTTGTGCAGTTCGGCGGCGCGGCGGCGCACATGCAGGGGGCCGGGCAGGTTGCCGGTGCTGCCGCAGCCGCGCTGCACGGCGCTGGCCATGGTCTGCCAGATGGCCAGGAGCTGGCGGCGCACTGCGGCGGCACTGCGCCAGTGCTCTTCGTTGGCGGCCATGAGCTGGGCGGGGGTGAGGCCGGTGGCCTGGCACTGGGCCAGAAGCTCGGCACCGGTGCGGAACGGGTAGGGCAGGCCACGGCCGTGGCCGGCTGTGTCGGCATCGGCGCCGGCGGCAAGGTTGAGCACGCGCTCGCCGGTGGCATCGATCACGAAGCCGCCACCCACCGAGTAGTACTCGCGCACCGCGATCTCTTCGCCCTGCGCGTTGAAGGCGTGAAAGCACATGCCGTTGGGGTGCAGCGGCAGGCTTTTGCGGCGAAACAGCAGGTGCTCTTTTTCGATGAAGGGCACGGTGTGCGTGCCCAGCAGCGCCAGCGTGCCGCTGCTGCGGATCTGCGCAATGGCGGGCGCGATCAGCTCGGGGTCGATGCGGTCGGGTTCGTGCCCGGCCAGGCCCAGCAGCACGGCGCGGTCGGTGCCATGGCCCACGCCGGTGGCCGAGAGCGAGCCGAACAGTTCCACCGCGACGCCGTGCACCGCCGCCAGGCCCACGCTGGCCTGCAGGTGGCAGGCGAATTGCCGCGCGGCAATCATGGGCCCCACGGTGTGCGAGCTCGATGGGCCGATGCCGATCTTGAAGAGGTCGAAAACGCTGACGGAGAGGGGAGAGGTGGTCATGGTGGCGAGGCTAATCGGACGGCAGGGCTGCAGCATGCGCGCAATCCCTGCCCACGATGCGCCGCCCGCGCTGCAACCATGGCGACTGGCAGGTTGATTGCTGCATATTTAATAGCTACTAGCGCTTGTTGGATAAGCCATTGCGGCTGTTTTTGCTTCAATCCTTTTGACCGAGGCCCACCCCGTGTCAGATCGCCTTGCCGCCCATGAATCTTTCTTACATTGCCAGCGCGCGGCCCAGCATCAGGCCCCAGTCCCAGGCGTGGAGCCTGGGGCGCGTGTGCAGGCTGCCGCCTTGCAGGGCATCGACCTTGTCGAGGATGCGCAGGCCGCCTTGCACCACCAGGCGCAGCTCCCAGCCCGCGCGGCCGGGCAGGCGGTGGACCAGGGGGGCGCCGCTTTGCATGCTGGTGCGGGCCCAGCGGGCGCAGTCGGCAATCAGGCGCGCGTTGTCGGGGGTGCTGCGCAGCGCCAGCAGGTCGGCAGGGCCGGCGCCGTGGCGGGCGCAGTCGGCGTGGGGCAGGTAGTGGCGGCCGCGGGGAATGTCCACGCTCAGGTCTTGCCAGAAGTTGATGAGCTGCAGGGCGGTGCAGATGGCGTCGCTTTCTTGGAGGGCCTGTGCGCCGGTCACGCCATACAGGTGCAGCAGCAGGCGGCCGACGGGGTTGGCGGAGCGGCGGCAATAGTCGAGCAGCTCGGCGCGGTCGGCGTAGCCCTGGGCGTCGCGGGTTTTTTCCACGTCCTGGATGAAGGCGCTGAGCAGGTCGTCGAGCAGCGGCACCGGCAGCTGGTGCTGGCGCAACACGGCCTGCAGCGGGCCAA
The DNA here is from genome assembly GCF_058797075.1 of Acidovorax sp. GW823-FHT02H02. Taxonomy (NCBI): domain Bacteria; kingdom Pseudomonadati; phylum Pseudomonadota; class Betaproteobacteria; order Burkholderiales; family Comamonadaceae; genus Acidovorax; species Acidovorax sp. GW823-FHT02H02. The sequence continues at coordinate 86,015 of NZ_JBXAJH010000001.1, read as the reverse complement.
ACACGGCGGCCCAGGGCGCCGCAGGGGGCTGGCCTGCGGCCACGCGGGCCAGTTCGGCCCGGTAGGCGGCCAGGTCGGCCAGGCGCTGGGCGGGCGTGGCGTCGCCTTCGTCGGCCATGTCGTCCGCCGTGCGGGCAAAGGCGTAGATGGCGGCAATGGGCTGGCGCAGGTGGGGCGGGCACAGCAGCGAGGCCACCGGGAAGTTCTCGTAGTGCGTGACGGGCGCGGCCACCACCGGCGCGGTCGGCTGTGGTGCTGCGGCAGCATCAGGGTCAGGAGAGTGCGGGCGTTGATTCACAGGCGGGATTGTCGCTTGACATTGCCAGGGCGTCCCTCTAGATTACTAACCGGTCAGTCAGTAAAATTTCGCGGTTTGGTTGCCTTGTCCCGCTGAAAACATGGGAGCACATGGGGCGGCGCTTTGATCGTCGTCACATGGGTGCGGGGCACCTGCCGTTCTTACCCCGGATGTCCCATGCGCACACCCTTCACCCGGCGGCCTTCGCTGCGGTATCTGTTTCTTGTTGTCTCTGCCGCCTCGCTGGCGGCCTGTTCCCGGCCGGCACCGCCCGAGGAGCCCGTGCGCGCGGTCAAGCTGCTCACGGTGGGCGTGGGGGCGCTGCAGTCCAGCCTGGAATATGCGGGCGAAGTGCGCGCGCGCGTGGAATCGCGCCTGGGCTTTCGGGTGGCGGGCAAGATCGTGCAGCGCCAGGCCGAACTGGGCCAGCGGGTGAAAGCCGGGCAGGTGCTGGCGCAACTCGATCCGCGCGATTACCAGTTGGCGGCAGATGCCGCGCGTGCACAACTGGCAGCGGCGACCACGCAGCGTGATCTGGCGGCGGCCGACTTCAGGCGCTACCAGGCCTTGAAGGAACAGAACTTCATCAGCGGCGCCGAGCTGGAGCGCCGCGAGGCCACCCTCAAGGCCGCGCAGGCCACGCTGGACCAGGCGCGCGCGCAGCTGTCTTCGCAAGGCAATCAGACCGGGTACACCACGCTGGTGGCCGATGTGTCGGGCGTGGTCACGGGCATCGAGGCCGAGCCGGGCCAGGTGGTGGCAGCGGGCACGCCCGTGGTGCGCATTGCACAGGACGGCCCGCGCGATGTGGTGTTTGCCGTGCCCGAAGACAAGGTGGCGCACATCGCGCGCGGCCAGGACGTGGCGGTGCGTGGCTGGTCGGGCGGCGCGCCGCTGACGGGCCGCGTGCGCGAGGTGGCGGCCAGCGCCGATGCGGCCACGCGCACCTACCAGGTCAAGGTGGCGCTGGAAGGCGGCGATGTGCCGGCCCTGGGCGCCACGGTGTATGTCACGCCCAAGGCCTTGAGCCACGCGGGCGTTGCGGCCATCAAGCTGCCCACCAGCGCGCTGCGCCAGGAGGGGCAGGCCACGGCGGTGTGGGTGTATGACCCCGCCACCAGCACGGTGCGGTCGCAGGTGGTGCAGATTGCCACGGCCGATGGCAATGACGCCGTGGTGGCGTCGGGCCTTGCGCCGGGCATGCAGGTGGTGGCCACGGGGGTGCATGTGCTCTCGTCGGGGCAGAAGGTCATGGTTTATCGGCCGAAAGTGGTTGTTGCGCCTGTGCCTAAAGCGCAAACAGCTACGCAATCAATAGCGATTCCTCCGGTGCCTGCTGCCTCTGCGGCGGCTGCGGCCTCTTCCGCAAAGTAAGGCAGGCCATGACCCAACGACAACCCAAAGAGGGGTTCAACCTCTCCAAATGGGCGCTCGACCACCCGGCGCTCACCCGCTACCTCATGGTGGTGCTGATGCTGCTGGGCTTTGCAGCCTATTTCCAGCTGGGGCAGGATGAAGACCCGCCCTTTACCTTCCGGGCCATGGTGGTGCGCACCTACTGGCCGGGCGCCACGGCGCAGCAGGTGGCCGAGCAGGTGACCGACAAGATCGAGCGCACGCTGCAGGAGGTGCCCTATGCCGACAAGATCCGCAGCTATTCCAAGCCCGGTGAGTCGCAGATCATCTTTCAGATCAAGGACTCGTCCAAGGCCAGCGAGGTGGCCAACGTCTGGTACACCGTGCGCAAGAAGGTGGGCGACATGCGCTACACCCTGCCGGGGGGCATCCAGGGGCCTTTCTTCAACGATGATTTTGGCGATGTGTATGGCGTGATCTATGCGCTCGAATCCGAAGGCTTCAGCTATGCCGAACTGAAAACCTTTGCCGACGATGCGCGCCAGCAGCTGCTGCGCGTGCCCGATGTGGCCAAGGTCGAGCTGTTTGGCGTGCAGGACGAAAAGCTGTTCATCGAGATCTCGCAAAAGCGCCTGGCCCAACTGGGCCTGGACATGAGCCAGGTGCTGGCCCAGCTGGGGCAGCAAAACGCGGTGGAGAGTGCCGGCGCCTTCCAGACCCCCCAGGACCAGGTGCAGGTGCGGGTGGGCGGGCAGTTCAATGCCATTGAAGACCTGCGCGCCATGCCGATCCGGGGGCCGTCGGGTGCGCAGCTGCGCCTGTCGGACATTGCCGAAGTTCACCGCGGCTATGTGGACCCGGCCACCGTGAAGGTGCGCCACCAGGGGCAGGAGGTGATCGCGCTGGGCGTTTCCATGGCCAAGGGCGGGGACATCATTGCGCTGGGCAAGGCACTGCACGCAGCCACCGACCGCATTGGTGCCAGGCTGCCAGCGGGGGTGAAGCTGGTCAACGTGCAGGACCAGCCCAAGGCGGTGGCCAGCTCCGTGAATGAGTTCGTCAAGGTGCTGATCGAGGCCGTGGTCATCGTGCTGGTGGTGAGCTTCGTCAGTCTGGGGCTGCACAAGCGCCCCGGCAACCAGCCGCTGTGGAAACGCTGGTACATCGACCCGCGCCCCGGCCTGGTGGTGGGCATCACCATCCCCATGGTGCTGGCTGTGACTTTCCTGGCCATGTGGTACTGGAATATCGGCTTGCACAAGATTTCGCTGGGTTCGCTCATCATTGCGCTCGGTCTGCTGGTGGACGACGCCATCATTGCGGTCGAGATGATGGTGCTCAAGCTCGAAGAGGGCTACGACAAGGTGCGCGCCGCCACATTTGCCTATGAGCTCACCGCCATGCCCATGCTCACGGGTACGCTGATCACGGCGGCCGGGTTTTTGCCCATCGGCATCGCCAAATCCATGACCGGCGAATACACGTTTGCCATCTTTGCCGTCACGGTGATTGCGCTGGTGCTCAGCTGGATCGTGTCGGTGTACTTTGTGCCCTACCTGGGCACGCTGCTGCTCAAGGTGCCGCCCCATGTGCTCGCGGCGCAGGCCAGCCAGGGCATTGCCGACGATCCGCACGAGGTGTTCGACAGCCCGTTCTACACCGCCTTCCGTCGGCTGGTGCATTGGTGCGTGGAGCACCGCTGGCTGACCATCGGTGCCACGGTGCTGACCTTTGCGCTGGGCATTGCGGGCATGGGCAAGGTGCAGCAGCAGTTCTTCCCGGATTCGAGCCGCCCCGAGATCCTGGTGGACATCTGGTTCCCCGAAGGCACCTCTTTCGCGGGCAACGAAGAAGTCACCAAGCGCGTGGAGCAGCGCCTGCTCTCCGAGCCGGGCGTCAGCACCGTGAGCGCCTGGGTGGGGTCGGGCGTGCCGCGGTTCTACCTGCCGCTGGACCAGGTGTTCCCGCAGACCAACGTGTCGCAGTTCATCGTGCTGTCGCAGGATCTGAAGGTGCGCGAATCCCTGCGGGTGGCGCTGCCTGAATTGCTGGCGAAAGAATTTCCGGAGGTGCGTGGCCGCGTCAAGCTGCTGCCCAACGGGCCACCGGTGCCATACCCCGTGCAGTTCCGCGTGGTGGGGCCCGATCCGCTGGTCCTGCGCGAGCGGGCGGACGAGGTGAAGGCGCAGCTGCGCCAGAACCCCAACATGCGTGGCGTGAACGACAACTGGAACGAGTCCGTGAAGGTGCTGCGCCTGGAAGTGGACCAGGCCAAGGCGCGTGCACTGGGCGTGACCAGCCAGTCCATCGCCCAGGCGTCCAAGACCATCCTGTCGGGCATGCAGGTGGGCCAGTTCCGCGAGGGCGACAAGCTCATCGACATCGTGCTGCGCCAGCCGCTCGAAGAGCGCAACGCCATCACCGACATCGCCAACGCCTATCTGCCCACGGCCTCGGGCAAGTCGATTCCGCTCACGCAGATCGCCAAGCCCGTGTTCACCTGGGAACCTGGCGTGATGTGGCGCGAGAACCGCGACTACGCCATCACCGTGCAGGGCGATGTGACCGAAGGCCTGCAAGGTGCCACCGTGACGGCGGCGCTGCTGCCGTCCCTCAAGGAGATGGAGGCGAAGTGGCGCACCGCAGGGCAAGCGGGCTATCGCATCGAGGTGGCGGGCGCCGTGGAGGAGAGCTCCAAAGGCTCGGCGTCGATTGCGGCGGGCATTCCTATCATGCTGTTCATCACCTTCACCCTGCTCATGCTGCAGCTGCACAGCTTCAGCCGCGCGATGCTGGTGTTCCTGACCGGGCCGCTGGGGCTGGCGGGCGTGGCGGCAGCGCTGCTGCTGCTCAATCGTCCGTTCGGCTTCGTGGCGCTGCTGGGTGTGATCGCGCTCATGGGCATGATCCAGCGCAACTCGGTGATCCTGATCGACCAGATCGAACAGGACCGCGCCCGGGGCGTGCCCGCCTGGGACGCCATCGTGGAGTCGGCGGTGCGGCGCTTGCGCCCCATCGTGCTCACGGCCGCTGCCGCCGTGCTGGCCATGATTCCGCTGTCGCGCAGCGTGTTCTGGGGGCCGATGGCCGTGGCCATCATGGGCGGGCTCGTCGTTGCCACGGTGCTGACATTGCTGGCCCTGCCAGCCATGTATGCCGCCTGGTTCCGGGTGCGGCGCCCGGTTCCCGAGCTGGCATGAGCGCCGGGATTCAAAGCGCCTGCCGCATCAGGGTAAAATAGAAGGTTGACCGATTTCACACAGGCGGCAGCCCAACTTGCCGCCTGTTTGTTTGTAGAACCGCGCGGGTGGCGAAATTGGTAGACGCACCAGGTTTAGGTCCTGACGCCAGCAATGGTGTGGGGGTTCGAGTCCCCCCCCGCGCACCACCCATGTGAGACTTTGCGGAACACGGCGCCGCTGCGCTGCAGCCAGCACGATCCACATTCATACGAGGAAGAGCGATGTCCGTTACTGTTGAAACCCTTGAGAAGCTCGAGCGCAAGATCACGCTGAGCGTGCCCCTGACCACCATCCAGACCGAAGTCGATTCCCGTCTGAAGCGCTTGGCCCGCACCGTGAAAATGGACGGTTTCCGTCCTGGCAAGGTGCCCATGAACGTCGTCACCCAGCGCTACGGCTACTCGGTGCAGTACGAAGTGCTGAACGACAAGGTGGGCGAGGCCTTTGCCGTGGCCGCCAACGAGGCCAAGCTGCGCGTGGCCGGCCAGCCGCGCATCACCGAAAAGGAAGGCGCCCCCGAAGGCCAGGTCACGTTCGACGCCATCTTCGAAGTGTTCCCCGAAGTCAAGATCGGTGAGCTGGCGGATGCGGAAGTGGAAAAGCTGTCCGCCGAAGTGACCGATGCCGCCATCGACAAGACCATCGACATCCTGCGCAAGCAGCGTCGCAGCTTTGCCCAGCGCGCCATCGACGCTGCGGCACAAGACGGCGACCGCGTGACCGTGGACTTCGAAGGCAAGATCGATGGCGAGCCCTTTGATGGCGGCAAGGCCGAAGACTTCCAGTTCCTGGTGGGTGAAGGCCAGATGCTCAAGGAATTCGAAGACGCCGTGCGTGGCATGAAGTCGGGCGAAAGCAAGACCTTCCCCCTGGCATTCCCCGCCGACTACCACGGCAAGGATGTTGCCGGTAAAACCGCCGACTTCCTGGTCACCATCAAGAAGATCGAAGCCGCCCACCTGCCCGAAGTGAACGATGCCCTGGCCAAGTCGCTGGGCATTGCCGATGGCTCGGTGGAAGGCCTGCGCGCCGACATCAAGAAGAACCTGGAGCGCGAAGTCAAGTTCCGCCTGCTGGCCCGCAACAAGGCAGCCGTGATGGACGCCCTGGTCGCCAAGGCCGAACTCGACCTGCCCAACGCCAGTGTGCAGGCTGAAATCGCCCGTCTGCTGGAAGGTGCCCGTGCCGAGCTCAAGCAGCGCGGCATCAAGGACGCCGATAAGGCGGAAATCCCGGAAGACGTGTTCCGCCCCCAGGCTGAGCGCCGCGTGCGTCTGGGCCTGGTGGTGGCCGAACTGGTGCGCGCCAACGAACTGCACGCCAAGCCCGAGCAGCTCAAGGCCCATATCGACGAGCTGGCTGCCAGCTACGAGAAGCCTGAAGACGTGGTGCGCTGGTACTTTGGCGACCGCCAGCGCCTGGCCGAAGTCGAGGCGGTGGTCATCGAGAACAATGTGACCGATTTCGTTCTGGGCAAGGCCAAGGTCGTTGACAAGGCGGTGTCGTTCGACGAACTGATGGGCCAGGGCTGAGGCCGGGCCATCGGGAGCGCGTTCCTTGCGGATGATCTCGCGGTAACCACCCATCAGGGGCTTGTGCTTTTGTGCACAAGCCCCAATTCATTTCTGGATACAGTATCTGCTTGACTGGAGAAACAATGAGCGCACTGGAAACACAAGGCTTGGGCATGGTCCCCATGGTTATCGAGCAGTCGGGCCGCGGTGAGCGGTCCTACGACATCTATTCGCGCCTGCTGAAGGAGCGCGTCATTTTCCTGGTGGGCGAGGTCAATGACCAGACGGCCAATCTGGTGGTGGCGCAGTTGCTGTTTCTGGAAAGCGAAAACCCTGAAAAGGATATTTCTTTCTATATCAACTCCCCTGGTGGCAGCGTGACGGCTGGCATGTCGATCTACGACACCATGCAGTTCATCAAGCCGGATGTTTCCACGCTGTGCGTGGGCTTCGCCGCCAGCATGGGCGCATTCCTGCTGGCCGCCGGTGCCAAGGGCAAGCGCTTTTCGCTGCCCAACTCCAAGGTCATGATCCATCAGGTGCTGGGCGGCGCACGCGGCCAGGCTACCGACATCGAGATCCATGCGCGCGACATCCTGCGTACCAAGGACCAGATGAACCGCATCCTGGCCGAGCGCACGGGCCAGTCGCTGGAAAAGGTCAAGGCAGACACCGAGCGCGACTACTTCCTCACGGCCGACGAAGCCAAGGACTACGGCATCATCGACCAGGTGATTCACAAGCGCTCCTGAGTCGGCCCCTGGTGGCCGCGCGGCGTTTTCCCACAGGGAAGACGCCGTTTTTTATTTGGTTATCATCCCGACAACTTTCCGAAACAAGGCATTGCCCCCATGGCCGAGAAAAAAGGCTCTTCCAGCGAAAAAACCCTTTACTGCTCTTTCTGCGGCAAAAGCCAGCATGAAGTGAAGAAGCTGATCGCCGGCCCGTCGGTCTTTATCTGCGACGAGTGCATTGACCTGTGCAACGAGATCATCCGCGATGAGCTTCCAGCCGGTGATCTGGCGCGTGAAGGCCGCAGTGATCTGCCCACGCCGGTGGAAATCAAGAAGAATCTTGATAACTATGTCATTGGCCAGGACCAGGCCAAACGCACGCTGGCGGTGGCGGTCTACAACCACTACAAGCGTCTGCGCCACAAGGACAAGGCCCACAAGGATGATGTGGAACTGGCCAAGAGCAATATCTTGCTGATCGGTCCCACGGGTTCGGGCAAGACACTGCTGGCGCAAACCCTGGCGCGCATGCTGGACGTGCCCTTCGTCATGGCCGACGCCACCACGCTGACCGAGGCAGGTTATGTGGGCGAGGACGTCGAGAACATCGTTCAGAAGCTGTTGCAAAGCTGCAACTACGAAGTCGAGCGGGCCCAGCGTGGCATTGTCTATATCGACGAAATCGACAAGATATCGCGCAAGTCGGACAATCCCAGCATCACGCGCGACGTGTCGGGTGAGGGTGTGCAGCAGGCGCTGCTCAAGCTCATCGAAGGCACCATGGCCAGCGTCCCGCCCCAGGGTGGGCGCAAGCATCCGAACCAGGATTTCCTGCAGATCGACACGACCAACATCCTGTTCATCTGCGGCGGCGCGTTCGCAGGGCTGGAAAAGGTCATCGAAAACCGCACCGAAGCCTCGGGCATCGGCTTCGGAGCATCGGTCAAGAGCAAGAAACAGCGCTCGCTGTCCGAGGTGTTCACCGAGATCGAGCCCGAAGATCTGATCAAGTTTGGCCTGATTCCCGAACTGGTGGGGCGCATGCCCGTCGTAACGGCACTGGCCGAACTGAGCGAAGACGCGCTGGTGCAGATACTGACCGAACCCAAGAATGCGCTGGTCAAGCAGTACAGCAAGCTGCTGGCCATGGAGGGTGTGGATCTGGAGATTCGTCCCGCTGCCTTGAAGGCCATTGCCCGCAAGGCGCTCGCCCGCAAGACAGGGGCCCGCGGCCTGCGCTCCATCCTGGAACAGGCGCTGATCGGGACCATGTTCGACCTGCCCAACACCAGCAACGTCGAGAAAGTGGTGTTGGACGAATCCACCATCGAAGAAAACAAGCCCCCTTTGCTGGTGTACCGCGAGGCCGCCAAGAAGGCTTGAGAAGCCCGGAGCGGGCGCCATGCTGCGACCCCCGAATCATCAACCCTTGCAACAGCGCGGCCGCGCGCAAGGGTTGAAAATCCCCACATGTGGACCATATTCCACAGAGCACTTTGAGGATTTCCATGTCCGGACATAACCCCCTGCCAGCCACCCCCATTGATCTGCCGCTGTTGCCGCTGCGCGACGTGGTGGTGTTCCCCCACATGGTCATCCCGCTGTTCGTGGGACGCTCCAAAAGCATCAAGGCGCTGGAGCTGGCCATGGAGTCCGACCGCCGCATCATGCTCGTGGCCCAGAAGGCCGCGGCCAAGGATGAACCCTCGGTCGAAGACATGTTTGATGTGGGTTGCGTGTCCACCATCCTGCAGATGCTCAAGCTGCCCGACGGCACCGTCAAGGTGCTCGTAGAGGGCCAGCAGCGTGCCCTGGTGACATCCATTGCGGATGCCGAGACGCACTTCACGGCCACCGTGGCACCTGTCGAGCAGGACCAGGAAAAGCACAAATCCAGTGAAATCGAGGCGCTTCGCCGTGCCGTGATGCAGCAGTTTGACCAATACGTCAAGCTCAACAAGAAGATTCCACCCGAGATACTGACCTCGATCTCCAGCATCGATGATCCTGGCCGCTTGGCCGATACCATCGCCGCGCATCTGCCCCTGAAACTGGAAAACAAGCAGGTGGTGCTGGATCTTTCCGACGTCAAGGCACGCCTCGAGAACCTGTTCGAGCAGCTGGACCGTGAAGTGGACATCCTGAATGTCGACAAGAAGATCCGTGGGCGCGTGAAGCGCCAGATGGAAAAGAACCAGCGCGACTTCTATTTGAACGAGCAGGTCAAGGCCATTCAGAAGGAGCTCGGTGAAGGGGAAGAGGGCGCCGACGTAGAAGAGATTGAAAAGAAGATCAAGCTGGCCAAGATGCCGGCAGAGGCCCGCAAGAAAGCAGAGGCCGAGTTCAAGAAGCTCAAGCTGATGTCGCCCATGTCGGCCGAAGCCACGGTGGTGCGCAGCTATATCGATGTGCTCACGGGCCTGCCCTGGAGCAAGAAGAGCAAGATCAAGCACGACCTCGGCAATGCCGAAGCCGTGCTCAATGAAGACCATTTCGGTCTCGACAAGGTCAAGGATCGCATCCTTGAATACCTTGCGGTGCAGCAGCGTGTGGACAAGGTCAAGGCGCCCATCCTGTGCCTGGTGGGGCCACCGGGCGTGGGCAAGACCTCGCTGGGGCAGTCGATTGCCAAAGCCACCGGGCGCAAGTATGTGCGCATGGCGCTGGGCGGCATGCGCGATGAGGCGGAAATCCGCGGGCATCGCCGCACCTACATCGGAGCCATGCCCGGCAAGGTGTTGCAGAGCCTGGGCAAGGTGGGGGTGCGCAATCCGCTGTTCCTGCTGGATGAAATCGACAAGCTGGGCACTGATTTTCGAGGTGACCCGTCGAGCGCACTGCTGGAGGTGCTGGATCCCGAACAGAATCACACCTTTGGCGACCACTATGTGGAGGTCGATTTCGACCTGAGCGATGTCATGTTCGTGGCGACATCCAACTCCATGAACATTCCGCCCGCCTTGCTTGATCGCATGGAGGTGATTCGACTGTCGGGTTACACCGAAGACGAAAAAACCAGCATTGCCATGAAGTACCTGCTGCCCAAGCAGCTCAAGAACAATGGGGTCAAGGCTGAAGAACTCCTCATCACCGAAGCCGCCGTGCGCGACATGGTGCGCTACTACACCCGCGAGGCCGGGGTGCGCTCGCTGGAGCGTGAACTCTCCAAGATCTGCCGCAAGGTGGTGAAGGGGCTGCAGTTGAAGAAGCTGACCCCGCAGGTGGTGGTGAATGAGGACAATCTTCCCGACTTTCTGGGTGTGCGCAAGTACACCTATGGCCGTGCGGAGCAGCAGAACCAGGTCGGACAGGTGGTCGGGCTGGCATGGACGGAGGTGGGGGGCGATCTGCTCACCATCGAGGCGGCCACCATGCCGGGCAAGGGCGTCATCACCCGCACGGGTTCGCTGGGCGACGTGATGAAGGAATCCGTCGAGGCCGCCCGCACGGTGGTGCGCAGCCGTGCACGCATGCTGGGCATCAAGGATGAAGCCTTCGAAAAGCGCGACATCCATATCCACGTGCCCGATGGCGCGACGCCCAAGGATGGCCCCAGCGCAGGTGCCGCCATGACCACTGCGTTCGTCTCGGCGCTCACGGGAATTCCGGTGCGCGGCGATGTGGCCATGACGGGGGAAATCACCCTGCGCGGCGAGGTCACGGCAATTGGCGGGCTCAAGGAGAAATTGCTGGCTGCCTTGCGCGGCGGCATCAAGACCGTGCTGATTCCTGAAGAGAATGTCAAAGACCTGCAGGAGATCCCTGATAACGTGAAAAGCGGGCTCGAGATCGTGCCGGTCAAGTGGATCGACAAGGTGCTGGAAGTGGCGTTGGAGCGCAAACCTGTCGCCTTGAGCGAAGAAGAAGCGGCCGTGGTGGTGGCGTCGGCAGCAGAAAAATCAGCCGGAGGCGTGGCCAACGCCGATCCATTGAAACATTGATGCAAAAAATGCTGGCGCACCCCGAAAATTGCGCTACAATTCATTCCATCGCAGCAAACGTTGTACAATGTGAGGCTTCGGTAAAATGCGGGAATAGCTCAGTTGGTAGAGCGCAACCTTGCCAAGGTTGAGGTCGAGAGTTCGAGACTCTTTTCCCGCTCCAATTTCCACAAAAAGGGAAGCAGATGCTTCCCTTTTTTGTCAGGGAAGCGCGATTTTCTGGCGCGGTAGCAAAGCGGTTATGCCCCGGATTGCAAATCCGGTTAGTCCGGTTCGACTCCGGACCGCGCCTCCAGAACACCATTGGTTCAGACCAGTGCATCAAGGTCCTTAGGGGCCTTTTTTGTCGGTTCGGTGGAATCAGAGAAGTGTTTTTGAAAATTTCTCCGAGTTCGCTGAAGAGGCAGAAAATGGCGCTATAATTTGAGACTTGCTGATGCACACTGAAGGTGACTGAAGAGTGCAAAAGTAAATGCGGGAATAGCTCAGTTGGTAGAGCGCAACCTTGCCAAGGTTGAGGTCGAGAGTTCGAGACTCTTTTCCCGCTCTCCAGATATGCAAGGGAAGCTTCGGCTTCCCTTTTTTCTTGGTGGTGGCGATATGTCGGCGGTGCTGGCATGGCCCTCACTGGATACGACAGGGGCATTGCGTGTCCGCGCGCCCCGGGTTACGCTGCGATGCAGGTGTGCGTTGGGCAGCCGGCGCCCCGATGGTGAAATTGGTAGACACTGCGGACTTAAAATCCGCCGCTTTCCTGAAAAGGGGCGTGCCGGTTCGACCCCGGCTCGGGGCACCACTACGATTCAATCATGTCAAGTTACAACGCTCCCTTTGAAATTCATGTCCACGGACAGGTCCAGCTGCGTGCCGACGCGAGCTTCGAGCAGCTCCAGGATGCGCTCAAACCCCTTTGGAAATATGCCGGAGCCCGCTCGCTGGCCGATGGTGCGGCGAGCGCCTACGAAGAAGAGCCCGGCATCAAGTTCGACCCGCAAGAGCACATGCTGCAGATGTGCTGGACGGTGCGTGGCGATGAAGATTTCCGCCAGTCGCTCGATGAGATGTGCATGAGCCTCAACGAGCTGGCCGAACTGGGCGCCGCCATCGAGGTGACGTTCTACGATGCCGATTTCGACGAAGACGAGGAAGACGACGGCACCGAGTCGCGTGACGATTTCGTGATGCTGTTCGTCGGCCCCACGCCGGCGGCCATCATGCAGGTGCAGCGTGACCTGCTGGTGCAGGATGTCGTGAACATGATGGAGCGCCACTTTGACGGCGCCGAGCTCGGTGGTGTGGTGGCCGAGATCGACAAGCTGTTCACACAGCGCTTCGATGCCCTGGTCAATTCACTCGAAATCGGCAAGCCTCCGCGCGGGTCGGGCGGGCCAGGTGGCTCGGGCGGCGGCCACGGTGGCGGGCGCCGGCCACGCCACCTGCACTGAAAACGCAGATTCAGCGGCTGCGGCGGGCCAGAGGCCTTGCCCTGCGCGCTGTGCAGAGCAGTCCCTGCCGGTGATTCCATGACAACCGATCTGCCCTACCTGCGCAGCTACGCCCCATCGCTGCAAGACCAGGCCCGGCATGTGCTGGGCCTGGGGCAGCTGGGCGCGGTGCTGCTGCGCAAATATCCCCAGCCCCACGCGGTGCGCAGCGACAAGGCCTTGTACGACTACGCCACGGAGCTCAAGTCACGCTACCTGCGCAACGCAGGCACGGTGAACAAGGTGGTTTTTGACAGCAAGATCCATGTCGTGCGCCATGCGCTGGGGTTGCATACCTCGGTGTCACGCGTGCAGGGCAACCGCCTGGCGGCCAAGCATGAGATCCGCATTGCGGCGATGTTCAAGCAGGTTCCGGACGAGTTCCTGCGCATGATCGTGGTGCACGAGCTGGCCCATCTGCGCGAAAAGGACCACGACAAGGCGTTCTACCAGCTGTGCGAGCACATGGAGCCGCAATACCACCAGTACGAGTTGGATGTGCGCCTGTACCTCACGCACCTGGAGCATGCGGGCGAGCGCTTGTGGGCGGCGCAATAGCGATCAATTCAATCGCCTCTGGCGCTCCATTCATCGGCGCTACAGCCTGATTGGATCGGCATTCAGGGGATGGCAACGGTGCCACAGCAGTCGGGCGGCAACTGCAGCCAGCGCGCGGCCGCCGCCTGCAATGGTGCGAGGGCACCCGTGGTGAGCAACCGGATGGGGGTGGGTATCTGGGCGGCCGCATCCTCCGGCGCCAGCAGCGCATCCTTGTGCAGCAGGCGCCGTGTCTGCCGGGCCACCGGCTCGCCGGTTTCGATCAGCCGCACCTGCGGGCCCACCAATGCGCGCAGATCGTCCACCACAAACACATAGTGCGTACAGCCCAGCACCAGCGTGTCAATCTCGCCCGGTTCAGTGCCAAACTGGCCCATGGCACTGATGTAGCGTGCGCACAGCGCTCTGGTTTCTGTTGCGGACGGGTCGGTGGCCAGGGGCAGCGCCGTGCTGTGCTCGATGGCGCGGGCCAGGCCATCGCAGGGCTGGACCACGAACTCGGCCTGCCCGGCCAGCGAAGCCAGCAGCCTGGAAAATTTGCCACTGCTCAGCGTGCTCCGCGTGCCGATGACGCCGATGCGCCCGGTTTGGCTCAGCGCGACTGCCGGCTTGAGGGCGGGCTCCAGGCCCACCAGCGGCAGGTCGGGCTGGCTGCTGCGCACTTCATGGATGGCGGCGGCCGTGGCCGTGTTGCAGGCCACCACCAGGGCCTTGATGTGGTGCTGCTCGCGCAGGTAGCGCGTGATGGCATGGGTGCGGGCGCATACAAAAGCGTCGCCACGTGCGTCGCCGTAGGGCGCATTGCCGCTGTCGGCCAGATAGACAAAGCGCTCGTGGGGCAATTCGGCCTGCAGTGCCTGCAGCACGCTCAGGCCCCCGATGCCACTGTCGAAAACGCCAATGGGTTGCGCGGCAAGGTTCATGGTGTCAGGGCGAACAAGAAAAGGCGGCATGGCGGCGGGCACCCGCAGTGCGCGGGTGGCCCCTGTGGGCTACAGGCTCGCCGCCATGCCTGGCGGCATCAGGCGGCCGCGACTTCAATGCCCTTGAATTCACCCGTGGCGATGCGCTTTTGCCACTCGGCCGGGCCGGTGATGTGCGCGCTGGTGCCACCCGAATCCACGGCCACGGTGACGGGCATGTCCACCACGTCGAATTCGTAGATGGCTTCCATGCCCAGGTCTTCAAAGCCCACCACCTTGGCGGTCTTGATGGCTTTTGACACAAGGTAGGCGGCGCCGCCCACGGCCATCAGGTAGGCACTCTTGTGGTTCTTGATGGACTCGATGGCCACGGGGCCGCGCTCGGCCTTGCCGATCATGGCGATGAGGCCCGTCTGTTCCAGCATCATGTCGGTGAACTTGTCCATGCGCGTGGCGGTGGTCGGGCCGGCGGGGCCCACGGCCTCGTCACGCACGGGATCGACCGGGCCCACGTAATAGATCACGCGGTTGGTGAAGTCCACGGGCAGCTTCTCGCCCTTGGCCAGCATGTCCTGGATGCGCTTGTGCGCGGCATCGCGGCCGGTGAGCATCTTGCCATTGAGCAGCAGGGTGTCGCCGGGCTTCCAGCTGGCCACTTCTTCCTTGGTGAGCGTGTCGAGGTTGACCTTCTTGCTCTTGTTGTAGTCGGGCGTCCAGTCGACGTTGGGCCACAGGTCCAGGCTCGGGGGCGTGAGGTAGACGGGGCCCGAGCCATCCATCACGAAATGTGCGTGGCGCGTGGCGGCGCAGTTGGGGATCATGGCAATCGGCTTGCTGGCCGCGTGCGTGGGGTACATCTTGATCTTGACGTCGAGCACCGTGGTCAGGCCGCCCAGGCCCTGCGCGCCAATGCCCAGGGCGTTGACCTTCTCGAACAGCTCCAGGCGCAGGGCCTCAACCTTGTCGAGCGCGGGGCCGCCGGTCTTGGCGGCTTCGGCCTTGGCCTGCAGCTCGTACATGTCCAGGTCGTCCATCAGGCTTTCCTTGGCCATGAGCACGGCCTTCTCGGCCGTGCCACCGATGCCGATGCCCAGCATGCCGGGCGGACACCAGCCGGCGCCCATGGTGGGCACGGTTTTCAGCACCCAGTCGACCACGCTGTCGCTGGGGTTGAGCATGTACATCTTGGACTTGTTTTCCGAGCCGCCGCCCTTGGCCGCCACGGTGATGTCCACGGTGTTGCCGGGCACGATCTCGGTGAAGATCACGGCGGGGGTGTTGTCCTTGGTGTTCTTGCGGTCGAACTGCGGGTCGGCCACCACGCTGGCGCGCAGGGTGTTGTCGGGGTGGTTGTAGCCACGGCGCACGCCTTCGTTGATGGCGTCGTCCAGGCTGCCGGTGAAGCCTTCCCAGCGCACGTCCATGCCCACCTTCAGGAAGACGTTGACGATGCCGGTGTCCTGGCAGATGGGGCGCTGGCCGGTGGCGCTCATCTTGCTGTTGGTCAGGATCTGGGCAATGGCGTCCTTGGCGGCGGGGCTTTGTTCGCGCTCGTAGGCGCGGGCCAGGTGCGCGATGTAGTCGGTGGGGTGGTAGTAGCTGATGTACTGCAGCGCGGCGGCGATGGACTCGATCAGGTCGGCTTGGCGAATGGAGGTCGTGGTCATGGCAGGTGGGGTCCGTGGGAAAAATCGCGAACCCGAATTATCCCCCTGCGGGCTTGCGCGGCGCTGTCAGGGGTTGATGGAGGCTCCCGTGGGCGGAGGCGGTGGCCCAGGGGGGTGGCGCAAAGCCGGGTGAGGTGGGTATGCTGCGCCCTGGTGGCTCGACCCTTTCTTCATTCGCTCGCAGAGCGGCAAGGCACAAGCGTGATGACATCCCGACCTGACGCAACCGCAGTCCGCACCGAAAAAGACAGCTTCGGTCCCATCGACGTGCCCGCCCAGCGCCTATGGGGCGCGCAGACCCAGCGCTCGCTGCAGCACTTTGACATCTCGGGCGAGCGCATGGCGCCGGAGCTGATCCGCGCCCTGGCCCAGGTCAAGCGCGCCAGCGCCTATGTGAACAATGCCCTGGGCCTGCTCGATACCGCCAAGACCACGGCCATCGTGGCGGCGGCCGACGAAGTGATTGCCGGCGGCCACCTGCAGGAGTTTCCGCTGGTGGTGTGGCAGACCGGATCGGGTACCCAGACCAACATGAACATGAACGAGGTGCTGGCCAACCGCGCCAGCGAGTTGCTGGGTGGCCCGCGCGGCGAGGCGCGGCTGGTGCACCCCAACGACGAGGTGAACAAGAGCCAGTCGAGCAACGACGTGTTTCCCACGGCCATGCACCTGGCCGCCGTGGATGCGCTGGTGCACCGGCTGCTGCCCGCCCTGCAGCAGCTGCGCGCCACGCTGGCGGCCAAGGCGGCAGCCTTTGACGGCATCGTCAAGATTGGCCGCACCCACCTGCAGGACGCCACGCCGCTCACCCTGGGCCAGGAGATCTCGGGCTGGGTGGCGCAGCTGCAGCACGGCGAGCAGCATGTGCGCGCCGCATTACCGCATTTGTGCGAGCTGGCCCTGGGCGGCACCGCCGTGGGCACCGGGCTCAATGCGCCTGCCGGCTATGCCGTGGCCGTGGCCCGCGAACTGGCCGACCTGACCGGGCTGTCCCTGGTCACCGCGCCCAACAAGTTCGAGGCCCTGGCCAGCTGCGATGCGCTGGTGCATGGCCACGGTGCGCTCAAGACCCTGGCCGCCAGCCTGATGAAGATTGCCAACGATGTGCGCTGGCTGGCCAGCGGCCCGCGCAGCGGGCTGGGCGAGATCACCATCCCCGAGAACGAGCCCGGCTCGTCCATCATGCCGGGCAAGGTCAACCCCACGCAGTGCGAGGCGCTGACCATGCTGTGCGCCCAGGTCATGGGCAACGACGTGGCCATCAACTTTGGGGGCGCGTCGGGCAACTTCGAGCTGAATGTGTTTCGCCCCCTGGTGATCCACAACTTTCTGCAGAGCGTGCGCCTGCTGGCCGACGGCATGGCCAGCTTCGACCACCATTGCGCCCAGGGCATCGAGCCCCACCGCGCGCGCATGGCCGAACTGGTGGAGCGTTCGCTGATGCTGGTGACGGCCCTGAACACGCACATCGGCTACGACAAGGCCGCGCAGATCGCCAAGAAAGCCCATACCGAAGGCAGCAGCCTGCGCGACGCGGCGATTGCCTCGGGCCATGTCACGGCCGAGCAGTTTGACGCCTGGGTAGTGCCCGAGGACATGGTGGGCCGATAGCTGAGAATACCCAGGACACGGCGTGCCGCTGGGTATGGAGCAATATAAAAAATAGCTCAATGCGCTTGTGGATAAAGCGCTGCAGTCTGGTCTGGCTGAACTTTTGCACGCTACTTCGCCGCCGCAAGCGCCTGCGCGATCCAGCCGTCAAAAGTCTTCTGGTGTGCCTTGATCCAGCCATCGGTGTGGCGCGCCACATCGCTGGCCTTGTTTTCGCCCCGGCCCATGCGCAGGTTCTGGGCGTTGATGTCCGCCACCGGCAGCTGCATCACCTCAAACAGCCGGGCTGCGGCCGGGTTCTGCTCGGCAAAGGCCTTGTTGGCCACGATGTCCTGTTGGTTCACCTTGAAGCCATAGTTTTTGCCGTTGGGCAGGCGTGTGTCCTCGCCTGCCGCAGCGGGGGTGTCGGGCACTTCCAGCCAGACCACATCGGTGCCAGGGCGCAGCACGGCGCTGACCCAGTAGGGCATCCAGGTGTAGTAAAGGATGGGCTGGCCCTGCTTGAAACGGGCGATGGTGTCGGCGATCAGCGCGGCGTAGCTGCCTTGCTTGTGGCTGATGGAGCCGCCCAGCTGGTAGGCCTTGAGGTGGCGTTCGATGGCCAGCTCGCAGCCCCAGCCGGGATTGCAGCCGGTCAGGTCGGCCTTGCCGTCGCCGTCGGTGTCGAACAACTGGGCGAGCTTGGGGTCCTTGAGCTGGGTGATGTGGGTGATCTGGTACCGCTCGGCGGTCTTCCTGTCGATCAGGTAGCCCTGGGCGGCGTTGTCGGAGTACACGCCCTTGCGGTAGAGCTTGGCATCGCCGCCGCTGTTTTGGTAGAAGTCCGCGTGCAGCAGGTTCCAGTGGGTGGCCATGAAGGTGGCGTCGCCACTGGCGATGGCCAGGTGCTCGGTGGCGGGCTCCAGGTCTTTCATGGGCTGGACGTCATAGCCCAGTTTTTCGAGGGCGCGCGCGACCAGCAGGGTCTGGAAGGCCTCTTCGGCGAGCGAGCTCTTGAGGGGCTGCACGCGCACGCCCTTGCCGGGCAGATTCTGTGCATGGGCGGCGCCTACCAGGCCGATGGCCAGCAGGCTGGTGGCGAGGGCGGTCCTGGCGGCGTGGGCGAAAAGTGTGTGGCTGGTCATGGTTGCGGACTCCTTGAATGGGGATCGGAACAATCGGCGGATGGACTTGGCGGGCCAGGCACGGCCGCCTTCTAGCGGCGCGCTGGTGCCAGCCGGGCCGTGGCCTCGGGCGGCGCCGACGTTGCGGGCGCGCTGGTTGCTGTGGTGGTGGGGGCGGTGGCGCGGCGCAGCAGGCGCCAGGCCATGCCGGCGGGGCCGGTCTGCCACCAATGGCGCACGCCCCGGCGCGGCTGGCCCATGGCCTGGGTGATGCGGTCCAGCATGACGGCCAGCAGCACAATGCCCAGGCCGCCCACGGTGGCCAGGCCCATGTCCAGGCGGCCAATGCCGCGCAGCACCATCTGGCCCAGCCCGCCCACGGCGATCATCGAGGCGATCACCACCATCGACAGCGACAGCATCAGCGCCTGGTTGATGCCCGCCATGATGGACGGCAGCGCCAGCGGCAGCTGCACCTTGACCAGCATTTGCCAGGGCGATGCACCGTAGGCCCGCGCGGCCTCGATGAGGTCGGGGCGCACCTGGCGCAGCCCCAGGTTGGTCAGCCGCACCAGCGGCGGCAGCGCGAACACGATGGTCACGATCACGCCCGGCACGTTGCCAATGCCAAACAGCATCACCACCGGCACCAGGTACACAAAGGCCGGCGTGGTCTGCATGGCATCCAGAAACGGGCGCATCCAGCGCTGGGCGCGGTCGCTTGCCGCGAGCACAATGCCCAGCGGCAGACCGATCACGATGCAGAACGCCAGCGAGGTCAATACCAGCGAGAGCGTGACCATGGCATCGGACCAGATGCCCAGCAAGGCCACCAATAGCAGCGCGGCCACGGTGCCCAGGGCGATGGCGCGGCCCGCGAACTGCCACGCCAGCAGTCCCATCAACGCCACCATGGCCAGCGTGGGCACGCTGGTGAGCAGACCTTCCACCCAGGTCAGCGTGCCGTCAATCGGCGCGCGCACGGTCTGGAAGAACGGGCGGAAGTTCTGCACCACCCAGCCCAGACCTTCGTTGATCCACGCCTGCACGGGCAGGGAGCCGTCCCACAGTGGCCCCGCCTGCCAGGCGTCGGTTGCGGCATCGCTGCCGGCCGATGGGATGGTTGTTGCTTGCGCCGGGGCATCCAGCCAGCTGCTGTCGGCTGCGGTGGCGGTGTCCGCCGGGGCGGCGCCCCAGGGGTTGGTGCTGTCGGCGGGGGGGGCCAGGGCAGGCGCATCCAGTGCTGCCGCAGGCTGGTCCCACGGGGTGACGGCCGGACTGGATTCACTGGCCGTCGCCCACGGATCGGTGTCGGCCGGCGGTGGCAGCGCAGAGGTCTCGGGTGTGGACAGTGCATCGTTCATGCGAGGCTCCTTTCTGGTGCAAGGATTGCCACGGGGGGTGGCGAGGGCGGAACCGGCGGGGTGTCGCGGTCCAGAAACTTCAGCAGGGTGGTTTTGCTGACGGCGCCCTGAAAGTGGCCTTGGGGCCCCACCACCGGCAGGGCGCAGGGCGCCTGTGCCACCTGGCCGAACAGGTCGGCCACGGCCGCGTCGGCGGCAATGGGCTCCACGTTGGGCAGAAAGGCATGCTGCAAGCCCAGCGGCCCCACATGGCCGTCCAGCGCGGTGCGCAGCGAGTCGGCCGACACGGTGCCCAGGTAGCGCTGCGTGGGGCTGATCACGTAGGCGAAGTCGCCGTCCTGTTCTTCCAGCTGCTTGAGCGCGGCGCGCGAGCCCCGGTCGCTGTGCTCGGACACCACGGTGAAGCGCTGGCGCGCAATATCGCCCGCCTTGAACACGGCGGCGGCATCCACGCCGCGCACGAAGCTGCGCACGTAGTCGTTGGCGGGGTTGCGCAAAATATCGTCGGGCGTGCCCACCTGCACCACCTGGCCGTCTTTCATGATGGCGATGCGGTCGCCGATGCGCATGGCCTCGTCCAGGTCGTGCGAGATGAAGACGATGGTGCGCCGCTTGACCTGCTGCAGGCGCAGCAGCTCGCTTTGCATCTCGGTGCGGATGATGGGGTCCAGCGCCGAGAAGGCCTCGTCCATGAGCAGGATGGAGGGATCGGACGCCAGCGCGCGCGCCAGGCCCACGCGCTGCTGCATGCCGCCCGAAAGCTCGTCGGGGTAGCTCGCGCCCCAGCTGGCCAGGCCTACCTGTTCCAGTGCCAGCGCGGCCTGCGCCTGGCGTTCGGCCCGGCCCACGCCCGCCAGTTCCAGGCCGAGGGCAGTGTTGTCGAGCACGTTCATGTGCGGCATCAGCGCGAACGACTGGAACACCATGCTGATGTCCTTGCGCCGCAGTGCGCGCAGTTGCCGGCTTGTCAGGCGGCTGATGTCGGTACCGTCCACCAGAATGCGGCCGGCACTGGGTTCGATCAGCAGATTGAGCAGGCGCACCAGGGTGGATTTGCCCGAACCCGACAAACCCATGACCACGAAGATTTCACCGGCTTCGATGGTGAAAGTGGCGTCGAACACGCCGATCGAGTGGCCGGTGCGCTCCAGAATCTCCTGCTTGCTGCAGCCCTGGCGAACCAGTTCCAGTGCCTTGTGCGGCGCTTCGCCGAAGATTTTGAATACATGGTCGATGGTGATTTTTTTTGCCACGCTGGTGGATCTCCCTCGTTGAACGGATGGAACACAGCCCTGTCGCCATGGGCGAGCAGGTTCGGAGCCCAAGCGAAACCCTGATGCGGCGGCCGACCCCGGCTGCGATCAGCAGGGGAGGGCAGGAAAAGGAAGAACCCTGGCAAAGCCAGGTCGGCCCGAATGGCACGCAAGGCGGTGCGCAAGGGCCTGAGGGTGTTCCGCGGGAGCCGGGACAGGGCTCATGGACCACGGCTGCCACCGGGCACAGGCACGGCGGCAGGGCATCAGGGGCGAAACTTCGGCGGGCTGGAGTGACCGCAAGGGCCACGCCAGCGAGACATTCATCCCGGGTTCGGGTGAATTACCTGCGTTGCAGGTGGTTAATCAGCCTTGAAGTATATGAATTTGGTGTTTTTGAGTCAAAACACCGGTTATTTTCAATGTGATAATCGCGAGCGCGGGCACAAACCGATGAGCGCCCCCGCATGCCCCGGGATATCGGTCGGCCCTTTCCGTTATAGGTGTCCTGGTGCTATTAAAAAAATAGCTGCCAGCGCTTTATCTATAGACGCTGGCAGCCGATTGCATTCAAGGCCAGAATTTAATGCCTGTCGTGGCTGCTGTTGAGCAGCTTGTCGGTGTAGGCAATGGCCAGTGCGCTGGCCAGGAAGACCACATGGATGATGGTCTGCCACATCAGCACCTTCACGTCGTAATTGGCGGCGTTGATGAAGGTCTTGAGCAGGTGGATGGAGCTGATGCCGATGATCGACAGACCCAGTTTCACCTTCAGCACCGAGGCATTCACATGTCCCAGCCATTCGGGCTGATCGGGGTGGTCGTCCAGGCCCAGCCGGCTCACAAAGGTTTCATAGCCGCCCACGATCACCATGATGAGCAGGTTGGAGATCATCACCACGTCGATCAGCGCCAGCACGACGAGCATGATCACGGTTTCGTTCAGTGCGGTGATCTGCACCTCGGGCTTGTAGCCGATGCTGGTGATCAGCGCCTGCAGCGCCGTCTGGCTGCCGAACACGGCCTCGACCAGGTGCCACAGTTCCAGCAGGAAATGCCATACGTACACGGCCTGCGCCGCAATCAGCCCGAGGTAAAGCGGCAACTGCAGCCAGCGGCTGGCAAAGATCAGCGCGGGCAGCGGACGCAGGGGAGACGGGGCTTTGGGCGTGGGCGTGGACATGAAGGCCTGTGCAGGAAATGAAATGAGGCCAGATTTTAGGTGGTGCACGGGTGCACAGGCTGTAAGCTGAAGTCCGTCAGTGGCTTGTAAGTGGGGTGGCAGACAGTACCGCCCAGTTCCATCAGACCCAGGAGACAACACCATGAGTTCGCCCAATTCCTCGATCGAGTCCGTGCTGGTTGAAAACCGCGTTTTCCCGCCCTCGGACGCGATTGCCAAGGCCGCCCGCATTTCGGGCATGGCGGGTTACGAAGCGCTGTGCGCCGAGGCCGAGAAGGATTTCGAGGGCTTCTGGGCCCGCCTGGCGCGCGAGAACCTGCAATGGACCAAACCCTTCACCCGCACCCTGGATGAGTCGAACGCGCCGTTCTTCCAGTGGTTTGCCGACGGTGAACTCAACGCGTCGGCCAATTGCCTGGACCGCCACATCGGTACCCCCACCGAGAACAAGACGGCCATCATTTTCGAAGCCGACGACGGCGCAGTGACCCGCATCACCTACAAGGAACTGCTGGCCCGCGTGAGCCAGTTTGCCAACGCCCTCAAGGCCCATGGCGTGGGCAAGGGCGACCGGGTGCTGATCTACATGCCCATGACCATCGAGGGCGTCATCGCCATGCAGGCCTGCGCGCGCATCGGCGCCACGCACAGTGTGGTGTTTGGCGGCTTCAGTGCCAAGGCGGTGCACGAGCGCGTGATTGACGCCGGCGCCGTGGCCATCGTC
This sequence comes from Acidovorax sp. GW823-FHT02H02, assembly GCF_058797075.1. NCBI lineage: Bacteria > Pseudomonadati > Pseudomonadota > Betaproteobacteria > Burkholderiales > Comamonadaceae > Acidovorax > Acidovorax sp. GW823-FHT02H02. The sequence continues at coordinate 63,060 of NZ_JBXAJH010000001.1, read as the reverse complement.
ACGGCCAACTACCAGATGCGTGGCGGCAAGGAACTGCCCCTGAAGGCCATCATCGACGAAGCCCTGGCCACCGGCGGCTGCGACACGCTGCGCCATGTGTTCGTGTACGAGCGCACTCCCACGGTGTGCAACATGGTCGAGGGGCGCGACAAGACCTTTGCCCAGGCACTGGCCGGCCAGAGCACCGAGTGCCCACCCGTGGCCGTGGGCGCAGAGCATCCGCTGTTCATCCTCTACACCTCGGGCTCCACCGGCAAACCCAAGGGCGTGCAGCACAGCACGGGCGGCTACCTGCTGTGGGCCAAGCTCACCATGGACTGGACGTTCGACCTGCGCCCCGACGATATCTTCTGGTGCACGGCCGACATCGGCTGGATCACCGGCCACACCTACGTCACCTATGGCCCGCTGGCTGCGGGCGCCACGCAGATCATCTTTGAAGGCATTCCCACCTTCCCGAACGCCGGGCGTTTCTGGCAGATGATCGAACGCCACAAGTGCTCCATTTTCTACACCGCCCCCACGGCCATCCGCTCGCTCATCAAGGCGGCCGAGGGCGACGCGGCGGTGCACCCCGCGCGCTCCGACCTGTCGAGCCTGCGCATCCTGGGCAGCGTGGGCGAACCCATCAACCCCGAAGCCTGGATGTGGTACTACAAACACGTGGGCGGCGAGCGTTGCCCCATCGTGGACACCTTCTGGCAGACCGAAACCGGTGGGCATGTCATCACGCCGCTGCCCGGCGCCACGCCCCTGGTGCCCGGCAGCTGCACGCTGCCACTGCCCGGCATCACCGCCGCCATCGTGGACGAAACGGGCAACGATGTGGCCAATGGCGCGGGCGGCATCCTGGTCATCAAGCGACCCTGGCCCAGCATGATCCGCACGATCTGGAACGATCCCGAGCGCTTCAAGAAGAGCTACTTCCCCGAAGAGCTCAAGGGCTATTACCTGGCTGGCGATGGCGCCGTGCGCAGCGCCGACCGCGGCTACTTCCGCATCACGGGCCGCATCGACGATGTGCTCAACGTGTCGGGCCACCGCATGGGCACGATGGAAATCGAATCGGCCCTGGTGGCCAAGACCGACCTGGTGGCCGAAGCCGCCGTGGTGGGGCGCCCCGACGACGTGACCGGCGAGGCCATCTGTGCCTTCGTGGTGCTCAAGCGCTCGCGCCCGACCGGCGAAGAGGCCAAGCAGATTGCCAACGAGCTGCGCAACTGGGTGGCCAAGGAGATTGGCCCGATTGCCAAGCCCAAGGACATCCGTTTTGGCGACAACCTGCCCAAGACCCGCAGCGGCAAGATCATGCGCCGCCTGTTGCGAAGCATCGCCAAGGGCGAAGCCATTACCCAGGACACCTCAACGCTGGAGAATCCGGCAATTCTGGATCAATTGGCCCAGACCAATTGATCCAGAAGGCGCCGCAAGGCGCCGGCGCGTAGCGCTTGCCGGATTCGGGGTCACTCATATCGCGCAGCGATGTGATGCGACCACAAAATCCTCGCCGTTCGGTCGCTGCGCATCATCGAAGCGGCTGACCCATTGATCCAGAAGGCGCCGGCACGCGGCGCTTCAGCAAACCCCTCCAGTCCTGCGACGACAGCACATTGCCGGTCGCTTCGAGGTTTCCGGCGCGGGTGGTGCAGCCATGAGGTACAACACGGCATCTGCTCCCCCGCGATCCCGGCTGGGGCGGCACTTGTCCCAAGGAGTACCCCCATGCAAATGCGATCGACCATCCTGCTTTTTATCGTGCTGGCCATCGCTGCCCTGGCCGCCCTGAATTGGGGGCTGCTGGCAGCTTCCACGCAGGTGTCATTGGGGTTGATGACCTTTGAGGCCCCTTTGGGCTTGCTCATGCTGGGCCTCACCACCCTGCTGGGCGTGTTCGGTGTGGCCTACGTGCTTTCCCTGCAGGGCTCGGTGCTGATGGAAGCGCGTCGCCACTCCAAGGAGATGCAGGCCCAGCGCGAACTGGCCGACAAGGCCGAAGCGTCGCGTTTCACCGAGCTGCGCAGCTTCCTGGAGGCACAGCATTTGAAATCCCATGCGGATATGCTGGCACGCCTGGACGGCCTGGAGTCGCATTTGATGGCAAGGGCCGAAGAATCCGACAACACCACGGCTGCCTGCGTGGGCCAGCTGGAACATCAACTGCGGGGGCGTCCCGGCACCAGCGTTGTCTGACATGGTGCGCGACGCGCGTTGTGCGCCGCAAAAACGTGGCGATGGGTGCGTGTGCTACCCAAAACAATGGCCGCGCTTTCCATGGAAAGGCGCGGCCAGAGGATGCAAAGCGTTCGGCTTCGCAGCGGGAATGGGTCGAATTACTTCTGCGTCAGAACCCAGGCGGCCAGCTTCTTGGCGTCTGCTTCATTGACCTGGGTATTGGCAGGCATGGGAACCGGACCCCACACGCCAGAGCCACCCTTGATGATCTTGGCTGCCAGCTTGTCCGCAGCGTCCTTCTGGCCGGCGTACTTGGCGGCCACGTCCTTGTAGGAAGGGCCAACCATCTTCTTGTCAACAGCGTGGCAGGCCATGCAGTTCTTCGAGGTGGCCAGTGCCAGATCGGCCATTGCGGGAGCTGCCACCGACAGTGTCATGGCAAGAGTGATCAGGGTACGCTTCATGGTGGGGTTTCCTCTGGTTGAGTTACAGTGCTTTCAACGAAATTGTAGTGATTCGGGTTGACATTTCCATGCCTTTTGTCAATTCATTCATCGGATTTGTGTTTTTGGAGTTCATCATGTACCTGTTAGGCCTGGGGCTCTTCCTGGCGTTGTTGAAGTACCTCGAAATCGGGCCGGTGGCCGCGTGGTCGTGGTGGTGGGTGCTGTCACCGTTTGCCATCACAGCCCTGTGGTGGGCCTGGGCTGACGCCACGGGTTACACGAAACGCAAGGCCATGGAGAAGATGGACCAGCGCAAGCAAGACCGCATCAACAAGCACAAGGAAGCGCTGGGGATCCAGCCGCGCAAGCCGCGCTGACGCTACCGGTCGCAGCTAAAACGCCCGGGGACAAGGGGGGGCCGCGGGCGTTTTTCGTTTGAGCGGCTGTTGAGGCTCAATCCACCATGCTATCGGCCAACACACCGCCTCCGAGGGCTTGGTAGAGCGCCACGGCGTCGCCCAGCAGGGTGCCGCGTGCCGCGACATGCGCGGCACGCGCCTGCAGCCAGGACTGCTCGGCTGCCAGTGCGGCGGGCTGGGCGCTATAGCCGTGGCGCAGTTGGGACTGGGTGAGATCCCTCGTGGTCAGGCTGACCGTCTCGCTTTCCTCGGCCATGCGCAACGCCCGCGCATCCGTATCGAGTGCATAGAGCGTGTTGGCCACGTCCTGGAAGGCCGAGAGCACGGCGCCGCGGTATTTGGCGGCAGCCGCATCGAGTCCGGCTTCGGCCGCGCGTTGGTGCGCCTGTAGCGAGCCCCCAGCGAAAAGCGGCTGCAGCAGGTTGGCGCCGAGCCCCCAGGTGGTGTTGCCGGCCGCGAACATGCGGTCGAAGCTCGTGGCTCCGCCACCAAGGGCCGCCGTAATGGACAGTTGCGGCAGCCGCGCCGCCTGGGCTATGCCGATGGCGGCGCTTGCCTGCTGCACGTCGGTCTCGGCGGCACGCACGTCGGGTCGCTGCTCCACGAGCGCAGAGGCCACTGTCTGGGGCAGCTCGGGCAGCGTGAACGCCGAAAGGTGGGGCACCATGGGCGCCGCGTCGGGCGTGCGGCCAGCGAGCGTGGCCAGCAGGTTGCGTGTCTGCTCCAACTGCTTGCGCAGTGGCGGCAGGGCCTGTTGAAGCTGGACCAGCAGCGTCTGCTGTGTGGCCACGTCGAGCCCGCTCGCGTAGCCGTTGCGCTGCTGCAGCCGCATGTGCCGCAGCTGTTCCTGGGCGGCCAAGATGGCCTGCTCGATGAGTGCGCTCTGCTCGGCGAACATCGCAGCCTGGAGCATCCCGCCCGTCACATTGCTCGCAAGTGTGAGCCGCGCGGCCTGCAGCTGCAGCCGCTGGCTTTCCTCGGCCGCTTGCAGGCCTTCGACCTGGCGGCGGTTGCTGCCGAAGATGTCGGGTGTGTAGCTTACGCTCAGCTGCGCCGTGTGGTAGGTGTAGAGGGTGTCGCCGCTGTTGAGCGGGGGCGACAGCGACTGGCCCACGTTCTGGCGCGTGCGGCTATAGCTGGCCTGCACTGTGGGGTAGAAGAAGCCGCGTTGGGCGATGGTGTTCTGGCGCACTGCGCGCAGGGTGGCCTGCGCTGCCTCGATGGTGGGACTGTGATCCAGGGCCTCTTGCACCAGGTCATCGAGTTCGCGCGAGCCGAAGGCTTTCCACCACTGGCGTTGCACGGGCCCCGCCGTGCCGGCCGTGGCCAGGGGTTCGCGGGTGAGCGTATGGGGCGCGGGCACAGAGGGCCGCACATAGTCGGGGCCCACGGCGCAGCCCGTGGTGGCCAGGGCCGACAGGCCCAGCAGGCCAATGAACAGGCGCCTGTCCGGCGATTTCAGATTACGCGTGCGCACGATTGCCTCCCAGACCTTCACGCTTCTTGGCGAATTTCACCCGACGTAGAACTGCCAAGCGCAGTGCCGGCACCACGAGCAGCAGGAACAGCGGGCCGATCAACATCCCGCCCACCACCACGGTGGCCAGGGGGCGCTGCACTTCGCTGCCGATGCTGTGCGACATGGCTGCGGGCAGCAGGCCGATGCAGGCCGACAGCGCCGTCATCAGCAGCGGTCGCATCCGGCTGCGGTAGGCCTCCTCCATGGCTTGGAGGTGGTTGTAGCCGCGCGCGCGCAGGTCCCTGAAGTAGCCGAGGATCAGGATTCCGTCCATGACCGACACGCCCAGCAGCGAGATGAAGCCGATCACGGCTGAGATGCTCAGCACCTGTCCCGTGAGGTACAGCGCCAGGATGCCGCCGAACACCGTGAACGGCACGGATGCGAGCGTCAGCAGGCAGTAGATGAAGTTGTTGAACAGCGCATAGAGCAGCGCGAGCACCAGGATCACCGCCACGGGGATGGCGATCATCATGCGCGCCTTGGCCTGCTGCAACGCCTCGAATTCGCCCGCGAAGATGATTCGGTAGCCTTGGGGAAGGCTGACTTCGTGCGCCACGCGGCGCTGGACTTCAGAGACGGTGCTGCCCAGGTCGCGGTCGCGCGCGCTGAACTTGATGGGGATGTAGCGCTCGTTGCTTTCGCGGTAGATGTAGGTCGCACCGGTGTCGAGGGAGATCGTGGCCACGTCCGACAGCGGGATGTACGAGGTATTGCCCCCCGCCGTGGTGTAGCCCACGCGCAGAGCGCGCACTGCTTCGGGCGTGGCGCGGTCGCCCTGCGTGAAGCGCACCGTGAGGCCGAAGCGCCGGTCGCCTTCGAGCACCGTAGTGGCCTCGACGCCGGCGAGCGCGGCCTGGATCGCGTTGGCCACGTCTCCCGTGTTGAGCCCGTAGCGCGCGGCGCGTGCGCGGTCGATCTGGATGTTCATGTTGGGCTGGCCCAGGATGTGGAACACCCCGAGATCGGCCACGCCGTCGATGTGCGTCATCACCTCATAGACCTGCGCGGCCAGTTTCTCCAGCGTGGCGAGATCGGGCCCGATGATCTTCACCGAGTTCGCGCCCTTCACGCCCGAGAGGCCCTCCTGCACGTTGTCCTGGATGTACTGCGAGAAGTTGAAGGTCACGCCGGGGAACTCGGCCTCGAAACGCGCCTGCAGCTCGCGTACCAGTCGTTCCTTGGTCATGCCGGGGCGCCACTTCTCGAAGGGCTGCAATGGCGCGAACAGCTCCACGTTGTTGAAGCCCGATGCATCGCTGCCGTCGTCGGGCCGGCCATGCTGCGAGACCACGGTGATGATCTCCGGGTACTCCTTGATCATCTGCCGCATGCGGTTGGCCTTGTCGCGGCCCGCCTCCAGCGAGATCGTGGGCGGCATGGAAGCGCGGATCCACAGGTTGCCTTCTTCCAGTGCGGGCAGGAACTCGCTGCCCAGGCGGCTGGCCATGAAGCCGCCGGCCACGAGCGCCAGCAGGCCGATGACGAGCGTGGCCCGCGTGTGGTTGAGCACCCAGTGCAAGGCGGGGCGGTAGGCGTTCTGGATTGCGTGGACGATGAAGGTCTCCTTCTCCTCCACCTTCGCCGGCAGCAGGTAGCTGGCCAGCACGGGTGTGATGGTGAAGGTGGCGATCAGCGCTCCCGCGAGTGCGTAGCCGTAGGTGCGCGCCATGGGGCCAAAGATTTGGCCTTCCACCCCCTGCATTGCAAACAGCGGCGTGAATGCGGCGATCGTGATGAAGGTCGAGAACAGCACCGAGCTGTCTACTTGCGTGCCGCTCAGGTAGATCATGCGCAGTCGCGAGGTCCAGCCGTTGCTGGGCTGGGTGCGCGGGCCGTCCGGCCCCTGCGCCATGGCGCGTAGCAGCGAAGCGCGTATGGGCACGGGCCGCTGGAAGTTGCGGAACACGTTCTCGACCAGGATCACCGCCGCATCGACGATGATGCCGAAGTCCACCGCCCCGAGCGAGAGCAGGTTGGCCGACTCCCCTGTAAGCACCAGCATCATGATGCTGAAGAACAGTGCAAACGGGATGTTCACGCTCACGATCACCGCGCTGCGCAGGTCGCCAAGAAACACCCACTGGATGAAGAACACCAGCAGACAGCCGAAGATGAGGTTGTGCAGCACTGTGTGCGTGGTCACGCCCACGAGCACCGCGCGGTCATAGTAGGGCTCTAGTTTCACGCCCTCGGGCAGGGAGCCGTCTGCGTTGATCTTCTCCACGGCCGCCTTCACGCGCGCGATCACGTCGCTGGTGTGCAGCGTGCGATTCATGATGACGACACCCGTGACCACGTCGTTCTGCAGGTCTCGGCCGGCCTCGCCCAGGCGCGGCACCGTGCCGGGGGTGATGCGTGCCACGTCCTTGACCTGCGTGGGAAGGCCGTTCTTCTGGCCCACCACGATGTTGGCGATGTCGTTGATGTCGCGCACCAGCCCCAGGCCCCGGATGTTGACCGACTGGTCGCCCACGCTGATCGCGCGTCCCCCCACGTTGAGGTTGGCGTTGCCGATGGCCTGGATGAGGCTTTGCAACGTGACGCCATGGGCCTCGAGCTGCTTGGGGTCGGCCTCGACGTGGTATTCCTTGGTTGTCCCACCCCAGGTCACTACCTGCACCACGCCGGGAACGGTGAGCAGCCGGCGCTGGATCACCCAGTCCTGCAGCGTGCGCAGATCGGTGAGGCTGTAGGTCGAGGGGCCCTTGACCTGGTAGCGCAGGATTTCACCGACCAGGCTCGATGCCTGGATCTGCGGCTGCACGCCATTGGGCAGGTTCACGTTGGCCTGCAGGTTGTTAGCGATCTGTGTCAGCGCGAAATAGTAGTCCGTGCCGTACTTGAACGTCACGCGCACGAACGACAGGCCATAGAACGAGGTGGTGCGGATGTTCTCGACATCGGGCGTGGTTGCCAGACCCACCTCCATGGGGCGCGTGTAGTAACGCTCCATTTCCTCGGCCGACATGCCGGGAGCCTGGGCCGTGATCTCGAGGATGACCGGAGCGGGGTTGGGGTAGGCCTCGACATTGAGCTTGGAAAAGGCGAGCAGGCCCAGGCCAAGAAAGGCCAGCAGGGCGAGCACAACGATGGGCCTTCGCGAGAGGACGAAGGCCAGCAGGGGACGAAACACGGGTATCTCCTTGGTTCAGAGAGGCGCTTATTGCGCTTCGGTTTCGTAGAGGCTGGAGAGGAACAACGCGTTGTGGCGCGCGATGCGCTCGCTGCCGACCAGCCCCTCGGTAATCTGTACCAGACCGCTCGTGGTCTGGCCGCGCGTGACCTTGCGGCGCGTGAAGCGCGGGCCGCGCTCGTCACTGCCTTCCGCGATCCAGACCACGTCAGCGCCATTGCCCTCGCGCACCACGGCCTCGGCCGGTACGGCGACCGAGCTTTGCGGCGCAGCGACAGTGAACTGGAAGTCGGCCGTCATCTGCGGACGCAGCTCGCGCCGCGGGTCGGCCACTTCGGCGCGCACCACGAAGCGGCGGCTGTCGGCATCGATGCTGTCGCCTACGTAGGAAACCTTGCCCGCGAACACCTTGTCCGGCCAGGCCTGTACGCGCACCTGCACCGGCTGGCCCACGCGGTAGTAGCTGAATTCCGACTCGGGCACATTGGCCACCATCCACAGTGTGCGCAGGTCCGATACCGTCACTGGCGCGGGGTCGCTGCCGGGCTGCACCAGCAGGCCGGGTTGGGCGGCGCGTGCTGTGACGCGGCCGGCGATGGGACTCTTCACCGCCACTTCTTTGTCCACCTGCCGTTCGCGCTCGATGCGCGCGATGTCCGCATCGGCCAGGTCGAACAGGCGCAGGCCCTGTCGCGCCGCGTCGTAGGCGGCTTGGGCCGATTGCTGGTCGGTCTGCGCCTGCTGGAGTTCCTTTTGCGGGATGCTGTTTTCCTGGGCCAGTGCACTGGCGCGGCGCAGGGTCTCGTTGGCCGAGCGCAGCGTGGCGGCGGAAGAGATCAGCGTGGACGCGGCCTGTGCCCTCTCGGGCACCGCGACCGTATAGAGCGTCTGGCCTGCCTTCACATCGTCGCCGGCCTTGACCAGCATCTGCGCGATACGGCCTTGCTGGGCTGAATGCACGCGTGTGGTGCGGTCCTGGTTGAAGTCTATGATGCCGATGGTGCGGCGCAGGTTTTCAAACTGGTGCTCTTGCGAGGTGCCCACGTCGAGGGCTGCGGCCTGGTCAGGGGCCACTCGCACGACGTCGGTCTGCACCTTGCCGGCTATGGACACGGGCTGGGTGTCTGCGTCGGCCTTGGCGTTGTGCGTGCCAACGGCCCAGATGCCACCGGCCACGGCAGTGAAGACGGCAGCTAACGCCACCCAGAGGAGGGCGCGTGGGCGAAGCGGCGCCGATGAAGATTGTTGTGTAGCAGCCATATGACCACGTTCCTTAGAAATTGCACGCACCGGTACCACTTCCGGATACCTTGTCACGGTGCTGAGCAGTCTAGGCAACCCAAGCTTTACGTTGGCTTTACGTAGGGAAATATGTGCCGTGTTGCCGTTGCGGCAACAGGCGCTAGTGGAGCGCGGAGCGCGGCAGATCGATGTCGAAGCAGGTGCCGGTACCGCCCGGCCCGACGCGCACGCTGAACTTGCCGCTCATGCGCTCGACCACACGCTGCGCGATCGACAGGCCCAGGCCCGAGCCTTCGGGTTGGCCGTGTTCGCCACGCCAGAAAGGCAGCAGCATCTGGGCGCGCGTAGGCGCATCGAGAGCCGGCCCGTCGTCGATCACGCGGATGTGGACGCTGCTTTCCTGAGCCACCACGTCCACGGCAACATGTGGTCCGCCGTAGCGCAGTGCGTTGTCGATGAGGTTGGAGATCACCTCGCCCAGCAGCGTGGGCGAGCCGTCCACGCTGCAGTCGCCAGACGACGGGGTCTGCCTGGGCGCCGCCAGCGCCTTACCTGCGGCCGTAGCCGGGCCCTGCCAGCGCTGCGTGACCTGAAGGGCCACGCTGGTGGCGTCGAACACCTGGTTTTCGACCTGCGTCTCTTCTTCGGCCCGCGCGTAGGCCAGCAACTGGCGCACCATGCGCGCGCCGCGCGTGGCCACCTCGTCGAGCTGCGCCAGCACCTCGATGTCCATGGGCTGCATAGGGTCCGCGCGCTGGATACGCCGCATATCGTCCACGAGCAAGCGGATGCCTGCCATGGGCGTCTGCAGTTGGTGCGCCGCATCGGCGACGAAACGGCGTTGCTCGTCGATCGAGGCCTTGAGCCGCTGAAGCAGCGCGTTGGTGTGTTGCACCAGCTCTCGCAGCTCCTCGGGCACTTCTTCCACGCTCAAAGGCGACAAGTCGTTTTCGCCATGCTGCACCACGAGGGCGCTGATGTGCCGCGTGGTGGCCAGTCCGTGGCGGATGCCGTAGTAGAGCAGCGGAATGATCACGAACCCGGCCAGACCCGCGGGCAGAAAGATGGCCAGCGCGATCTCGTTCGTGACCTGCTGGCGCTTGGCTTTGGACTCCGCCACCACCACCCAGGCGGACTCGTCGCCTGAGGTGGGCTGCATGCGCAACGCCACGGCGCGCAGCATCAGGCCGCCCTCGGCCGCGTGGTTGAAGAACAGCGGTGTGTCGGGCGGCGGGGGCGTTTCGGAGGAGGGCAGGGGCAGCACGAGGTCACCCACCAGCTTGCGGCCCGCTGCGGTGCGCACCGTGTAGTGGCTGCGCGAGAGCGAGTCGAACACCAGCGAGTCGGCCGTCTCACGGCTTGCGACGAACTGTACTTCGCCGTTTTCCCAGCGTAGCTGCGCTGCGAGCGCGCGTGCATCGTCGGCGAGCAGGCGGTCGAAAGACTGGTCGGTGGTACGCCCAGCGAACTGGTAGGCCGCACCCGTGGCCACGATGGCCGAGGCCACCCAAAGGCCCACGAGCGGCATCAGTAGCTGGCGCCACAGGCTCGCGCGCAGCCAGCGCGGGGAGGGCGAGGCGCCGGATTTTGCTGTTGTGCTCACCGCACCTCCAACGCGTAGCCTACGCCGCGCAGGGTGACGATATTGACCCCCGCGCCAGCGAGCTTGCGCCGCAGCTTGAGCACGTAGATTTCCACGGCGTTGGCGCTGAAGTTCGATTCCCAGCTAGACATGGTCGAGATGATGCGACTCTTGGGCACGGCCGTGCTGGGCGAGGCCATGAGCAGTTCCACGAGCGCCGCCTCGCGCGGACTCAACGGCAGCCGCTCGTCGCCATTGCGCAGCTCGCGTGTGTCGGTGTTGAAACTGAGGGCGCCGGCCACGAGCAGGTTGCTGCTGCTGCCCCGGCGGCGGCGCGCGATGGCACGCAACCGCGCTACGAGCTCCTCGGGTTCGAAAGGCTTGGCCAGATAGTCGTCGGCCCCATCGTTGAGTCCCCGCAACCGGCTTTGCAGGCCATCGCTCGCGGTGAGAATGACGACAGCCAGGTCCTTGCCTTGGGTGCGCCAGTTGCGTAACACCTCGAAGCCTCCACGGCGCGGCAGTCCGAGATCGAGCACGGCCGCGTCGTAGTGCTCGGTTGCGGTGGCCGTGAGCGCGAATTCGCCATCTGTCACGGCATCGACCTGCCAGCCCTCGGCCTGCAGCATACGGCTGAGCCCCAGGCGCAGGGCAGGGTCATCCTCGACGACGAGTACACGCATCAGCCCCGGTCCTTTGCTGTCTCAGAAGTGGTCCAGCACCGCACCCTTGCTGGCGCTTGATGCATTGAAAGCGAACTTGGCTAGCACACCGCGCGTGTAGCGCGGAGCAGGAGCTTTACAGGCGGCGCGGCGCTTGGCGATTTCTGTTTCACTCACGTTCAGCTCCAGCAGCAGCTGGCGTGCATCGATGGTGATGCTGTCGCCTTCGTTGACGAAAGCGATTGTGCCACCCGCAGCGGCCTCGGGCGCCACGTGGCCCACGACCATGCCCCAGGTGCCGCCGGAAAAGCGGCCGTCGGTGATCAGGCCCACGCTCTCGCCCAGGCCGGCGCCGATCAGTGCGCCGGTGGGGGCCAGCATTTCAGGCATGCCGGGGCCGCCTTTGGGACCCAGGTAGCGCAGCACCATCACGTCGCCGGGCTGAATTTTGCCGTCCAGTATGGCCTGCAGGGCCGACTGCTCGTCGTTGAACACGCGGGCCGGGCCGGTGATCACAGGGTTCTTCAGGCCGGTGATCTTGGCCACGGCGCCCTCGGGGCTGAGGTTGCCCTTGAGGATGGCCAGGTGGCCTTGCGCGTACATGGGGTTGCTGACAGGGCGGATCACGTCCTGGTCGGCTCGCGGCTGATCGGGCACGTCCTTGAGCACTTCGGCAATGGTCTTGCCCTCGATGGTGATGCAGTCGCCGTGCAGCAGGCCGGCGTTGAGCAGCACTTTCATCACCTGCGGGATGCCGCCGGCGCGGTGCAGGTCCACGGCCAGGTATTTGCCACTGGGCTTGAGGTCGCACAGCACGGGGGTTTTCACACGCACACGCTCAAAGTCGTCGATGGTCCATTCCACGCCGGCCGCGTGCGCAATGGCCAGAAAGTGCAGCACCGCGTTGGTCGATCCACCGACGGCCATAATGACAGCCACGGCGTTCTCGATGGACTTCCTGGTCACGATGTCGCGCGGCTTGATGTCCTTCTTGATGGCCTCGATCAGCACCTTGGCCGATTCCTTGGCCGAGTTCATCTTCTCGTCGTGCGGGTTGGCCATGGTGGACGAGTAGGGCAGGCTGATGCCCAGGGCCTCGAACGCGCTGCTCATGGTGTTGGCCGTGTACATGCCGCCGCACGAGCCAGTGCCGGGGATGGCGCGCTTTTCGATTTCCTTCAGGTCGAAGTCGCTGAGCTTGCCCGCAGCGTTCTCGCCCACGGCCTCGAACACGCTCACGATGTTCAGGTCGTGGCCCTGGTAGTGGCCGGGCAGGATGGTTCCGCCATACACATAGATGGCGGGCACGTTGGCGCGCAGCATGCCCATCAGGCCGCCGGGCATGTTCTTGTCGCAGCCGCCCACCACCAGCACGCCGTCCATCCACTGGCCGCCCACGCAGGTTTCGATGCAGTCGCTGATGACTTCGCGGCTCACCAGGCTGTACTTCATGCCTTCGGTGCCCATGGCCATGCCGTCACTGATGGTAGGCGTGCCGAACACCTGGGCGTTGCCACCAGCTTCCTCGATGCCCTGGATGGCGGCATCGGCCAGTCGTTGCAGACCGCTGTTGCACGGCGTGATGGTGCTGTGGCCGTTGGCCACGCCCACCATGGGTTTCGAAAAATCGCTTTCTTCGTAGCCCATGGCGTAGAACATGGATCGGTTCGGCGCACGCGATTTGCCTTGCGTGATGTTGGCGCTGCGGCGGTTGATGGGTTGGATGGGAATGGTTTTTTGGGCTGTCATGGGTCGTCTCACGGTGGGATGGGTAGGAAGTGGGCTGGGCCAGTTTGAACCCGTCAGGGGTGGGGTTGAGGCCGCCGTGTCCATCACCCCACAGACTGGTCGGAGATAATTGCCCGGACACTGCCCCCCGACTCCGAGTAACCCTTTACCCCACATCACGATGCCTGTTTACCGCTCCAAAACCTCCACCGCCGGCCGCAACATGGCGGGCGCCCGTTCGCTCTGGCGTGCCACTGGCATGAAGGACGACGATTTTCAAAAACCCATCATCGCGGTGGTCAACTCGTTTACGCAGTTCGTGCCCGGCCATGTGCACCTCAAGGATCTGGGCCAGCTGGTGGCGCGCGAGATCGAAGCCGCTGGCGGCGTCGCCAAGGAGTTCAACACCATCGCGGTCGATGACGGCATCGCCATGGGCCACGACGGCATGCTGTATTCGCTGCCCAGCCGCGACATCATTGCCGACTCGGTCGAATACATGGTCAACGCGCACTGCGCCGACGCCATGGTGTGCATCTCCAACTGCGACAAGATCACCCCCGGCATGCTGATGGCCGCCATGCGGCTCAATATCCCCGTGGTGTTTGTCTCGGGCGGCCCCATGGAGGCCGGCAAGGTCAACAAGACCGACCCTACCACCCACGCCGTCACCTTCAAGAAGCTGGACCTGATCGATGCCATGGTGATGGCGGCCGACGACAAGGTGTCCGACGCCGACGTGGCCGAGATCGAGCGCTCTGCCTGCCCCACCTGCGGTTCGTGCTCTGGCATGTTCACTGCCAACTCGATGAACTGCCTGACCGAGGCACTGGGCCTGTCACTGCCCGGCAACGGCACGGTGGTGGCCACGCACGCCGACCGCGAACAGCTCTTCAAGCGCGCCGGCCGGCTGGCGGTAGAGCTGTGCAAACGCTATTACGAGCAGGACGACAGCAGTGTGCTGCCCCGCTCCATGGGTTTCAAGGCGTTTGAAAACGCCATGACGCTGGACATCGCCATGGGCGGCTCCACCAACACCATCCTGCACATTCTGGCCATCGCGCAAGAAGCCGAAATCGACTTCACCATGGCCGATATCGACCGCCTGTCGCGGTCCGTGCCGCAACTGTGCAAGGTGGCGCCCAACACCGACAAGTACCACATCGAAGACGTGCACCGCGCGGGCGGCATCATGGCCATCCTGGGCGAGCTCGACCGTGCCGGCAAGTTGCACACCGACACGCCCACAGTGCACGCCAAAACCATGAAGGACGCGCTGGACGAGTGGGACATCGCCCGCAATCCGTCGGATGCGGTCAAGACCTTCTACATGGCCGGCCCTGGCGGCATTCCCACCCAGGTGGCGTTCAGCCAGGCCGCGCGCTGGCCCAGCCTGGACCTGGACCGTAAGGGCGGCTGCATCCGCGCCAACGAACACGCGTTCTCGCAAGAGGGTGGCCTGGCCGTGCTGACCGGCAACATCGCCCTCGACGGCTGCGTGGTCAAGACCGCCGGCGTGGATGCCTCCATCCTGGTGTTCGAAGGCCCCGCCCATGTGGTCGAGTCGCAAGACGAAGCCGTGGCCAACATCCTGGCCGACCAAGTCAAGGCGGGCGACGTGGTCATCGTGCGCTACGAAGGCCCCAAGGGCGGCCCCGGCATGCAGGAAATGCTCTACCCCACCAGCTACATCAAGTCCAAGGGCCTGGGCAAGGCCTGCGCGCTGCTGACCGACGGGCGTTTTTCGGGCGGTACCTCGGGCCTGTCGATCGGCCATTGCTCGCCCGAGGCCGCCGCCGGTGGCGCCATTGGCCTGGTGAAGAACGGTGATCGCATCCGTATCGACATCCCCAACCGCACGATCAACGTGCTGGTGTCCGACGACGAGCTGGCCCGCCGCCGCGCAGAGCAGGACAAGCTGGGCTGGAAGCCCGCCCTGCCGCGCCCCCGCAAGGTGTCCGCCGCCCTCAAGGCCTACGCCAAGCTGGTGATGTCGGCCGACAAGGGCGCCGTGCGCGATCTGTCGCTGCTGGACGACTGACCATCGGCGTGAAGGTGGGGCGATGCCCCGCCCACAAAAAAGCCGCATCCCGAGGGTGCGGCTTTTTTTGTGGATTTTTGCTTTTATTTCGAGAGCATGTTCTGCATGCTGGTCGAGTGCAAAGGCTGGGTTTTTATGGGGAAACAGTGCGCTTGCTGCACAAGCATTGGTGCCAGTGCCAACTATTTTTGACTAGACCAACGGCCGCTCGTCCATGGAGGTGTTTTGTGGCGCGTCTCCTCCTCGGTGCACCTTTGCAAAAGTCAGGATGACCTCACGGATCAACTTGCGCTGAGGGGCAGGCAGCTGAAGGAAAGCATCGAAGGTTTCGCGCTCCAGATAACCCACGCCTTCCTCCCACCGCTGGCGGCGCTCTTGCACCGAGTCACGCACCGCCTTCCCAAAGCGCAGCACCTCGGGCTCGATCTTGAGCACTTCGGCCAAGGTGATGAGCTTGTCCTGCGCTGGAATGGACTCACCCCGCAACCAGCGCGACACCGCCTGAAAGGTGACGGACCGCCCCCAGTAGTGGCCGTTGAACAGTTGGAGCAACACCGCAGGGCGAGGCTCCAGACCCGCAGCCCGCATGGCGGCCTGCAAACGCGCGGCGAATTCCAGCTTTTGATCCATGCTGGAACCCTAAATTTCAGTTCAATTTGCATTGAACTTTGTGTTGTACGATTGATTGAATTATTCATTCAACTATCGATTGAATCGGCTGCCGCCGGGCATCGCCGCGCGCAACACCCATGCCCAAATCCCTGCTTGAACAACTTCCCGACATCGTGGCCCAAGGCCGCAAAGAAGCCGAAAAAATCCTGGAGAGCATCGAAAACCGCCACCGCGTGAGCCTGCAAACCCGCGAGGTGGTGCTGCCCGCCAAGGACAGCGCCGCCACCGACTGGATCACCGCCCAGGCCCGCGCCGACCGGCGCGAGGTATTTGCGCCGGGGCAAGGCAGCTTGCTGGAAAGGGCGCAGCCCGCGCTGGGCGCAGCCCGGGCCGAGGCACCCTGGGCCAACCGCCTGATCTATGGCGACAACCTGCTGGCCATGGCCGCGCTGCTGGCGGGTGATGACACCACGCCCAGCCTGCGCGGCAAGGTGGATTTGATCTACATCGACCCGCCCTTTGACAGCAAGGCCGACTACCGCACCAAGGTCACGCTACCCGGCCTGGAACTGGAGCAACGGCCCACGGTGATCGAGCAGTTTGCCTACTCCGACACCTGGAGCGATGGCACAGCGTCGTACCTCGCCATGATCACGCCGCGTCTGGTTCTGATGCGGGAACTGCTGGCGGATACGGGCTCCATCTATGTGCACCTGGATTGGCATGTGGGGCATTACGTGAAGTTGGTGTTGGATGATGTGTTTGGGAGAGACAACTTCCGCAATGAAATAGTTTGGCAAAAATCCGGCGCGCACAACGACGCGAATAGGTTTGGCAACATCACAGAATCGATCTATTTTTTCAGCAAGGGTGCCAAATTTCATTTCACTACTCTCCATGTTCCATTCGATGAAGATTACATAGAAGAGCGCTACATCAAAGAAGAAGGCACAGGTCGCCTCTTCTACCCAAATACTTTCACCGGCAAGGGAGATGGGCCAGCCAGAATTTTCCGCGGCGTTTCATTGAAGCCCCCCAAGGGAAGACACTGGGCGCAAACACAAGAAAACATTGATCGGCTTGAACAAGATGGTCTGTTCTATTACACCAAGAACGGGACACCATATTACAAAAGCTATCTTGATGAAGACCCAGGCAAGCCAATACAGAATCTCTGGACAGATGCGAGATTGACAAAAAGTGGCGCAGAGAGGTTGGACTACGACACACAAAAGCCAGAGAAACTACTGGATCGGATCATTCGCTCATCCTGCCCAAGTGGCGGTATCGTAGCGGACTTTAACGGCGGCTCAGGAACTACTGCGGCGGCTGCAGAAAAACTGGGCCGCCGCTGGATCACCACCGACCTGGGCAAACCCGCCTGCATGATCATGCGCAAACGCCTGATCGACCTGGAGGCCAAACCCTTTCTGTATCAAGCGATTGGCGACTACCAAGTGGAGGCAGCCAAGGCCACGCTGGGCCGCGACTTCCGCATGGGCGACTTGTCGCACATCGTGCTCTCGCTCTACGGCGCCCTGCCCCTGCCTGCGGATGTGAACCCGCAGCGCAACTTGGGGCAGATTGCGGGTGTGGAACTGGGCGGCAAGCGGGGCAGCAAGACGCTGGTGCTGGCCGATTCGCCCAACAAGCTCACCGGCATGGCCACGCTCAAAAAAGCCATTGCCCAACGCGACAACCTGCTGGGCGGCTGGGACCGCGTGGTGGTGCTGGGCTGGAACTTTGAGCCCAGCATTGGCGACACCATCACCGCGCTGAACGACTCGCGCCTGGAGGTGCTGGTGATCCCGCCCGACCTGATGGACCGACTCAAGAAAAAAGGCGGCATTGACAAGCTGCGCGGCCAAGTTCGCTTTTCCAGCTTGCAGTACCTGACGATTCACCCCATCACGCGCAAGACGGAGGGCGACACCGACACGCTGACGGTGCAACTCAAAAACTATGTGCTGCTCTCGCCCGAGGCCATCAACCTGGACGATGCCAACCGCATAAAGCTGCAGCAGATTGCCAACGCCGAGCCCTTGGCCCTGATCGAATACTGGGCGGTGGACCCGGACTACGATGGCAAGGTGTTCCGTTCGGTATGGCAAGACTACCGGGGCAATACGGCCAACGATGCCGACGCGCTGCGTGTGGTGACTACAGCCACCGTCACGGCACCCATCAAGGCAGGCCCACGCAA
Organism: Acidovorax sp. GW823-FHT02H02; assembly: GCF_058797075.1. Taxonomy (NCBI): domain Bacteria; kingdom Pseudomonadati; phylum Pseudomonadota; class Betaproteobacteria; order Burkholderiales; family Comamonadaceae; genus Acidovorax; species Acidovorax sp. GW823-FHT02H02. The sequence continues at coordinate 45,298 of NZ_JBXAJH010000001.1, read as the reverse complement.
GGTGTGCGTGCGGGTGGTGGATGTGTTTGGCTTTGAGGCCGAGGTGGTGACGACGGTGGGTGCCGCATGAGTACCAAGGCCGATGACCAACTGGCCCTGGCCGCAGGCCTGACTGCCAAGACCCAGCAACTGTGCCTGGGCCTGGAATCTGGCGCGGCGGACATTCTGGAGCTGGTGACGCCCACCACCGCCGAGTTGCTGCTGTGGTGGTTTGGTGAAGACATGGTGCTCGCCCGGCAGGGCCTGAACTTCCATGCCGGGCAGAAGCAGGCCATCTTGAATGCCATTGTGGCCCATGAGGTGCTGGGCCAAGAACGCGAGAACTGGACCTTGCTGGACCTGTACCAGGCCTGCGCGCCCGATGCGCTGCTGACCGGTCACCGCATGAACGAGGTGGCATCCAGCAAGCACGCCCACCCCAAATACTGCTTCAAGATGGCCACAGGTACCGGCAAGACCTGGGTGATGCAGGCCTTGATGGTGTGGCAGTTGCTGAACAAGACGGCGGCCTTGGCCGAAGGCCTCGATGATGCGCGCTTTACCCGGCAGTTCATGGTGGTGGCGCCAGGGCTGATCGTGTACGAGCGGCTGCTCGATGCGTTTTGCGGCAAGCTGGTGGCAGGCGGCACGGGGCGTGACTTCAGCAGCTCGGACGTGTCCAAGTTTGCCGACCTGTTTGTGCCCGAGGTGTACCGCGATGCGGTGTTTGCCTTTGTGCGTGGCAATGTGTGCAGCAAGGCCGAGATTGGCCTCAAAGCCACCGGCAACGGGATGATTGCCATCACCAACTGGCATCTGCTGGCCGAAGGCGAGATGCTGGATGACGCGGTGGAGGATGTGGAGGCCTTGGGCGCGCCGCTGGACCCACATCTGGTGGTGGGTGCGGTGCTGCCACTCACACCGGGCCGCGCCACGGGCAACAGCCTGGAGGTGCTGGACCGCCGCTATGCGCGCGGCAATGTGCTGGAGTTTCTGGCGGGCCTGCCAGAGCTGATGGTGTTCAACGACGAGGCGCACCACATCCACGAGTTCAAGCGCGAAGGCGAAACCACCGAGGTGGAATGGCAGAAAAGCCTGAGCCGCATTGCCGCCACCAAGGGGCGGCGCTTTGTGCAGGTGGACTTTTCGGCCACGCCGTACAACGACGTGGGTAGCGGCAAGAACAAGCGCAAGCTGTACTTCCCGCACATCGTGGTGGACTTTGACCTGAAGAGCGCCATGCGTGCGGGGCTGGTGAAGTCGCTGGTGCTGGACCGGCGCAAGGAGATTGGCGCGCTGCCCCTGGAGTTCAAAGCCGAGCGGGACGAGTCGGGCAACCCCACTTTGAGCGAAGGCCAGCGCGTGATGCTGCGCGCGGGCTTGAAAAAGCTGCGCAAGCTCGAAGCGGACTTTGCCAAGATTGACCCGTACCGCCACCCCAAGATGCTGGTGGTGTGCGAGGACACCACGGTGTCGCCTCTGGTGGCTGCGTTTTTGCAAGACCAGGAAGGGCTGAACGAGGAGGAGGTGATGACCATCGACTCCGGCAAGAAGGCCGAGCTGGGCGAGAAGGACTGGGCGCCCGTGCGTGAGCGCTTGTTCAGTGTGGACAGCCACGCCGCGCCGCGCGTGATCGTCAGCGTGCTGATGCTGCGCGAGGGCTTTGACGTGAACAACATCTGCGTCATCGTGCCGTTGCGCTCCAGCCAGGCGCAGATTCTGCTGGAGCAGACCATTGGTCGGGGCTTGCGCCTGATGTGGCGCGATGATGAATACACCGACCTCAAGCGCGAGAACCGCGAGCGCATCAACGCAGGCCAGGAGCCGGGCAGCCTGGTCGACGTGCTTTCCATCGTGGAGCACCCGGCGTTTCAGTCCTTCTACGACGACTTGCTGAAGGAGGGGCTGGCGGGTACCACGGGGGACGACACCGATGACACCTCCAGCACGGGTGATGTGATGGCGGCGGAGCTGCGCGAGGGATTCAAGGCGTTTGACTTTGGCATTCCCTTCATCCTGCAAGAGGCGGACGAAGTGCGTGCCCATGATGGATTGGACGTATCGACACTGCCAGCCTTCAGCGCGATGAGCGTGGAACAACTGACCGGCTTGCTGGGCAAGGGCGACACCTTCATCTCGCAAGACCTGCAAAGCGCCACCCTGTTTGGCGACTACCGGGTGGACGGCGCGGTGATGAATGTAGGCGGTTACAACGAATACCTGTCGCGCCTGACACGGCGTATCAGCCAGGCGCTGAGTGAGCCCATGCCCAAGGGTAACAAGATTGCCACGCACCTGGCCAAACCGTATCTGCAAGTGAATACGGCGGAGCTGACGGCCTGGCTGGACGACTATATCTGGACGGTATTGTTTGGTGGCACTTTCAACCCGCTGGATGGTGAGAACTGGCGTGTGTTGCTGCTGCAACCGGTGGTGGACCACATCACCAAGGTGTTTGCAGTGGCCTTGCTGGAGTCAGAGCAAAAACACACCACTGGGCAAACCGAAGTGCACTTGCGCATGCTGAGCGAGGTGCCCAAGCTGATGCTGCGCGAAAGTCATTCGGTGGAGGTGGGCAAGTGCATCTACACCCGGCTGGGCTGGCCTGCGCGCAACGGGGGGCTGGAGCGGGCGTTCATTCACTGGGCGCAGGCCGATACGCAAGTGCAGGCCTTCTGCAAGATCAGCGAGAACCGGCATACGTTTGCTCGACTGCGCTATGTGAAGGAAGATGGCTTGCCCGCCTTCTATTCACCCGACTTTCTGGTGCGCACGGCAGATGCGGTGTACTTGGCAGAGACCAAGGCGCAACAGCAAACTGCGCACCCCAATGTGCAGCGCAAGCTCAAGGCGGCACTGGCCTGGTGCGAGCGTATCAACGCCCTTACACCGGAACAGCGCGGCGGCCCGCCATGGCACTACGTGTTGCTGGCGGAAGACGTGGTCTATGAATGGCAGGCCAAAGGCGCACGGTTGGCCGAGCTGCTGGACTATGCGCGCTTGCGGCCTTTGGCGCACGTGTCGCTGCAGGCAAGTCTGATTTGAATCGAAGCAATGATTTTCTGAGGTCGATGATCTACGCTGTGGCGCTGCCCATTGTCGGCTTTTTGCATATGTAGGTCGATCAGAGGTGCACGCTTGGTGCGCCGCCTGCCAGGGCCATCCCCGACGCGGGCACAATACCCGGCACCATGCTGACCTACCCCCACATTGATCCCGTCGCCCTGCAGATCGGCCCATTGGCCGTTCACTGGTACGGCCTGACTTATCTTGCCGCTTTTGGCCTGTTCATGCTGCTGGGCATCCGCCGCCTGCGCCATGAACCCTTTGCCTCCATCACCGGGCCGGGCGCCTGGTCGCGCCGGGATGTCGAGGACATTCTTTTTCTGGGTGTGGTCGGCGTGGTGGTGGGCGGGCGGCTGGGCTACTGCCTGTTCTACAAGCCGGGTTACTACCTCAGCCATCCGCTGGAGATCTTTGCCGTGTGGCAGGGCGGCATGAGCTTTCATGGCGGGCTGCTGGGCGTGATCGTGGCCATGCTGTGGTTTGCCCATTCGCGCAAGCGTCCCTGGCTGCAGGTGGCCGATTTCGTGGCGCCCTGCGTGCCCACGGGGCTGGCGGCCGGGCGGGTGGGCAATTTCATCAATGGCGAGCTGTGGGGGCGTTTTGCCAGCCCCGACCTGCCCTGGGGCATGGTGTTTGCGCACAGCGGCTCGATGCAGCCGCGCCACCCGTCGCAGGTGTACCAATTCCTGATGGAGGGCCTGCTGCTGTTCGTGCTGCTGTGGTTGTATGCGCGGCGTGAACACCGCCAGGGTCAGGTGGCGGCGGCATTTCTGGTGGGTTACGGCGTGTTCCGCTTCATTGCCGAGTATTTCCGCGAACCCGATGCCTTCCTGGGCATCCTGTCGCTGGGCATGAGCATGGGCCAGTGGCTGTGCCTGCCCATGATCGTGGGCGGTGTTGCGCTCTGGCTGTGGGCAGAACGCCAGCCCGTAGTGGCTCGAAAATAACGATGCAATTCGCCTTCAGCGCTTTATGTATAAGCACTGGAAGCTATTGAAAGCATAGTTACAGCCGTGCGCTGAGTTCAGCCACCTGCTGGCGCAGGGCGGCGTTTTCGGCCGTCAGCTCGGCCACGCGTTGTTGCAGTGCGACCACGATGTCGGGCGCTGCATCACTGGCTTGCTCCATTGTTTCCTCGCGCGGCGGCTTGCGCCTTGCGTCGCGCACGCGCTTGGCCGCCTGCTTGAGCTCGTCCTTGCCGGCAATCGCTGCCGCCACCTGCTCCTCGGCGGGCAGGCTGGCCACGGCGGCGGCGGCATTGAGCGAGATCGTGCCGGACTTGACCGCAGCCACCAGTTCGGGGGCTGCCTGCTTGCGGATTTTTTCGATCATCACGACCTGGCTGCTGCTCAAGCGCGCCGCCCGGGCAATGGCTTCGCGGCTGTTCAGGGGCTCGGGTGCCGGTTCCGGGGAGGTCGCCGCTGCATCGTGCCCGGCGGGTGCTGGTGCGGGGTCGGCCGCTGCCAGGGCGGCGGCGCGCCGTTCGGCCACGATCTCGCGTTTGCGCAGGGCCAGCACGCCGCGCTGGAAGTCCGACACGCTGCGCCGGCCCAGGTGCTGGTCGATCATCCACAGATGCACGTCTTCCATCGACTGAAAGCGCGTGTTCTGCACCGTCTGGAAGGGCAGGCCATGCTTTTGGCAGATGCCGTAGCGGTTGTGTCCGTCCACCAGCACATCGCCCCACAGCACGAGGGCGTCGCGGCAGCCCTCGGTCAGCAGGCTGCGCTCCAGGGATTCGTGTTCCTCGGGGGTCAGCGGATCGATATAGGCTTTGAGGTCCGGGTTGATGACGATGTTCATGGGGCGCAACAAGGGGAGCAGGGCAGGGGCGGCATTGTAGGTGCAGGATGTGCAGTGCCGGCCGCACTGGGTGGCTTGGGCCTGGTGTAGCGGCAGGCAATGTTGCGTTGCCGCGTCGACCGACGGTTTTCAGGGGGATTGCTGGTAAGCCCTGATGGACTTATGGTGCGTCATTTCCAATAATTATCAGAAATTACATTCAATGCGTTCGTTTGAGATCACATTGAATCCGATTGAACGACGATCAACCCCAGGGTGCCTGGCGCGGTGTATTTCACCCGCAGGTTTCCTGGCCCGCCCAGGAGCCTTTGTTCGCCATGCGCACCGTTCCCAACTCTTTGCACGACGAAGCCGCAACGCGGCTGCGCGAGCAGATCTTTGCGGGTTCGTTGCCACCGGGCAGTTTTCTGGATGAGGCGGCCCTGTGCGAGCGGCTGGCCATTTCGCGCACCCCGCTGCGCGAGGCGCTCAAGGTGCTGGTGGCCGAAGGGCTGCTGCGCCACGAGCCGCGCCGAGGCTGCTTTGTGGCCGAGGTCACCGAACAGGATCTGGACGAGATTTTTCCCGTGATTGCCCTGCTGGAGGGCCGCGCTGCGCATGAAGCCACCTGCCGCGCGGGCGCTGCCGATGTGGCCGCGCTGCAGGTGCTGCACCTGCGCCTGCAGCTGTGCGCGGACGAGGGGCGCATCACCGACTACTACGGGGTCAATCACGCCATCCATGAGGCCTTCATCACGCTGGCCGACAACCGCTGGCTGGCCCAGGTAATTGGCGATCTGCGCAAGATCCTGCGCCTGGCGCGGTTGCAGCAATTGCATGCGCCGGGGCGCCTGCAGCAGAGCCTGGCCGAGCACCTGGCGGTGTTTGAGGCCCTGAAACGCCGCGACAGCGATGCCGCCGAAGCGGCCATGCGCACCCATTTGCTGCACCAGCGCGAGGCGCTGCGTGACGTGGCCCGCCATCACCACTCCAGGTTGAACCCATGACCAACACCACTGAATGGATCACCCGCAGCGTTTCGCGCCTGCGCTCCGTCGCACCCGCCCCCGATAAAGCGCCCAAGGCCGCCAAGGCGGCCATCGACAAACACGCTACCGATGGTGCCGCCAAGGCCCCGGCGCCGCGCTCCACGCACGAGCGCCTGCAGGCCACGCTGCGCCGTGGCAACGAGTCGCTGTCGCCACGCGCCTTGCGCCGCCTGCTGGCCGATCTGCAGGAAGTGGTGGCGCCGCAGGTGAGCGAGCTGGAGGGCGGACGCCGTGCCCAGGCCGTGGCGGCGTGGTACAGCCAGGCCGAGCCCGAAGAACGCCGCGACATGTGGCTGCTGCTGTGCGAGCAGTTCGCGCCCGACGCCACGCGCTTCCAGTCGGCGCGCCAGCGCTACGAGGCCGCCGCCGGCACGGCGGATGAAGGGCAGGCCGAAATCAGCCTGCGCCGGGCGCTGGTGTCGCCGCGCACGCGGTTGATGCAGCGCTTTGCGGTGTTCCCTGAGGGCATGCGCTTTCTGGTGGACCTGCGCGCCGAGCTGCTGCCCCAGCTCAAATCCGACAAGCGCCTGGTGGCGCTCGACGCTGATCTGGAGCACCTGTTCTCCACCTGGTTCGACGTGGCTTTTCTGGAACTGCGGCGCCTGTCGTGGGATTCCCCGGCGTCGCTGATCGAAAAGCTCATCAAGTACGAGGCCGTGCACGACATCCGCAGCTGGGCCGACCTGAAAAACCGGCTCGACAGCGACCGGCGCTGCTACGGCTTCTTTCACCCCCGCCTGCCCAATGAGCCGCTGATCTTTGTGGAGGTGGCGCTGGTGGACCGCATCTCGTCCAGCATCACCCCACTGCTGGACGAGGCGGCGGCCCCCGCCGACCTGGCCAAGGCCACCACCGCCATCTTCTATTCGATCAGCAACACGCAGCCGGGGCTGCGCGGTGTGAGCTTTGGCGATTCACTCATCAAGCATGTGGTGGAAACGCTCGCGGCCGAATTTCCGCGCCTGCGCACCTTTGCCACGCTGTCGCCGATTCCTGGTTTTCGGGCCTGGCTGGGCAAGAATGCGGGCGCCATGCTGCAGCGCCTGGACGATAAGCGGCGCGCCGAACTGGGCCGGGCCGTGGGGGCCGAGCTGCCCGAGGCCGCGCACCTGCTCGCAGCAGCCGACAAGGCGCTGGAGCTGGATGCGCGCTCGCCCGTGCGCCAGATGCTGCTGGAATGCGCCGCGTACTATCTGGGCCGCGCGCTGCACGAAGGCAAGCCCGTGGATGCGGTGGCGCGCTTTCACCTGGGCAATGGTGCGCGGGTGGAGCGCCTCAACTGGGCCGGTGATCCCTCTGCCAAGGGCGTGAAACAATCGTATGGCTTGATGGTGAACTACCTGTACGACCTCAAGCGCATCGACAAGCACCGCAGCCTGCTGGCGCAAGGAAAGGTGCCTATGTCGGGAGACATCGACAGCCTGTGCCGCGCGTGAGGGGCGTCCGGGCTTTATTTTTTCCATTTCTACAACGACGACAGGAGACAAGATGAAAGAACACAGCATGCAACGCCGCACAGTGCTGGTGGGCGCCGCCGCAGGACTCGCGTTGGTGTCTGGCGGTGGCTGGGCGCAGGGCGCATGGCCCTCCAAGCCTGTGACGCTGGTGGTGCCGTTTCCCGCCGGTGGAGGCACGGACGCCTTCGCGCGGCCGCTGTCGGCGCAGTTCTCGAAAATCACTGGCAAGACGCTGGTGATCGACAACCGCGGCGGGGCCGGTGGCACCGTGGGCGCCAGCTATGCAGCCAAGGGCGCGCCCGATGGCTATACGCTGTTCATGGGGGCAGTGCACCATGCCATTGCGCCGTCGATGTATCCGCGTCTCGATTACGACCTGGAGAAAGACTTCATTCCCCTGGCTTTGTTGGCCAATGTGCCGCAGGTGCTGGTGGTCAACCCCAAGGCCGTGCCGGTCAGCAACTTCAAGCAGTTTCTGGAGCACGTCAAGCGCAACCCCGCCAAGCTCAACTATGGCTCGGCAGGGGCCGGCACTTCGCACCACCTGGCCGGTGAGCTGTTCAAGCAGCAGACCGGCACCTTCATCACGCACATTCCCTACCGCGGCGCGGGCCCCGCGCTGCAGGACCTGATCGCGGGCAATGTGGACATGATGTTCGACGGCCTGGGTTCATCGGCCACGCACATCAAGAGCGGCCGCATCAAGGCGCTGATGGTGTCGGGCAGCAAGCGCAACCCGGCGTTTCCCGATGTGCCCTGCGCCGCCGAGCTGGGCCTGCCCGACTACACCGTGACCACCTGGTACGGCCTGTGGGCACCCAAGGGCACACCGGCCGATGTGCAGGCGCGCATCATCGAAGACATCCGCCGCATCGGCACGGCCGACGAGATCAAGACCATCTGGGCCAGCAACGGCGCAGATTACGGCGGCATGACGCAGCCGCAGTTTGCGAGCTTCGTCGGCGCCGAGGTGAAGCGTTGGGCGCAGGTGGTCAAGGCTGCTGGCGCCAAATTGGATTAACCCCCTATGGCGCTGGTTTGCGGGCATGCCTGTTTCACCAACGGCGTGCTGCGCTCAACTTGAAAGGTCATCAACAATATGTCGGGTGAAGTGGTGATGGATGTCGGCGAGCGTGGCGTGGTGCATGTCACGCTGCGCCACACCGGCCGGCTCAATGCAATGTCGCGTGCCATGTGGCGCCAGTTGCGCTCTGTTTTTGAGGGCATCCAGCGCAATCCGCAAGCGCGCTGCGTGCTCATAGCGGGTGCCGACGGTGCTTTTTGTGCTGGCGGCGACATTTCCGAGTACCCGGCCTTCCGCTTCGATGCCGCCGCGCTGCGCGACTTCCACGAAAACGATGTCTGGGGCGGCCTGCAGGCCATGCTCCAGTGCGATGTGCCCATCGTGGCGCACATTGCCGGCGCCTGCATGGGCGCGGGCGTGGAGATTGCCAGCTGCTGCGATATCCGCATTGCCGGCAGCAGCGCGCGTTTTGGTGCGCCCATTGCCCGGCTGGGTTTTCCCATGGCGCCGCGCGAAGCGCAGCTGGTGGCGGGCGCGGTGGGTGACGTCACCGCGCGCCAGATGCTGCTGGAGGCCGCCACTTTTTCTGCGGCCGAGATGCTGGCGCGCGGATTTCTGAGCCGCGTGACCGAACCCGGCCTGCTGGCCGCCGATGCACTGGGCACGGCCTGCCGGGTGGCCGCGCTGGCGCCTGGCGCAGCACGCCTGAACAAGCAGACTTTTCGGGCACTCAAAGTGCCTGTGGCGACCAATGGAAAATCGCCTGATGCTATTGAAATAATAGTGAATGACACACCCGACCCCTATGCCTATGCCGACAGTGCCGAGCACCGTGAAGGCATTGCCGCCTTCCTGGCCAAACGTCCTCCTGTTTTCTGATTTGCCATGAAAAAAACGAACAGCAACTCCAATCTGTTTTGCGCCCTGCGCGCTGCTTTCCCCCGGGATCTGGACCAGATCGCCGTCGAGACCACCTCACCCCAGGGCGAGCCGCTGCACTACACCTGGCGTGACCTCGACCATGCCAGCGCGCGCATCGCCAATCTGCTGGCGTCGCTCAAGCTGCCCGAGGGCAGCCGCGTGGCGGTGCAGGTGGAAAAGTCGGTCGAAGCCATGCTGCTGTACCTTGCCACGCTGCGCGCAGGCTACGTCTTCCTGCCGCTCAACACGGCCTACCAGAGCGGCGAGATCGAATACTTCGTGGGCAATGCCGAACCCGCCGTGGTGGTCTGCACGCCGGGCAACTTTGGCTGGGTGTCCAAGATCGCCTTCAAGGCGGGCACGCAGCATGTGTTCACGCTGGGCGATGACCGCACCGGCAGCCTGCTGGAGCGGGCAGCACACCACAAGGACGAGCATGTCCCCGTGGCGCGCGATGCGGACGACCTCGCCGCCATCCTCTATACCAGCGGCACCACGGGCCGCAGCAAGGGCGCCATGCTGACGCACGGCAACCTGCTGTCGAATGCGCAGGTGCTCAAGGACTACTGGGGCTGGAAAACTGGTGACGTGCTGATCCACGCGCTGCCCATCTTCCACGTGCATGGCCTGTTCGTGGCCATCCACGGCGCATTGATCAACGGCAGCAAGATGATCTGGATGGCCAAGTTCGATCCCAAGGCCGTGCTGGCCGCCATGCCCCGTGCCACCGTGTTCATGGGCGTGCCCACGCTCTATGTGCGCCTGCTGGCCGAGCCGGGCCTGAACAAGGAGTCCGCGAAGAACATGCGCCTGTTCATCGCAGGCTCGGCCCCATTGCTGATCGAAACCTTCACCGAATGGCAGCAGCGCACCGGCCACACCATTCTGGAGCGCTACGGCATGAGCGAGACCATCATGCTCACCTCCAACCCCTATGCGGCCGATACACGTCACAAGGGACAGAGCGAGCGCCGTGGCGCCACGGTGGGCTTCCCGCTGCCTGGCGTGGGCCTGCGCGTGGTGGACGATGCCAACAAGCCGCTGCCCGTGGGCGAGATCGGCAACATCCAGGTCAAGGGCCCCAACGTGTTCAAGGGCTACTGGCGCATGCCCGAGAAAACAGCCGAGGAGTTCACCGCCGACGGATGGTTCAAGACCGGCGACGTGGGCAAGGTGGACGAGCGCGACTACGTGAGCATCGTTGGCCGCAGCAAGGACCTCATCATCAGCGGCGGCTACAACGTGTACCCCGCAGAGATCGAGGGCTTTATCAATGAGATGCCCGGCGTGGCCGAAAGCGCGCTGGTGGGCGTGCCTCACCCCGACTTCGGCGAGGTGGGCGTGGCCGTGGTGATCGCCAAGCCCGGCGCGCCACTCAGTCCCGAGGCCATCGTGGCTGCGCTCAAGTCACAGCTCGCCAACTTCAAGATTCCCAAGAAGTGTTTTGTGGTGCCCGAGCTGCCCCGCAACACCATGGGCAAGGTGCAAAAGAACCTGCTACGCGAACAGTACAAGGGCTTGTTTGCCTGAACGCCCAGCGGTTCGGTCATAAAAAACGGGGCCCTTGCGGCCCCGTTCTGCTTCTATTTTCGTAGCCATAGCGCTTTTCAGCAAAGCGCCAGAGGCCAATTTTTCCTTAACGCAGCACCAGCACCGGAATGTGCGAGTGCGTGAGCACATGCTGGGTTTCGCTGCCCAGCAACAGGCGCTTGATGCCCTTGCGGCCGTGCGAGGCCATCACGATCAGGTCGCACTTGTGCTTTTTGGCGGCCGAGATGACGGCTTCGGCCACCAGATCGGACTTGGCTACTACGGCCTTGACCGTGACGCCTTCAGCGCTGCCCTGGGCCTTCACCTTGTCCACCAGCGCCTGGGCGGCGTCGCCCCACTGCTGCTCGATGCGCTTCACGTCAACCATGTCCACCGGCATGCCACCTTCAAAATAGCTGCGCGGGTACCGTGGGACCACCTTTAGTGCTACAACCGTGGCGCCCGACAGGCCGGCCAGCGACAGGCCGGCCTCCACCGCCTTGTCGGAAAGTGCGGACCCATCAGTGGCCACCAGAATGCGTTTGTACATGCTTGACTCCTTGTAGTAGGGATTGGGAGAGCTTAGAGAGGATCATGTTTTTCGGCTTGATCCACGTCAATGTAAGTGTCATGCTTAGCCGATAGGCTCGCGCCATGTCCACGAACTCCTCTACTTTGCCAGATATGGCGTCCCATGTGCTGCTGGACGACCCGCAGGAGTGGGCGGCCTTCGGGCGGTTGCGTCGGCCTGCGGGCAGCGGGACGCAGGACGCGGTGGCCGGGCAGGCCGTGCATGGGGCGCTCGCCGAGGTTTCGCCCGATGCCGTGTGGGAGTCGAATGTGGTGCTGGAGGGCATGCACTGTGCGGCCTGCGCCCTCACCATCGAAGATGCATTGCGGTCCGTTCCGGGTGTGGAGCAGGTGGATGTGAGTGCCGCCACGCACCGTGCGCGCGTGGTGTGGCGGGCGAGCCGGGTCCTTCCTTCGCAGTGGATGGCCGCGGTGCAGAAGGCGGGCTACCGGGCCTTGCCGGCGATGGATTCCCATGCGCGCGCGCAGCGCCAGCGCGAGAACCGGCGTGCGCTGTGGCGCTGGCTGGTGGCGGGCTTTTGCATGATGCAGGTCATGATGTATGCGTGGCCCGCCTACGTGGCACAGCCGGGGGATCTGACGGGCGAGATGGAGCAGCTGCTGCGCTGGGCCTCGTGGGTGCTGACGCTGCCCGTGGTGTTCTTTGCCTGCGGTCCCTTTTTTACCAGTGCGCTGCGCGACATCCGCCTGCGCCGCGTCAGCATGGACCTGCCGGTGGCCTTGGGCATGGCCATCACTTTCGTGGTGAGCACGGCAGGCACGTTTGACCCCGCAGGAATCTTTGGCCGCGAGGTCTATTTCGACTCGCTGACCATGTTCGTCTTTTTCCTGCTGACCGGCCGATGGCTGGAGCTGCGCCTGCGGGACCGTACGGCCGGCGCGCTCGAAGCCGTCATGAACCGCCTGCCCGACAGCGTGGAGCGGCGCGGCGCCGATGGCGTTTTTGCACGCGTGGTCACGCGCAGGCTGGCCGTGGGGGACACCATTCGCGTGCTGACCGGCGAGGCCTTTCCTGCCGACGGCTGCATCACAAGCGGCAGCACACAGTCCGATGAAGCCTTGCTCACCGGTGAATCCACGCCCGTGGCGCGGCCCTTGGGCAGCCAGGTGACGGCGGGCAGCTACAACCTGCAGGCCCCGGTGGAGGTGCGGGTGGAGGGCGTTGGCGGGCAGACCCGGTTTGCCCAGATTCTGGCCCTGATGGAAAGCGCCTCGCTGCAAAAACCCCGGCTTGCGCAACTGGCAGACCGCATCGCACGGCCCTTCCTGCTGGCGGTTTTGCTGGCGGCGGGTCTGGCGGTGGCCTGGTGGTGGCCGTCAGACCCCGGCCATGCGCTGATGGTGGCCGTGGCGGTGCTCATCGTTACCTGCCCCTGCGCCCTGTCGCTGGCCACGCCGGTGGCCATGCTGACAGCGGCCGGCACGCTGGCCCGCCATGGCGTGCTGGTGCGCAACCTGCAGGGGCTGGAAGCCCTGGCCAGCGTGGACACCCTGGTGTTCGACAAGACCGGCACACTCACCCGGGACGGCATGGCCGTGCAGGCAGTCCGCTGCGCACCGGGCCTGGAGCGTGACGATGTGCTGGCGCTGGCGGCCACGCTGGCGCGGCAATCCATGCATCCGGCATCCCGCGCCATCGTGTCCGCGGCTTCTGGGGCCAGCGCGCGTTGGAACGCGGTGGACCTGCGCGAAGATGCGGGCCTGGGCCTGACGGCCGAAATACACGACGCACGAGGCACCGTGCCACCGCGCATGCTGCGGCTGGGTTCCGCCCGGCATGCAGGCGTGGCTGCGCAGAACGGCGGAGAGGCGCTGCAGGTGGTGCTCTCGGAGCAGGGGAGCGATGGCCAGTTCGCGGAGCTGGCACGTTTCGACATGATCGAAGATGTTCGGTCCGAGGCGGCTGATGTGGTGCGTGCCTTGCAGCAGGCGGGCGTTGCGGTGCAGATTTTGTCGGGCGACCGGCTCGGCGCGGTACAGCGGGTGGCCGCGCAGGCGGGCATCTCCCGGGCAAAGGGCGAATGCAGTCCCCAGGACAAGCTGGCTGCCTTGCAGGATCTGCAGGCACAGGGGCGCCAGGTGGCCATGGTGGGCGATGGCCTCAACGATGGCCCGGTTCTGGCGGGGGCAAACGTGTCGTTTGCCTTTGGCCGCTCGGTGCCGTTGGCCCAGGCGCGCGCTGATTTCGTGGTGCTGGGCGGCAGTTTGTCGCTGGTGCCGCAAACTGTGCTGCTGGCGCGCCGGACCCTGCGTGTGGTGAGGCAAAATCTGGGGTGGGCTGTGGGCTACAACGCGCTGTGTGTTCCCCTGGCGCTGGTTGGCTGGATGCCGGCCTGGCTGGCGGGGCTTGGCATGGCGCTCAGCTCTCTGCTGGTGGTGCTGAATGCCGCCCGTTTGTCGCGCGCCTTGCCCGGTGTGGAGGTGTCGGCGCTGAACCTGCCCGAACAGGCGAAAGCCACCGTCCGCATGACTTCTGCTTCCCCATCTTCTCTGGACCCGGCCTGATGGACATCCTGTATTTGCTGATCCCTTTGTCGGTCATTTTGGTGCTGATGATCCTTGCGGGCCTGTGGTGGGCGATCTACCAGGGCCAGTTCGAGAGCGTGGAGCAAGAGGGTGAGCGCATTTTTCGCAATGATTGACATGCGTCAATGTCGAATAACCCTACTTAAATAAAACTATTCCTGCATTAAAACGAGGTGCCCGATGGATTCTCCAAAAACAATGACTACGCACTACAGCGACACAGTTGTGCGTCAGTTTTCTATCATGGCCGTGGTATGGGGGGTGGTTGGCATGCTGGTAGGCGTATTCATCGCCGCACAGCTGGCGTGGCCAGAACTCAATTTCGGCATTCCCTGGTTGAGTTACGGGCGCCTGCGTCCGCTGCACACCAACGCAGTGATCTTTGCGTTTGGTGGTTGCGGGTTGTTTGCCACCAGCTATTACGTGGTGCAGCGCACCTGCCAGACGCGCCTGTTCGCGCCGGGCTTGGCGGCATTCACGTTCTGGGCCTGGCAACTGGTCATCGTGGCGGCGGCGATCAGCCTGCCACTGGGCTACACCCAGGGTAAGGAATATGCCGAGCTGGAATGGCCGATTGACATCCTGATTGCGGTGACCTGGGTGTCCTATGCCATCGTGTTCTTTGGCACGGTCGGCACGCGCAAGGTCAAGCACATCTATGTGGCTAACTGGTTCTTCGGTGCCTTCATCCTGGCCGTGGCCTTGCTGCACATCGTCAACAGCGCGGCCATTCCCGCTGGCTTCATGAAGAGCTACTCGGCCTACGCGGGCGTGCAGGATGCCATGGTGCAATGGTGGTACGGCCACAATGCCGTGGGCTTTTTCCTGACCACGGGTTTCCTGGGCATGATGTATTACTTCATTCCCAAGCAGGCGGGCCGTCCGGTGTACAGCTACCGCCTGTCCATCGTGCACTTCTGGGCGCTGATCTTCACCTACATGTGGGCCGGCCCTCACCATCTGCACTACACCGCGCTGCCCGACTGGACGCAGTCGGTGGGCATGGTGTTCTCGCTGATTCTGCTGGCTCCCAGCTGGGGCGGCATGATCAACGGCATCATGACCCTGTCGGGTGCCTGGCACAAGCTGCGTGACGACCCCATCCTGCGTTTCCTGATCGTGTCGCTGTCGTTCTACGGCATGTCCACGTTCGAAGGCCCGATGATGTCCATCAAGACCGTCAATGCCCTGAGCCACTACACCGACTGGACCGTTGGCCATGTGCACTCCGGCGCGCTGGGCTGGGTGGGCCTGATCACCATGGGCTCGCTCTACTACATGGTTCCCCGCCTGTTCGGCCGGGAAAAGATGCATTCGATCAAGGCAATCGAGCTGCACTTCTGGATGGCCACCATCGGCATCGTGCTGTACATCGCTGCCATGTGGATTGCCGGCGTGATGCAGGGCCTGATGTGGCGCGCCATCAACCCGGACGGCACCCTGACCTACACCTTCGTTGAAAGCGTGAAGGCGACCTATCCGTTCTATGTCATCCGCGTCGCCGGTGGCCTGCTGTACCTGGGCGGCATGATCGTCATGGCCTGGAATGTGTGGGCGACTGCCATTTCTGGTCGTTCTGTCAAGGTGGCCATTCCCGCCGTGAACGCTGCGCACGCCTGAGCCCGAAGGAGCCCATTCATGTCTGATAACAACCAAAATGCTTCTGGCGGCTTCTCCCACGAGAAGGTGGAAACCAGCAATTTCCTGATGATCGTGCTGATCCTGCTGGTGATCGCGATTGGTGGCCTGGTGGAAATCGTTCCCCTGTTCTTCCAGAAATCCACCACCGAGGCGGTGACCGGCGTGCAACCCTATTCGGCGCTGCAACTGATGGGGCGCGATGTATACATCCGCGAGGGCTGCTACAACTGCCACTCGCAGATGATCCGTCCGTTTCGCGCCGAAACCCTGCGTTATGGCCACTACTCCGTGGCCGGTGAGTTCGTGTATGACCATCCATTCCAGTGGGGCAGCAAGCGCACGGGCCCCGATCTGCATCGCGTGGGTGGCAAGTACAGCGACGAATGGCATCGCATTCACCTGAACAATCCGCGTGACGTGGTGCCCGAGTCCAACATGCCTGCGTATCCATGGCTGGAGAAAAATGCCATTGATCCAGCCGACGTGGCGCCGCGCATGAAGGCCTTGCGGACCGTGGGCGTGCCTTACTCCGACGAGCAGATCGCTGCGTCTGCCGCCGAGGTGAAGGGCAAGACCGAAATCGATGCCTTGGTGGCTTATCTGCAAGTCATGGGCCGCGCGCTCAAGTAAAGGAGATTCGCCATGGACATCACGACCATGCGCATCGTCGCCACATTGGCATCGATGGCCTGTTTTATTGGCATCTGGGTCTGGGCCTACAGGGGCCGCAACAAGTCCCGGTTTGATGAGGCAGCCCGGCTGCCCTTCGAGCAAGATTGACCTTCACCAGAACGAGAACACCCCATGAGTGACTTCACCAGCAATTTCTGGTCGGTCTTTGTGACCACGCTGACCTTGGTCGGCATCATCGCCTGCGGCATTCTGCTTTGGATGGCGGGCCGCAAGAAGGTTATGGCCACGGCCGAGAACACCACTGGCCACGTCTGGGACGAGGACCTGGTCGAAATGAACAACCCCCTGCCGCGCTGGTGGGTGTGGCTGTTCGTCATCACCATCATCTTCGGCCTGGGCTATCTGGCTGCCTATCCCGGTCTTGGCACCTTTACGGGCAAGCTGAACTGGACGCAAAAGGGTGAATACGAGGCTGAAATGGCCAAGGCCAAGACGGAAATCGAGCCGCTGTATGCGCGTTTTGCCTCCATGAAGCCTGAAGATGTGGCCGTGGATCCGCAGGCCCATGCCATCGGCGAGCGCTTGTTCATGAACAACTGCGCCCAGTGCCATGGTTCCGATGCCCGCGGCAGCAAGGGATTCCCCAACCTGGCAGATGCTGACTGGCTGCATGGCGGCACCCCCGAAAAGATCCGCGAAACGCTGGAGAAGGGGCGCATCGGCAATATGCCTCCCATGGCTGCCGCAGTGGGTTCACCGGAAGACGTGCGCAATCTGTCGCACTATGTGCTGAGCCTGTCGGGCAGCCCGCATGATTCGTTGCGGGCGTCGCTGGGCAAGACCAAGTTCGTGGCGTGCGCTGCCTGCCACGGCAACGATGGCAAGGGTAACCAGGCTTTGGGCGCCCCCAACCTCACGGACGACATCTGGTTGCATGGATGGGGCGAAGCGGCCATCACTGCCATGATCAACAATGGCAAGGTGAACCAGATGCCCGCGCAGGCTGACAAGCTGACCGAGGCGCAAATCGGGGTGCTGGCATCGTATGTGTGGGGCTTGTCCAACAAGCCTGCCGCAGCCCGATGAACTCGGGGTGGCTCCAGTTCCGACTGGGGCTGCTTTGAAGTGCTAGTTATCCGCTTCCATAGTCCGCACCATGAAATCATCCGACAAGACGCCGCGCAAGGTCATTCCCATCGCGGCGGCCACATCTGAGCCGTCGGCGGAGGGTGAACTTGTCTCCCTTTACGAGGCCCAGAAAAAAATTTACCCACGATCAATCAGTGGGTTCTTTGCGCGTTGGCGTTGGGTCATGGTGTTTCTCACGCAGCTCGTTTTCTATGGGTTGCCCTGGCTGGAGTGGGGCCAGCGCCAAATGGTGCTGTTTGACCTTGGTGCCCGTCGGTTCTATATTTTTGGGTTGGTCCTGTACCCACAGGATTTCATCTATCTCACGGGCTTGCTGATTATTTCAGCGCTCTCGCTGTTTCTGTTCACTGCGGTTGCGGGTCGTCTGTGGTGTGGCTTTGCCTGTCCACAGACGGTCTATACCGAGATATTCATGTGGATAGAGCACAAGATCGAAGGTGATCGCAGTGCACGTCTGCGCTTGGATGCCGGTCCCTGGACCTTTGAGAAGATTCGCAAGAAATTCTTGAAGCAGACGGTCTGGGTTGCTGTTTCCCTCTGGACGGGTTTCACTTTTGTCGGGTATTTCGTGCCGATTCGGGAACTGGGTCCCGAGTTGTTGGCGTTTGCTGGCACCTGGCAGATTTTCTGGGTGTTTTTCTACAGCTTGGCCACTTATGGCAACGCCGGCTTCCTTCGGGAGCAGGTTTGCAAATACATGTGCCCCTATGCGCGTTTTCAGAGCGCGATGTTCGATCGGGATACCCTCATCGTGACCTATGACGAAACCCGCGGCGAGCCGCGCGGGCCCAGGGTCAAGACGGTGGACTACAAGGCCAAGGGTCTGGGCGAATGCATCGACTGCACCTTGTGTGTGCAGGTGTGTCCCGTGGGCATCGACATCCGCAAGGGTTTGCAATATGAATGCATTGGCTGTGGTCTTTGCGTGGATGCCTGCAATACCGTGATGGACAAGATGCATTACCCCAGAGGCTTGATACGGTATTCAACCCAGAATGGTGTCCAGCGTCGCTGGAGCCAGTCGCAAATCCTGCGACATGTCCTGCGCCCTCGCGTGCTCATTTACACCGCGGTTCTGGTGGCTTTGTGTGTGGGCATGCTGGCCAGCCTGACCACGCGCACACCCCTGAAGGTGGACATCGTGCGTGACCGGGCCGCCTTGTCCCGCATTGTTGCGGGGGGCAAGCTTGAAAATGTCTATCGACTGCAAATCATGAATGCCACAGAGGCTGCGCAGCGCTACCGCATTACTGCGAGCGGGCTGGATGGCTTGGAAGTGGCTTCGGAGCAGGAGGTGGACATTGGTGCTGCAGAATCCCGTTGGGTAGCGGTGCGGTTGCAGATCCCGTATGGATCTGCGGCCCCTGGTTCCCATGCGATTCATTTCGATATATCTGCACTGGAAAGCGGCGGCAAAGTGACAGAGAAATCCATATTCCTGGTGCCACGCTGAGTCAATTGAGTGAAGGTCGCGCTGTGCGCTGCAGGGCGTCTTGTGGTCTATATGCTGATACCTGAGGAGTTTCCATGCCAAACAGCCCCGTTATTACTCCCGGACCCCAGCCATGGTGGAAGTTTGGGCATGTCTGGCTGGTGATTGCCGGACCGGTCATTGTGGTGATTGCCGGCTTCATTACGTTGTGGCTTGCCGTGAGTCGGCCGGACCCCGTCGTCGAGGAGGACTATTACCGCAAAGGGATTGAGATCAACCAGACGCTGGCACAGCCAGAGAAAAGCTTGGCCCCCGCGCTCAAGGGCCGCAACCATGCGGCGACACCTGCCGTGGATCAGCCTCGCTGAACCAGAGTTCCAGCTGGTCGCATACACACGCCCTCCGCAACCCCGAGGAAACACACGATGTGGACACAACGCCTGATGTGGATTGCATGGCCCGCTTTTCTGGTGGCCGGGATCCTGGAAATGCTGGTTTTCGCCATGGTGGATCCACAGGATCTTCATTGGTTTGGTCAGCCATTGACTCTGTCCCGCCAGGGGGTCTATACCCTTGCGTTCTTTGCGTTCTGGATCATTACCATGGTTGCCAGCGCGTTGACAACGCTGCTCTCCATGTCACCCTTTGAACTCAACCGCTGCCCCGTGCCTCCGGATGCTCGACCGGGCGATTGCCACAAGGCATCGTCGTGCCCGTGACGGTTGCATGCCTGAACAGCGATCAGTGACAAGCCTGCTGGTTGTTGACAATGCGCTTGAGTGCATCGGTGTCCAGAATGCGGACATGGCGCTGTTTGACTTCCACCGTGCCATCTTCCACAAACTTCGAGAACGTGCGGCTGACTGTCTCCAGCTTGAGCCCCAGGTAACTGCCGATTTCTTCCCGTGTCATTCGCAATACCAGTTCGGACTGCGAGAACCCACGGGCATGCAGGCGTTGCACCAGGTTGAGCAGGAACGCAGCCAGGCGCTCTTCTGCACGCATGCTGCCCAGCAAAAGCATCACGCCGTGTTCACGAACGATTTCCCGGCTCATGATCTTGTGAACGTGGTGTTGCAGCGCCGTGACTTCGCGCGATAGTTCTTCGATGCGATCAAAGGGCATGACACACACTTCGGCATCTTCGAGGGCGACTGCGTCACAGGTGTGATGATCGTTGACGATGCCATCGAGTCCAATGATTTCACCCGCCATCTGAAAGCCTGTGACCTGGTCGCGCCCATCTTCGGTAGCGACGCAGGTCTTGAAAAACCCGGTGCGAATGGCATAGAGAGAGGTGAACGACTCCCCATTGCGAAAGAGCGTACCTCCTCGCTTGATTTTTCGCCGCACTGCCACGATATCGTCAATGCGTTGCAACTGCTGCTCGTTCAGGCCTACGGGCATGCACAGTTCTCGCAGGTTACAGTTGGAGCAGGCGACTTTGATGGTTTGCGGGTTCATGGGCACTGGGACCTGGACAGGTCTGGGTAATTGGCTTGTATCTGCTGGGACTCCATTGTCCCGCGGTGCACGCGTGGCGGCTGAATTGAATCAAATTGTCCCTCCTGTGCCCATTCGCCTTCTTGATTAAGGTCAAGGACGTGGATCAAAGGGTACGGCACAGTATCGATGCACGCAAGGATATTTTCCCATGACCGCTGTTACCCCAGAACTTCTGCGCCGTTTTGACATACCAGGACCGCGCTATACCTCCTACCCCACGGCTGACCGGTTTGTGGAGGCTTTTGGGCAAGAGGACTATGTGTTGGCGCTGTCACAGCGCCGGCTTGGCGCTACGGCACTGCCGCTGTCGCTGTATGTCCACATTCCGTTTTGCGAATCGTTGTGCTACTACTGTGCCTGCAACAAGATCATCACCAAGCACCATGACCGTGCCGACGTGTATTTGCGCTACCTCAGCCGCGAGATTGATCTGCACACGGCCCACTGCGGCACCGGACAGGTGGTCAGCCAGTTGCACCTCGGGGGTGGCACGCCGACCTTTCTTTCGGATGACGGACTGCGCCAGCTCATGGCAACGCTGCGGCGCAGTTTCACCTTTGCGCCGGGTGGTGAGTATTCCATCGAGGTGGATCCTCGCACGGTCACTTCGGATCGGCTGGCGGTGCTGGCGGAACTGGGCTTCAATCGATTGAGCTTCGGGGTGCAGGATTTTGATGCCGAGGTTCAGAAGGCAGTGCACCGCATTCAGCCCGCAGAGCAGGTGTTTGCGCTGGTGGAAGCGTCTCGTGCGCTGGGCTTTGAGTCGGTCAATGTGGATTTGATTTACGGGCTGCCGCGCCAGACCCCCGAGTCGTTTGATCGCACGCTGGCACAGGTGGCCCAATTGCGCCCCGACCGAATCGCTTTGTATGCCTACGCCCATTTGCCTGATCGTTTCAAGCCGCAGCGGCGCATCATCTCGACAGAACTGCCTGCCGCATCCGCCAAGGTGACCATGCTTTCGCGTTCGCTGGACGCCTTCATTGATGCAGGTTACGTCTATGTAGGCATGGACCACTTTGCCTTGCCTACGGATGCGTTGGCTGTTGCCAAGCGGCAGGGGCGCCTGCACCGCAATTTTCAGGGCTACAGCACCCAGCCCGACTGCGATCTCATCGGCCTGGGCGTATCCGCGATCGGCCGGGTGGGCGCGACCTACAGCCAGAACGCCAAATCGCTGGAGGAGTACTACGACCATCTGGATCAGGGGCGGTTGCCCGTGGTGCGAGGGTTGGCGCTGAATCGCGATGACCTGGTGCGCAGGGCCGTCATCATGGCGCTGATGTGCCAGGGCGAGGTCTTGTTTGAGCCCATGGATCAAGCTTGGCTCATTGATTTTCGGAAGTATTTCGCGCCGGAACTGGAGCAGTTGGAGTCCATGGCCGAGCAGGGGCTCGTTGCATTGAGTGCCGAGGGCGTCAAGGTAACGCCCATGGGCTGGTTCTTTGTGCGCGGCATCGCCATGGTGTTTGACCGCTATTTGCAGGCTGACCGCAATCGGGCCCGGTTTTCGCGCATCATCTGATACCCATCATTCGAGCTGTGCCCCGGTCTTCATGCTTGCACCCCTTGCCGTAACGGCTTTGCTCATGGGGCTCGCTGGCGGGCCCCATTGCTTGGCCATGTGCTCCGCGCCTTGCAGTGCGATCATCGGCCAGGAGGCGGCGTGCTCGCAAGCGGGCAGCCCCGTCTCTCAGCCGGTTCAGTGGTTTCCCAAAGGTGGAACCTCTCGCCGGCTGTTCGCATTTCACTTCGGGCGCCTGGCGGGCTATGCCGGGGCGGGCGCCCTGGCCGCGCTGGCCATGGACAGCCTGGCATGGGTGACCCAGCAAACCATGGCCTTGAGTCCGGTATGGACCCTGATGCACGTGGCGGTCATGGCCTGGGGTTTGATGATGATGGTGCAGGCGCGACAGCCTGCTTGGGTAGAGCAGGCCGGGCGCACGGCCTGGCGCCGCGTGCAACCCCTTGTCCGCGCGCCGGGTGGGCTGCTGGTGGCGGGCGGGCTTTGGGCTCTCATGCCATGCGGATTGCTTTATTCGGCCCTGCTGGTGGCTGCGCTCAGCGGTAGCATGTTGCAGGGCGCTGTGACCATGGTGTTTTTTGGAGTGGGGAGTGGACTGTGGCTGGTGGCCGGACCCTGGCTGTGGGGGCGGCTGCGTTCACGCATCAACGCGGTGCGAGCCAGTTGGGGAACCCGGCTGGCGGGTGCGCTGCTGGTCGGGGTGGCGGGGTGGGCATTGTGGATGGATCTGGTTTACAAACCCTCTCTGTGGTGCAGATAACTTCAGCGGGAAGTGCCTTGGGTCACTCGGGCGGGTGGCGTCACGCCAGAATTTCATCGTTGGGATTGCGGGGCGCAATGGTCTGGACGGCGGCGATAATCCTTGTCACCAAGGGTGGTGCGCATGTCGCCATGTTTCTCCATGCATGCCGTGAAACTCCGTGAATTCTTCCCTCCTTATTGATACCGGTCAGCTTCGCATCGGCATGTATGTCCAGCCCGGCGTGGGCTGGATGCATCACGCATTCAACGACCGTTACGGCATCGTCGTGTCCGTCAATTCGACCAGACCGCTGAGGCCCGAGGTGTCGCGCGATGCGCTCGACTATCTGTCTCCGCGCCAGCGGATCTGCTATTTCTTTGAGCGCGCTGTAGATCCTGGTCCTGACGAGGTGCACGCATGAACCCGCTACCACCGCAGTCTTGGCTGGATGGCCTGCAGGAAGCGGTGTGGCTCGTGGATGGCGGCAGCTTGAGCATCGTCCAATCGAACAAGGCGGCAGAGCGACTGGTGGGCATGTCCGGGGAGGACATGGTCGGCAAGGCGGTGACAAGCCTGGCGGCAACACCCCAGGACTGTGCATTCTGGTCCGAGCCATTGGCCACTCTTGCGAAAGGCATTCACTCCCACACCAGCGTATGGCGGGCCGATGGTGTGCTGGTTCCGGTCGATCGGCGTGTGACCTGTGTACAGCACGACGGCGCTCCAGCGGTTTTGATGCTGACGATGCTGGACCGCAGTGCCCAGGAGGCTGCCCAGCAGGAACTGGAGACCCTGCTGTCGGAATTGCGTTCCACCCTGGATTCCGCAGCCGATGGCATGCTGGTGTGTGGGCTTGACGGAGGCGTGCGCGCCTTCAACCAGCGGCTGGCGCACATCTGGAGCATCCCCCGCGAACTGCTGTTGCAGCGCAATGACACGGCGGTGCATGAGCACCTGGCCTCCCGGGTGGTGGATCGCAAGCACTACCAGGAACGTCTGAGTGCCATTGAGCGCGATCCGCTGCTGGAGAGCACCGACATCTTTCAGTTGTACGGCGGCATGACGGTGGAGCGTCGCGTTGTTCCGCAGCTTCACCAGGGCCACCCCGTGGGGCGCGTGTATTCCTTTCGGGATATCACCCGGCAGGCCGAAGCGCAGGCCAGCTTGCGCCTGGCGGCGCGGGTTTTCGATGCCAGCCTGGATGCCATTTTCATTGCAGACAGCAGGCACCATCTGATGCGCATGAACCCGGGTTGCGAGCGACTGCTGGGCCCTTGCGCAGCCGCTTTGGAGGGTTGCATGGCAGCGTCCCTGTTCGGCAGTGGTTCGGATGCCTCCTTCATGGAGCAGGTGCAGGCGGGTTGGGAAAGCGATGGTTTCTGGGAGGGTGAGCTCTGGCTGCCCCGTGACAATGGTGCTTACTGTGCCGTGCATCTGTCGTGGGTTGCCTTGCGCGATGACGATGGCCGGCTGATGCAGAGCATTGGTTTCATGCGAGACCTGACGCAGCAGCACGCGGCCAAAAAACGCATCGAGGAACTGGCGTACAGCGATGTCCTGACCGGTTTGCCCAATCGGCTGCTTCTTTCGCAGAGGGTGGAAACCGCTATCCAGGGCGCTCGCGCCAGCGATACGGGCTTTGCCATCCTTTTCCTGGACCTGGACCGGTTCAAGATCATCAATGACTCGCTCGGCCATCACTTCGGTGATCGCGTATTGCAACTGGTCGCCGAGCGTCTGCAGGCTTGCCTGCGGCAGACGGACATGCTGTGCCGGCTTGGTGGCGATGAGTTCGTGATTTACCTGCATGGCGCCGACGCTGTCGTGGCCGAAAGCGTGGTGCGCCGGATGCTGGAGGGCATGCTGAGCCCCTTCTTGCTGGATGGCATGGGCTTTTCCATCCAGTGCAGCATTGGCATGGCGCTGTATCCGCAGGACGGCACCACCCTGGACGAACTCATCAAGCAGGCCGATACGGCCATGTACCGCGTCAAGGAGCGGGGGCGTGGCAGCTATGGCTTCTACCAACCGCAGATGAACGCCAACCTGCTGTCGCGCATGAAGCTGGAGCACGCCATGCGCCAGGCGCTGGGCGAGCAGCGGATGGCCGTGCACTATCAGCCCCAGGTGAACCTCGCTACCGGCCGGATCGTCGGCGCGGAAGCACTCATCCGATGGACCGACCCCGAGTTTGGCGTGGTATCTCCCGCGCAGTTCGTGCCGTTGGCGGAGGAGTCGGGCTATATCGTGACGCTGGGGGCGTGGGTCATGGAGCAGGCCGTGCGGGAGGCGGCGCAGTGGATGCACGAGGGCATGCCCATTGTGGTGTCCGTCAATGTGTCTGCGCTGGAGTTTCGCCAGGCCGGTTTCGTCGAGCGCCTGACGCGCCTGCTGGCTGTGTACCAGTTGCCGCCGACCTTGCTGGAGCTGGAACTGACCGAAACCATCCTGCTGCAGGACGCGCAGGAAATGGAACTGCGATTGTTCTCACTGGCCGCGCTGGGTGTGGTCCTGGCCATTGACGATTTCGGCACGGGCTACTCCAGCCTGGCCTATCTGAAGAAGCTGCCCATCGACAAGCTCAAGATCGACCAATCCTTCGTGCGGGGACTGCCGGAGGATGACGGCGACCGCGCCATTGTCAGCGCCATCGTCAGCATGGGGCATGCGCTGCATATCGAAGTGGTGGCCGAGGGCGTGGAAACCGTTGGACAGCGTGCCATGCTGCAGCAGCTGCAGTGCGGGCACTTTCAGGGATTCCTGTGCTCACCGGGCTTGCCAGGCGCCGAGTTCCGTCAATTGCTGTTCAACTCCAGCCACGGGCTGGCGCAGTTTGCACCGGTCGAATAATCGGGGTTCACCGGTGGTGCCAGCGGTGGGTGGCTCGCTGACCTTGTTGGTATCGGAGGGGCGTCGTCTCAGAAAGCCGCCACACCCTTCCAGAGCATGTAGGCCGCCAGCATCAGCAGCAGGCTGGCAAAAACACGTTTGAGTTGTTGCACCGGCAGCTGGTGCGCCGCCCGCGCACCCAAGGGTGCGGTCAGCACACTGCAGGTGGCAATGACGGCCAGTGCAGGCAACCAGATGTAGCCCAGCGAGCCCGATGGCAGGCCTGCCACAGACTGACCGCCCACCGCATACCCCACCACATTCGCCAGGGCAATGGGAAAACCCAGCGCGGCGCTGGTGGCAACGGCGTTGTGAATGGCCACGTTGCACCATGTCATGAACGGCACGCTGACAAAACCACCGCCCGCGCCCACCAGGCCAGACAGAAAACCAATCACCCCCCCGGCCGCCAGTTGTCCGCCGGTTCCCGGCATCTGCCGGGACGGCGCAGGCTTCTTGTTCCGAAACATCTGAAAGGCCGAGAAGCTCACGAAAAGCCCAAAGAAGATCGCAAGAAACGCCCCCTTGAGCAACGCAAAAACGCCCAGGCTCGCCACCAGCCCGCCGATCACGATGCCTGGTGCCAGCCTTCGCACGATGTCCCAGCGCACGGCACCTCGCTTGTGGTGTGCGCGAACGCTGGAAACGGAGGTGAACATGATGGTGGCCATGGAGGTGGCAATGGCCATCTTGACCGCCAGGTCGGGGGTCACTTGCTGGTGACCCAGGATGTAGGTCATGAAAGGCACCAGCAGCATGCCGCCGCCAATGCCGAGCAGGCCTGCCAGAAAGCCGGTGCCCAGACCGAGGATTGCGAGTTCAACAACCAGAAGGGGTTCGAGCATCATGCCAAGAAGTCCGGGGGTACTGAATGTGCCGCATCTGCGCAGGGGGTGCCTGCGCCGACGGGAGAGCAAAGAGGGTGTCTGCAAGTGCCACCGGACCGGCATCCTGAACCGGGGGTTCAGGTGGGCGAGGGCAGCCAGGCGTTGGGTTCATCTGACGCGAGATGATCACGCTCACCGGGCGATGTACCAAGCCCGTGCTCAGTGAGCATTGGTTCAAGGAAATATAAAGCCCGGCAGCACCGCAGACGCCTCTATTGTAGGCGTTGACCGCTCGGACTGCAGGTACTGCCCGATGCCAAGGTGGCAACAGAGGGCGCGCTGCACGCCCGTTCCTCAGAGCAGGCGCCCGTCTTCGCCCAGGGCGCCATCCAGGCGCTGCACGAGTGCCTGCAGCCGCAGGGCATCCGCGCTTGCGTTGAAGGGCTGGCTGGCGGGTTCGCTGGGGTGGGGCAGGGCGGCTGGATGAATGTGCGCAGCCGCCAGGTCGGCAGCTTCCCGGTCGGCGATATCAAATGCCAGGTTCAGCGCCGCCAGCACGGCAATGCGTTCGCGTGCCCGCACCTTGCCGGCATCGCGGATGCGCGTCATGGCGGTGTCCACGCGCTCCACCGCTTCCAGCAATCGCGACTCGTGCCCCTCGGGGCAGGACAGCAGATAACTTTGCTGCAGTATCTGCACCTCGATTTGCTTCATTCGGCGTCCTTGGGAGGGGGGGATGGGGGCAGGCGTTCGAGCAATGCATCCACCCGGGCGCGGGCGGCGCTCAGGCGCGATTTGAGGGAGTCGCGCTCCTGCGTGAGGACCGACACTTGGCTTGCCAGCAGGGCATTGGTGCGTTGAAGTTCCGCGTGGCGCAAGAGCAGGCGTTCAACGCGGTCGGCGATCTGGTCGATGGTGGAGGGAGCTTCCATACAGCCCGCAATTGTAGAGGGGTGCACCTGGAATGCCCTTAAAATCACGCCGTTGGTGCTCGCGGTGTGGTTCACATACCGCAGTTCAACGGGAAGCAGGGAGGTTGCACCAGCCATGGTGTGCCCAGCCTGCGCTGCCCCCGCAACGGTCAGCGGACGAATCACTTGATTCCCTCTCCATTCACAAGCCACTGGGCGCCTTGAACAAGCACCTGGGAAGGCATTGGAGGGCGTTCCGCCAGCCCGGATACCGGCCAACACGGTGGTTTCGCGCGCCTTTGGAGGCGTGCAAGGCCTTGTCTCCCACATGCTGGCGGGGAAGCCGGCTCGGGTAGTTTGTTGACGATGATTCCTATGAAAATCCGTACCCCTCGTGCGCGCCGTGTTGCGCCGCTGTGCCTGCGCCCCTGTGTGCTGGCGATCCTGTCTTGCGTGTCCGCCCATGCGGTGCAGGCGCAGCCGCTCGCAGCGCCCGTGCTGCTGGCGCAAAACGCACGCATGCCTTCGCTGCAAGACACGGTGGTGACCGCCACGCGCACCGAGCAGCCCCTGGCCGATCTGGTGGCCGACGTGTCGATCGTGGACCGTGAAACCATTGAAGCCAGCGGTGCCACGGGCCTGGCCGACGTGCTGGCGCGCCTGCCGGGCATCGAGATTTCGCGCAATGGCGGCGTGGGCAATGCCAGCAACGTTTTTCTGCGGGGAGCCGAATCGCGCTTCACGGCGGTCTATATCGACGGCGTGCGCATTGATTCGCAATCCACGGGTGGTGCGCAGTGGGAACAGATTCCGCTGTCGCAGATCGACCGCATCGAAGTGCTGCGCGGCCCTGCCGCTGCGGTGTATGGTTCCGACGCCATTGGCGGCGTGATCCAGCTTTTCACCCGCCGGGGCGAAGGACCCGCCAGGCCCTACGTGGGCGTGGGCGTGGGCAGCCAGGGCACCCGCAAGATCGAGGCCGGTGTGAGCGGCGCGGCCGGACAAGAGGGGGCGTTCGATTACTCGCTGGGCATTGCGCGCGAAATCAGTGATGGCTTTGACGCCAAGGTCAGCGGTTCCCACAACCCCGACCGCGACAACTACCGCAGCACCTCGGGCAACGCCCGGCTGGGTTTTCGCATCGACGCGCGGCACCGCCTGGACGCCACGCTGCTGGCCAGCCGCCTGAACTCGGGTTATGACAATGTGTCCTACAAAGCGGCCCGGCCCGTCGATGACCGCAACCTGAGCCGCTTGCGCACGGCAGGCCTCACCTGGGCGGCGCAATGGTCGGATGCCTACAGCATGCGCGTGTCGGTCACCGATTCGGCCAGCCGCTACGAAACCACGCCATCGCCTTACCTCACCGAGACAAAGCTGCGCGGCTATCTCTGGCAGAACGATTTCCGCTGGGGAGCCCATCGCTTCAGCGCCGCCCTGGAGCGCCGTGAGGACGCGTTGCAGAACGCTCCCATCGACAGCAGCCGGTCGCAGGATGCGCTGGCGCTGGGCTATGGCTACAACGCCGGTCGCCATACCCTGCAGCTCAATGTTCGCCATGACTCCGACAGCGAGTTCGGCGGCAAGGACACCGGCAGTGCGTCCTACGGCTATGCCTTCGCTCCGCACTGGCGCGCCACGGCATCCGTGGGCACGGCTTTCCGGGTGCCCACCTTGTACCACCGCTTCAGCGAATACGGCGTGGCCACGCTGCAGCCTGAAAGCAGCCGCAACGCCGAGCTGGGCCTGCGCTATGCGCAAGACCGCAGCAGCTTCTCGGTGGTGGCTTACCGCAACCGGGTCTCCAACCTGATCTCGTTTGTCGGTGCAGGCACTTGTGCATCGGCTTTCGGTTGCTATGCCAACACCGCCCGCGCGCAGTACGAGGGAGTGACGTTTGCCGGGTCGTACCAGCTGTCGGGTGTGCAACTGCATGGCTCGCTCGACCTGCAGAATCCACGCGACCTGGGCAGCGGCAAGCAGCTGGCCCGCCGCGCCAAGCGCCATGCCACCGTGGGCGCCGATACGCGCATCGCCGACTGGACGCTGGGCGCCGAGGTGCAAGCCTCCGGGCCGCGTTTTGACACCGTGGCCAACACCCAGGTGCTGGGCGGCTACGCCCTGGTCAACCTCTACGCCAGCACCCGCATCGCCCGCGACTACACCCTGCTGGCCCGCGTCGACAACCTGGCCGACAAGGACTACCAGTTGGCCCGCACCTACGCCACGCCCGGCCGCACGCTGTATGTCGGCGTGAAGTGGGCGCCTCAGTAAGTGCAGGTTGCCATGTCTGCCTTTGCCCGTTGCCCCGCGCTCCTGATCGCCGCCCCCGCCTCGGGCCAGGGCAAGACCACGGTAACTGCCGCCCTGGCGCGGCTGTACACGCGCAAGGGCCTGAAAGTGCGCGTCTTCAAGTGCGGGCCGGATTTTCTCGACCCGCACTGGCACCAGCTCGCCAGCGGTGCGCCGGTGCACCAGCTCGACCTGTGGATGACCGGCGCGGCTGACTGCACCCAGCGCCTGCACGCAGCGGCGCAGGAGGCCGACCTTCTCCTCATCGAGGGCGTGATGGGCCTGTTCGACGGCGATCCCAGCGCCGCCGACCTGGCTGAGCGCTTCGGCGTGCCGGTGCTGGCGGTGGTGGACGCCTCCGCCATGGCCGGCACCTTTGGTGCACTGGCGTTTGGCCTGCAGCACTATCGCCCAGGCCTGCCCTGGGCGGGCGTGCTGGCCAACCGGGTGGGCAGCGCGCGCCACGCCGACATGCTGCGGTCCGGCCTGCGGGCACCCGAAGACTGGCTGGGTGCGCTGATGCGGGTGACTGCCAGCGCCGATGCGGGCGCTGCCCGGTCTGCAGGGGCCTTGCTGCCCGAGCGGCACCTGGGCCTGGTGGCGGCGCACGAGCTGTCCGACAGCCAGCAGCGCCTCGATGCCGCCGCCGATGCGCTGGAGGCCACGCCGCTGGGGCAGATGACCGCCCAGGAGTTGCAACGCTGGGCGGTGGATTTCCCCGCGCCCGTGCACTTGCCGGCCGTGCCCGCCTTGCTCGCTGGGCGCACGGTGGCCGTGGGGCGGGATGCAGCGTTCTGCTTCATCTACGACGCGAATATCCAGCTGCTTGAGCAGATGGGCGCGCGCGTGGTGTTCTTTTCGCCCCTGCGCGACACCGCCTTGCCCGCCTGCGATGCCGTGTGGCTGCCCGGTGGCTACCCCGAGCTGCACACCGCGCAGATCGCGGCCAACACCGGCATGCAGGCCAGCCTGCGCGCGCATGTGGCAGCCGGCAAAGCCCTGTGGGCCGAGTGCGGCGGCATGATGGCGCTGATGGAATCGATCACGCTGACCGACGGCAGCACGGCACCGCTGTGGGGGCTGCTGCCTGGCCATGTCAATCTGCACAAGCGGCTGGCCGCGCTGGGGCCGCAGCAGGTGGACGTGGCGGCGCACACGCTGCGCGGCCATACCTTCCACTATTCGACCAGCGACAGCAGCGCGCCAGTGGTGGCTCGCACGGTCCGGCCCGGCGAAGCGCCTGCACCGGCGGCTGGCGAGGCGCTGTACCGGCAGGACAGCCTGCACGCGAGCTACTTCCATGCGTGGTTTCCCTCCAGCCCCGAGGCGGCGGCCCATCTGCTGGGCGGAGTGCCTGCATGACCGTGTCGCCATCGCCCATCACCACCGAACTCATCCTCGGTGGCCAGAAAAGCGGCAAGTCGCGCCGTGCCGAGCTGCTGGCGCGCGACTGGCTGGCGCAATCGGGCGCGCACCGCGCCGTGCTCATCGCCACGGGGCAGGCCTGGGACGACGAGATGCGCGAGCGCATCGCCCGCCACCAGCGCGACCGCGCCCTGCGTGTGCCCGGCCTGCAGACCGTGGAAGAGCCGCACGATCTGGCCGCTGCCGTGGCGCGCCTCGGCACGGCGCACACCCTGGTGGTGGTGGACTGCCTTACGCTGTGGCTGACCCACTGGACCATGCCCATGGGTGCGGAAACCATGGACTTTGAACAGAAACAGGCTCTGGCGCATGGCTGGAAAGCGCAGGCAGCCATGTTTCTGGAAGCAGTTCGGCAATCCCCGGGCCCTGTGGTTCTGGTGGGCAACGAAATCGGCCTGGGAGTCATACCGCTGGGGCGCGAGGTGCGCGCCTTTGTCGATGCCCTGGGCACCCTGAACCAGCGGGTGGCCCAGCTGTGCCCCCGCGTCACCCTGATGGCAGCGGGCCTGCCCTTGACCTTGAAATGAAGCCATGAAACCAACTCCCGTGCGCCGCATCCTGTGGGTGATCGCCATCCTTGTCGCGCTGGGCCTGCTCATGGCGGGCCTCGCACAGGCGCAGGCATCCGCCCAGGCCATCCAGGTCACCGACGACCGGGGCCGCACCGTCACGCTGCCGCGGCCGCCCCAGCGCATCGTGAGCCTGCTGCCTTCGCTCACCGAAACCCTCTGCGCGCTCGACCAGTGCCACCGGCTGGTGGGCGTGGACCGCTATTCCAACTGGCCCGAGGCCGTCACGCGGCTGCCCCAGGTGGGCGGTGGGCTCGATCCGAACATCGAAGCCATCGTGGCCCTGCGGCCCGATGTGGTGGTCATGGCCACCTCGTCGCGCGCGTCGGCCCGGCTCGAATCGCTGGGCCTGACCGTGGTGGCGCTGGAGCCCAGGAGCCACGCCGACGTGCAGCGCGTGATGGGCAAGATCGGCCAGGTGCTGGCCGTGCCCGATGCGCTGCGCGTATGGCGCCACATCGATGCGGCGGTCGAGGCGGCGGCGCAGTCGGTGCCCCCTGCCGCCCGCAACGCACGCGTGTACTTCGAGGTGAATCGCGGGCCGTATGGCGCGGGCACCTCGTCCTTCATCGGCGAGACCCTTGCGCGCCTGGGCGCCCGCAACATCCTGCCGGCATCGCTCGGGCCTTTCCCCAAGCTCAACCCCGAATTCGTGGTACGGGCCGACCCTGACCTGATCATGATCAGCGCACGCAGCGTGGACGGCCTGGCCGAGCGTCCCGGCTGGAGCAGCCTGCGTGCCCTGCGCGAGCAGCGGCTGTGCGTGTTCTCCCCCGAAGAGGCGGACATTCTGGTGCGGCCTGGGCCGCGCATGGCCGAGGGCGCGCGCCTCATGGCACGCTGCCTGACCAGCAAGACGGTGCCTGCCGCCCGGGGCACTGCGGCGGGGCGTCCATGAGCCTGTCTGTGGCACGGCGCGGGCGCTGGCTGGGGTGGGCGCTGGTGGCGGCCAGCATGCTGCTGGTGCCGCTGGGCACGGGCGTGGGCAGCGTGGGGCTGGAGAACCTCTGGCCCGCGCTGTGGGGCGACGGCTCCGACTCCGCCTCCCGCGCTGCCCGTGATATGGCCTGGCAGATCGTGTGGGACATCCGCCTGCCGCGCACGCTGGGCGCCTGGTGCGCCGGGGCCTTGCTGGGCCTGGCGGGCGCCGTGGCGCAGGGGCTGTTTCGCAATCCGCTGGCCGACCCCTACCTGCTGGGCAGTGCCTCGGGTGCCTCGCTGGGCGTGGCCACGGCGCTGGCGCTCATGGGTGGCGGGGCGGGCATGGTGGGCAGCGCCAAGGGCGCGGCGGTGACCCTGGTGTTTTCCGGCCATTGGCTGGTGCGCCTGGGCCTGACGGGTGCCGCGTTCGCCGGTGCCGTGCTGGCGGTGCTGCTCACGCTGGCGCTGGCGCGCGGGGTGCAGCACACGCTGCGCCTGCTGCTGGCGGGCGTGATCGTGGGCGTGGTGCTGGGGGCGTTCACCTCGCTCATCCTGCTGCTGTCGCCCGATTCGCTGCAGGCCATGCAGGCATTTCTGCTGGGCTCCACCGGCTTCGTGGGCTGGACCTCATGCCTGCTGATGGCGGGGGTGTGGGGGCTGTGCCTCGTGGCGGCCTGGGCGCTGTCGCGCGTGCTCGATGGACTGGCGCTGGGCGAATCCACGGCGCACAGCCTGGGCCTGCCGCTGGCGCCGCTGCGCGCCGCTTTGGTGGCGGTGCTGGCGCTGGCCACCGGCACGGCCGTGGCGCAGACGGGCCTGATCGCCTTTGTGGGCCTGGCCGCGCCGCACCTGGTGCGCGCGGTGGCCAAGGTGCCGCACGGCCGCCTCATGGGGCTGGCCAGCCTGATGGGGGCGGTGCTGCTGGCGGCGGCCGACCTGCTCGCGCGCGGGCTCATCGCCCCGCAGGAGCTGCCGGTGGGTGTGCTCACCGCCGTGCTCGGTGGCGGCTACCTGCTGTGGCTCATGCACCGGCGCACGGGGCCAGGGGGGCTGCTGTAAATGGCAAACGCTCCTGAAAAAATAGCTATTGGCGCGGATGGAATCAGTGCCAGCATTGGAAAATCCCCCATATTGCATGGCGTGACGCTGCAGCTGCCGGCGGGCCGCTGGACCAGCATCGTGGGCCCCAACGGCGCTGGCAAGTCCACACTGTTGCGCGCGCTGGCGGGTCTCATGCCCTGCAGCGGCAGCGTGCATCTGCTGGGCCGCCCCCTGGCGCAATGGCACCGCGGTGAGCGTGCACGGGCGTTGTCGTGGCTGGGCCAGAACGAGGTGGCCGCCGATGATCTCATGGTGTACGACGTGGCCATGCTGGGCCGCCTGCCGCACCAGCCCTGGTTGTCACCGCCCAGCGGTACCGACCACGCCGCGGTGGAGCAGGCCCTGCGCGCCACCCAGGCGTGGGACTGGCGCCACCGCGCGCTGGGCCAGCTCTCGGGCGGCGAGCGCCAGCGCGTGCTGCTGGCCCGGCTGCTGGCGGTGCAGGCCCAGGTGCTGCTCATGGACGAACCCCTGGCCAACCTCGATCCGCCGCACCAGGCCGACTGGCTCTTGCTGGTGCGCGCCCTGGTGGCGCAGGGCACCACCGTGGTCAGCGTGCTGCACGAGGTGTCGCTGGCGCTGCAGGCCGATGACATGGTGGTGATGGCCGCGGGCCGGGTGCTGCACCACGGCGCCTGCGACGCCGCCGCCACCCAGGCCGCGCTGGAGCAGGTGTTTGACCACCGCATCCATGTGCGCCAGCTCGACGGCATGTGGATGGCGCTGCCATCCCTGCAGCGCAAGAACAACCAAGGAACCAAGGACGTGCCAGCATGAATATCGAATCGGGTTTTTCGCAGGTGGCGCAGGCGTTGCTGTGGCCGGTGCTGGTGCTGGTGGGGCTGGCGTTCGTTTACGCGCTGTGGTCGGGCGGCGCCACGCTGATGGAGGCCTGGCAGCGCTGGCGCCAGCCGCAATACCGCTCGCTGCGCGTGGCGCCCGGGCTGTCGATGGAAGAACTGGAGCTGCAACTGGTGCGCCAGGTGGAGCCCGTGCGCCTGCTCAGTCGCCTGTCGCCCATGCTGGGGCTGATCGCCACGATGATCCCGCTCGGCCCTGCGCTGCAGAGCGTGGCGGCGGGCAACGGCCAGCAGGCGCTGGCGGTGTTCAGCGGCGCCTTTGCGGGCGTGGTGCTGGCGCTGGCGGCTGCGTCGGTGGGGCTGGTGGTGTACTCGGTGCGCCGCCGCTGGCTGCTGGCCGAGCTGCTGGTGGTGCGCAAGGAGCGGGGGGTGGCGCAATGACCCTGAAGCACCTGAGCGTTCTGGCCGAGGACGACGACGACCCGATGCTGTCCGCCGTGAACCTGGTGGACGTGTTCCTGGTACTCGTCGTGGCGCTGCTCACGGCCGTGGCCGTTCAGTCGCAGACCAGTGCCCAAGAGCGCGTCACCATCATCCGCAACCCCGGCCAGCCCGACATGGAAGTCGTGGTGCGCGAGCAGGGCAAGGAAGTGCGCTTCAAGGGCGCGGGCAGCGCAGCGCAAGGGCAGGGCGTGCGCGCGGGCGTGGCCTACCAGCTCGAAGACGGCAACATCGTCTACATCCCCGAAACCGGCGTGGCACCCGCAGCCGATGCCGCCAGGCCATGATGAAACTGGTGCTGCGCGCGGCACTGTGGTGCCTGCTGCTGGCTGTGCCCCTGGTGCAGGCCGCGCCGTCTGCACCGGTGCTGCTGTGGCTGACCTCCGACATCACCACGGCCACGCGCACGGCCATGGTGCAGCGCCTGGCCACTGAGGCAGGCCTGGGCTTTGCGCACATCGACTACCCGCTCGCAGGCCCGGCGGTGCTGGATGCCGCCCAGTCCCAGCAGTTGGAGCGCGCGCTGGCGGGCGCTGCGCTGGTGTGGGTGGATGTTCCACACGCCAGCGTGGAAGCGCGCCTGCGCCGCATGGTGGGCCCCGCACTGGACGCCCCTGACGCGCGCACGCCCGGCCGCGTAGTCTGGGTGCCTGCGGGCACCCCGGCGGCCGACTTGGCGGGGCTGGATGCGCCTGCCCGCATGGTGGCCTACCTGCAGGCCGGCGGCCCGCGCAACCTGCAGCACGCCATGGCCCTCGCGCGTGCCGTGGTGGCGGGCGCGGCCCTGCCGGCCTTGCCTGCGCCCGAGATCCTGCCCGCCCGCGGCATCTACCATCCCGACGCCCCCGGTTTGCTGCCCCACGCCGCAGCGCTGGAGCAGTGGCGCGCAGGGCAGGGTGGCTTGCGCGGCCTGCCCGCCGTGGCCGTGCTGGTGCATCGCCACCATTTCGTGGACGGCAGCACCGAATGGCTGGATGCCTGGCTGCGTACCTTCCGCCAGCAGGGCCTGTTCGCCTATGCGGCGTTTGGCCAGCAGCTCACGGCGCAGACCCTGACCGACGTGCTGGAGCTGCCCGCCGCCAGTGGCGCCGGCGGCACCGGCCCGGGCCGCCTGCATGCTTCCGCCCTGGTGCTGCACCAGCTCGTGCCCCAGGCCGCCGCGCTGCAGCCGCTGCTGGCGCGCTGGGGCGTGCCGCTGCTGGCCACCCAGCCCTACCGCGCGGGCGATGCGGCGGCGTGGGAGGCCAGCAACACGGGCCTGTCGCTGTCCGACGTGCCGTTCTACCTGGCGCAGCCCGAGGCAGCCGGTGCCATCGATCCGGTCCTGGTCGCCGCCCACGGCGCCGAGGGCAGGGACTTTCATCTCATCGAGCGCCAGGCCCAGGCCGTGGCGGCCAAGGCACGGCGTCTGATCGCGCTGCAGACGAAACCCGCCGCCGACAAGCGCCTGGTGGCCATGGTCTACAACTACCCCCCGGGCGGCACCAACTTCGGCGCTTCGTTTCTCAACGTGCCGCGCAGCCTGGAGCAGGTGTCTGCCGGTTTGGCAGCGGCGGGCTACCGCACGCAGCGCATACCCGAGCAGGGCTGGATCGACGGCCTCAAGCCGCTGCTGGCCGCCTACTACCCTGGCGCCGACCCGCGCGCGCTGCTGCAAAGCGGCCAGGCTGCCGCGCTGCCGCTGGCGCGCTACGCGCAGCACCTGGCCACGCTGCCCCAGGCCGTGCGCGAGCGCATGAACGCGCACTGGGGCCCGCCCGAGAAAAGCCGCTATGTGGTGGACTGGCAGGGCGAGAAGGTGTTCGCCATTCCGCGCCTGCAGATGGGCCGGCTGACCGTGCTGCCCCAGCCCCCGCGCGAAGAAACACTGCGCCTGGGCCAGAACCCCTTCATGCACAAATCCAAGGCGCCGCTCTCGCACCACTACCTGGCGGTGTACCTGTGGGCGCAGCGGGAGGCCGATGCACTCATCCACTACGGCACCCACGGCACGCAGGAGTGGGCCGGCGGCAAGGCGCGTGCGCTGGATGTGCATGACGACGCCTTGCTACCGCTGGGCGATCTGCCCGTGGTCTACCCCTACATCGTGGACAACCTGGGCGAGGCGCTCACGGCCAAGCGCCGGGGCCGCGCCGTGCTGGTGAGCCACCGCACGCCCGTGTTCGCGCCTGCGGGCTTCGAGGCGCGCATGGCCCACATGCACGAGGTGATGCACGAATGGGAGACCGTGGACGAAGGCCCCACGCGCCGTGCGCTCGAAAAGCAATTGGTCGCGCAGTTCGTGGAGCACCAGCTGCACCGCGATCTGGGCTGGAGCGCAGAGCGCATCGCGGCCGACTTCAGCGGCTTCCTCGAAATCCTGCACCCCTACCTGGACCAATTGGCACAAAGCTCGCAACCCAAGGGCCTGGCCGTGTTTGGCCGCGTGCCCGCGCCCGAGCAGCGGCGCGAGACCATCCTGCAGGCGCTGCGCAAGCCGCTGATTGAGGCGCTGGGCGAGGACATCGACGAGGCCTTCCTCATCCAGCACGACGCGGTGCTGGCCGCGCGCCCCGCGCGCTGGCTGGAAGTGGCATTGAAGGATGCGCAGGCTGCGAGCGTGCTGGACCTGCGCCCCGCGCTGCCAGCGCAAGCGGCATCCGACGTGGTGCGCGCCGAAGACCATGTGCCCAACCGCGCCGCGCGCAAGCCCATAGCCACGCCTGCGCTGCTGCAACTGGCCCAGCGCGCGCAGGCGCTGGAGCGCCTGCTGGCCACCGAGGGCGAGATGCCTGGCCTGCTGGCCGGGCTGGAGGGCCGCTTCCTGCCTGCCGCCTACGGTGGCGACCCGATCCGCAACCCCGACAGCCTGCCCACGGGCCGCAACCTCACGGGGCTGGACCCCAGCCGCCTGCCCACGCGCCAGGCCTATGCCGTGGCGCAGACGCTGTTCAACGACTGGTTCAAGGATTACCAGGCGCGCCATGGCGGCCAGGCGCCGCAGCGCATGGCGCTGTCGCTGTGGGCCGGCGAAACCCTGCGCCACCAGGGCATCATGGAGGCCCAGGCCCTGGTGGCCCTGGGCATGCGCCCGGTGTGGGACGACTCGGGCCGGCCGGTGCGCGTGGAGACCATCGCGGCCGATGAGCTCCAGCGCCCGCGCATCGATGTGCTCATGAGCATCACCGGCTCGTACCGCGACCAGTTCCCTGCGCTCATGGCGCTGCTCGACCGCGCGGTGACCCAGGCCGTCACGGCCGAGCCCGGCAATGTGATTGCGCGCAACACCGAGCAGATTGGCCAGGAACTGCGCAGGCAAGGCGTGCCCCGCGCCCAGGCCGATCAGCTGGCGCGCGTGCGCGCGTTCGGCAACGCGGTGGGCGACTACGGCACGGGCCTGTCGGACGCGGTGCAGAGCGATGGCCTGCAGACCAACGATGCGCGCCTGGGCCAGATGTTTTTGGAGCGCATGAGCCAGCCCTACCTGGACGGCGAGCCGGTGACGGGCGTGGCGGGTGGCACGGCGGCCAAGGCCCTGGGCGCGCACCTGCGCCGCACCGACGCCGCCATCCTCTCGCGCAGCTCGCACCTGTATGCCATGGTCAGCTCGGACGATCCGTTCCAGTACCTCGGCGGCCTGTCGGCCGCCGCCCGCGTGGCGGGCCGCACCCAGGGGCTGGAGCTGCATGTGGCCCAGCTGCAGGACGCGGGCGAGCCCACCACCGAGACCGCGCAGCGCGCCATTGCGCTGGAGATGCAGTCGCGCTACCTGCACCCCGGCTGGCTCAAGGCGCAAAAGGCCGAGGGCTATGCGGGCACGCTGCAGGTGCTCAAGGCCGTGCAGTTCGCCTGGGGCTGGCAGGCCGTGGCGCCCGACACGGTGCGCAGCGACCATTGGCAGAGCTTCTACGACGTGCTGGTGCGCGACAAGCACCGGCTGGGCCTGCCCGAGTGGCTCAAGGAGCACCCGCAGGCCTATGCCCAATCGCTGGAACGCCTGGTGCAGGCGCAGCGCCAGGGTTACTGGCAGGCCGATGCCGACACGCAAAAGCAGCTCGCGCAGAGGTACCAGGAACTGACGCGCGCCGCCCCGCTGGCGGCCGAGCTGCCCAGTGTGCGCCGCTGGGTGGAGCAGGCCGCGCAGGGTCCAGCCCGCGCGCCCACGGGCATGGCTGTGGCCACCCCGCCGTCTGCCGATCTGCCTGCGCCACCGCACCAGGCCGAGACTCCCCCGGCCACACCCGCAGCGCCTGCCATGGGCGTGCTGCTGGAGCGCCGGCCCGAGCGCGAAGCCGCCGTGACCCCGACCGCGCCGGTGGAGCGCATGGCCGGCATCGTGGCGCTGCTGGTCATGGCCCTCGTGGTGCTCGCTGGCGCTGTCTGGCAGGCCCGGCGCCCGTTTTCCCTGTCACCACAGCCGCAATTGGCCGGTCTGTGACACCCAACCTGTCTGAAAGAATGCCCACCATGCAGATCGAAACCCCACCCACCGAGAAACGCTACGAAAAGGCCGAGGGCGAGCGCCGGGGCCTGGTCATCGTCAACACCGGCGACGGCAAGGGCAAGAGCACGGCGGCCTTTGGACTGGCGCTGCGTGCGCATGGCCGCGGCAAGGCCGTGAAGATCTACCAGTTCATGAAGGTGCCTACGGCCCGGTTTGGCGAGCACCGCATGTTCGAGCAGATCGGCATTCCCATCGAAGGGCTGGGCGACGGCTTCAGCTGGAAGAGCCAGGATCTGGAGCACTCCGCGCAGCTGGCGCGCGACGGCTGGGAGAAGGCGCGTGCCGCCATCCTCTCGGGCGAGTATTTCATGGTGGTGCTCGACGAAATCACCTACCCGCTGATCTATGGCTGGCTGCCGCTCGACGGCGTGCTGCAGACCCTGCGCGAGCGGCCCCGCGACGTGCATGTGGTGCTGACCGGCCGCCGCTGCCCCGAAGAGATCATTGAACTGGCCGATACCGTGACCGAGATGAAGATGGTCAAGCACGCGTTCAAGGCCGGTGTACCCGCGCAGCGCGGGATCGAGGACTGATGGCGATGGCTGAGCAGGGCGCGGACAGCGCGGATAGCGTGAACCCATCACCCCAGGCCTTTGCGCCCGGCGACGCCCGGGCCGTGTACCGGGCGATCTTCGAGCGGCGCGACATGCGCCACTTCGCCGGTGGCCAGGTGCCGGACGACACGCTGCGCCGCCTGCTGGAGGCCGCGCACCATGCGCCCAGCGTGGGTTTCATGCAGCCCTGGCGCTTTGTGCGCGTGACCGACCGCGCCCTGCGCGAGCAGCTGCACGGGCTGGTCGAGGAGGAACGCGTGCTCACGGCCCGTGCCCTGGGCGAGCGCGAAGACGAATTCATGCGCCTGAAGGTGCAAGGCCTGCTGGAGGCCGCCGAGGTGCTGGCGGTGTCCCTGGCCGATGGCCGCGAGAAGCACATCTTCGGCCGCCGCACCCTGCCGCAGATGGACCTGGCCTCGGCCGCCTGCGCCATCCAGAACCTGTGGCTGGCGGCGCGTGCCGAGGGCCTGGGCATGGGCTGGGTGTCGCTGTTCGACCCCGCTGCCGTGGCCGGCCTGCTGCAACTGCCCGAGGGCGCCGAACCGATCGCCTTGCTGTGCCTGGGGCCGGTGCATGCGTTCTACGCCGAGCCCATGCTGGCCCAGACCCGCTGGGCGCAGCGCCAGCCGCTGCAGGCGCTGGTGTTCGACAATGCCTGGGGCCAGGCGAGCAGCCTGTTTGCAGAAGGGCCGGTGCCATGAATCTGGAGGCTGTGGGGTTGCCTGTATCGTTGGAGGCCGCGTTGTCCGGGGCGTTGGCGTTGTTGCTGGCGGTTTGGCTGGACCGGCTGGTGGGTGAGCCGCCCGAGCGCGCGCACCCGGTGGTGTGGATGGGGCAGGCACTGCGCTGGTGGGGCGAGCGGCTGGCGCCGTTGTCGCCCAAGGCGCAAGACTGGACGTGTTTTTGGGCTGCAGCGCTTGTCTGGTGTGCGCTGGCTGCTGTGGTTTTTGTGATTTTCTGGGGTGCCCAATGGGCCGCGCTGCAACTGCACTGGCTGCTGGCGGCGGCCTTGCTGGCGCTGCTGCTCAAGCCGCTGTTTGCCTGGCGCATGCTGTGCGACGAAGTGCTGGCCGTGGAAGCAGCCCTGGCCCGCTCGCTGCCCGAGGGGCGCGAACGCCTGGCGCGTCTGGTGAGCCGCGATGTGGCACAGCTCGATGCACTTCAGGTGCGCGAATCGGCCATCGAGTCGCTGGCCGAGAATCTCAACGACTCGGTGGTGGCGCCGCTGTTCTGGTTCGCGCTGCTGGGCCTTCCCGGTGCCGCGCTGTACCGCTTTGCCAACACGGCCGATGCCATGTGGGGCTACCCTGGCATGCGCGGCGGGCGCTACTGGCAATGGGCGGGCAAATGGGCCGCGCGGGCGGACGACGTGCTGTCGTGGCTGCCCGCGCGCCTCACGGCGCTGCTGCTGGCGCTGGCCACGCGGGGGCTGTCGCTGCGCGAGCTGGCGCGCCAGGCGCGCAAGACCCCATCGCCCAACAGTGGCTGGCCCATGGCGGCGATGGCGATGGCCCTGGGCGTGCGGCTGGCCAAGCCAGGCGTGTATGTGCTCAACAGAAAGGGCCGGGATGCGGGGCCGCTCGATACGCGGCGGGCCGAAAAGCTGGTGTCCATGGTGGTGATGGCGCTGGTGCCGCTGGCCGCGGTGGCGCATGTCCTGGTGGTGCTG
Organism: Acidovorax sp. GW823-FHT02H02; assembly: GCF_058797075.1. Taxonomy (NCBI): domain Bacteria; kingdom Pseudomonadati; phylum Pseudomonadota; class Betaproteobacteria; order Burkholderiales; family Comamonadaceae; genus Acidovorax; species Acidovorax sp. GW823-FHT02H02. Next base: position 3,803 of record NZ_JBXAJH010000001.1, on the reverse strand, counting down.
GTAACCGCTGCATGAGCGTTTTTTCCGAAGCCTTGCCCCCCCACGGCGGCCCCGATGCGGCAGGTGTGCCGCTGCACGATTTCTCGACCAACAGCAACGCCTGCGGCCCTTGCCCCGAGGCGCTGCGCGCCGTGCAGCAGGCCGACGCCACCTGCTATCCCGACCCGGCCTACACAGCGCTGCGCGAAAGCCTGGGCGCCTTGCATGGCGTTGCGCCAGAGCGCATCGTGCTGGCCGGCAGCGCCAGCGAATTCATCCACCGCATCACGGCCCTGGCGGCGCAGCAGGGCGCGCGTGCCGTTGCGCTGCCCGCGCATTGCTATGGCGACTACCCGCAGGCGGCTCAGGCACGGGGCCTGGCATTGCTGCGGCCCACGGATGCAGGCAGCGCCAGCGTCGGCCTGCAATGGGCCTGCGAGCCCGGCAGCCCGCAAGGGCTGGCGGACCCCGCGCTGGGCCTGTGGGTGCAGGCCGCTGCCGATGCGGACCCCGCTGCTCCCCCGGTCCTGCGCGTGCTCGACTGCGCCTACGCACCGCTGCGGCTGGACGGCGTGGCGTGGTCCGGGCCTTCCGCAACGTCTGCACCCTGCTGGCAGCTGTGGACGCCCAACAAGGCCCTGGGCCTGACCGGGGTGCGCGCTGCTTACGCCGTGGCTCCGCCGGGCAGCGAGGTGCAGGCGCAGGTGCAGGCGCTGGCAGCGCTGGCACCCTCATGGCCCGTGGGGGCCCATGGCGTGGCCATGCTGCAGGCCTGGGTGCAGCCCGGCGCGCAGCGCTGGCGGGCGGCCAGCCTGGTCACCCTGGCGGCCTGGAAGCAGCGCCAGCTGGCCCTGTGTGAGCGTCTGGGCTGGGCCGTGCAGGGCGGCAGCCTGGCCAACTATTTTTGTGCCTTGCCCCCCGGTGGCATGCACGAGCGCGATGGGGCGCACCTGCGCGCTGCGGGTATCAAGCTGCGCGAGTGCACCTCGTTCGGCCTGCCGGGCTGGGTGCGGCTGGGGGTGCGGTCCCCGGCCGCGCAGCAGGCGTTGGAGATGGCCTGGCGTGCCCGCGCGCCATCGGCAGAAAAGAAGGACGTATGACACAACCCCCCAAGACATTGGCCCGCTGTGTGATGGTGCTGGGCACCACCAGCGGCGCCGGCAAAAGTTGGCTCACCACCGCGCTGTGCCGCTGGTACAGCAACCAGGGCCTGAAGGTCGCGCCCTTCAAGGCGCAGAACATGAGCAACAACGCCCGTGTAGTGGCCGGCCCCGACGGCTGCCTGGGGGAGATTGGCAGTGCCCAGTATTTTCAGGCGCTGGCGGCCCGCGCCGAGCCCGAGGTGCGCATGAACCCGCTCCTGCTCAAGCCCGAGGCCGACACGCACAGCCAGGTCGTGCTGATGGGGCAGGTGAGTGCCGAGCTGACCGCACTGCCCTGGCGCGGGCGTAGCGAAAAGGTCTGGCCGCAGATTGCCGCCGCGCTCGACGCGCTGCGCGCCGATAACGACGTGGTGGTGATCGAGGGCGCGGGCTCGCCCGCCGAGATCAACCTGCACGCCAGCGACATCGTGAACATGCGCGTGGCCCGCCATGCGCAGGCACGCTGCCTGCTGGTGACCGACATCGACCGGGGCGGCGCGTTTGCCCACCTGTACGGCACCTGGGCACTGCTACCCGAGGAGGAACGCGCGCTGATCCACGGCTTTGTGCTCAACAAGTTTCGCGGCGATGCCGCGCTGCTCGCGCCCGCGCCGCAGATGCTGCACGATCTGACCGGCGTGTCCACCGTGGCCACCATCCCCATGCAGTGGCGCCACGGCCTGCCCGAGGAAGATGGCGTTTTTGACGACCGCAGCACGGCAGCGGGTGCCGTGCACACCACCATCGCTGTGGTGGCCTACCCGCGCATCAGCAATCTCGACGAGTTCCAGCCGCTCAAGAACGTGCCCGGCGTGCGCCTGTTGTGGGCGCGCAGCCCGGCCGATGTGGTGGGCGCGGACTGGATCGTCCTGCCCGGCTCCAAGGCCACGGCCGCCGACCTGGCCTGGCTGCGCGCGCAGGGGCTGGATGCAGCCATCGCCGCCCATGCCGCGCGCGGCGGGCGCGTGCTGGGCATCTGCGGCGGCCTGCAGATGCTGGGCGAAGCGCTGATCGACCCGCACGGCGTGGACGGCAACGGCCCAGGCCTGGGGCTGCTGCCGCTGGTCACTGCGTTTGAGCCCGACAAAACAGTGCGCCACACCACGGCCTGTTTTGCCGAGCTGACCGGCGCCTGGGCCGGGCTGTCGGGCGTTGAAGTGTCTGGCTACGAAATCCACCACGGCCAGACCGCCCAGCACCCGGCCATGGCCACCAAGGGCGATGTGGCGCGCGAGGTGCTCGCCGGCCTGGCCTGGCAGAACGCCGCCGGCAACGTGCTCGGGCTGTACCTGCACGGTCTGCTGGAAGACCCTGCTGCGCTGCGCGCGCTGTTCGGGGCCGGTGCGCCCACGCTGGACGCGGTGTTCGACGGCCTGGCCGACGCGGTGCAGGCGCACTTTGCCCCCGGCGTGCTGCGCGCGTTGATCCAGTGATTCCGTCCACCATTTTTCAAGCTGATTCTGAAAGCGGTTTTTTCATGCACCACCCGACCCATTTCACCGTTCCCGCCATCGCCGACATTGGCGATGCCGCCCTCACCGCGCGGCTGCAACATGTGCTCGACCACAAGACCAAGCCGCTCGGCTCGCTCGGCCGCCTGGAGCGCCTGGCCCTGCGCATCGGTCAGGTTCTGGGCAGCGAGGCGCCGCAGCTGGTGCAGCCTCAGATGGTGGTCTTTGCCGGCGACCACGGCCTGGTGGCGCGCGGCGTTTCGGCCTACCCGAGCGATGTCACCTGGCAGATGGTCGAGAACTTTCTGGCCGGCGGCGCCGCCGTGAGTGTGCTGGCGCGCCAGCACGGCCTGGCGCTGAACGTAGTGGACTGCGGCGTGGCCCGTGACATCGCGCCGCGCGAGGCCGCACCCGGCCAGCCCCGCCTGTGGCTGCGCAAGGTGGCGCCAGGCACGCAAGACGCCAGCATCGGCCCGGCCATGAGCGCCGCGCACTGCGCGCAGGCGCTGGCCAACGGCATGGAGGTGGTGCGCGGCCTGCCCGGCAATGCGCTGCTGCTGGGTGAGATGGGCATTGGCAACACCTCGGTGGCCTCGCTGCTGCTGGCGCGCTTGTGCGGTGTCTCGCTGCAGGACTGCACCGGCGCCGGCACGGGCCTGGACGCCGCCGGCATCGCCCGCAAGCGCGCCGTGCTGGAGCAGGCACTGGCCGCCAATGCCCACGCCACGGCGCCACTCGACGCCCTGGCCGCGCTCGGCGGTTTCGAGGTCGCCACCATGACCGGCGCCGTGCTGCAGGCCGCCGCCGAGCGCCGCGTCATCGTGGTCGATGGCTTCATCACCACCGCCGCCGTGCTGGTCGCCGCGCGCCTGCAGCCCGCCGTGCTGCAACGCTGCGTGTTCGCCCACAGCTCGGGCGAGCCCGGCCACGCTCTCATGCTGACACAGCTGCAGGCCGAGCCCCTGCTGGACATGGGCCTGCGCCTGGGTGAGGGCTCGGGCGCAGCGCTGGCCTGGCCGCTGCTGCAATCGGCCTGCGCGATGCTGCGCGAGATGGCGAGCTTTGAGGCGGCAGGGGTTTCGGAGCGGGGTGCGGCGTGATGGCGCCCCGGTGCTGAGCGCGGGGGATGCCGTCGGTCTGTCGGAAGGGAGTGCCAGGGCAATCGCATCTAAAAAATAGAGTCAAATCCAACGACACTGCAGCGCTTGAGTAATCTGCCAAGCGCTGTTTA